>JAXDQI010000210.1:0-27438 GCA_034667965.1 Gammaproteobacteria bacterium
ACCTTCAGCCCCTTAGCCATTTTTCAACGCGACGACCGATACGAGGGTGTCCGTAGAATCAATATTTACCTCTTGCGACTGCTCTATATCCTAATGTTCTTTGTGCTGGGCAGGGACACCTGGACGCATATTCTTACCCACCGAGGTTCATGGCAACCCGACGATGCCATGGCGTGGTGCGTCTGGACAGCCTTCGCAACATTGGCCGGTTTAGGAATCATTCGTCCGTTGAAAATGCTGCCCATCCTGCTGCTGGAGATTTTTTACAAAGTGTTGTGGCTCATTCTTGTCGCGTACCCGCTCTGGTCAGCGGACACGTTGGCGGGTTCATCCGCGGAAGGGACCGCCTCTGCGTTCATGTGGGTGATACTACCCATCGTTGCCGTACCTTGGGGCTACGTGTTTGGAAATTACATTTACAGACCAAAGAAGTAACTCCACTTTACGGTGTTCTGCGCCGTTTGAGCGGCAGTAACATCGGTATGAAGATTTGCGGCGATGACAAGCACTAGTGTGTTGAGCCGACTGCCGCCGGATGCCCTCATGAAACCACCCGCTCGACGTTTCCGCCGGGAGCGGGAGAGGCACAAACCGGGACTCCTCGCAGCCGGTAGCGAATGTCTGCCTTTCGGAGCCGAGCGATACGGTCGATGGCCGCGCTGTCCCATCAAGAACAGCGCGCCACGTTCCAGGGGCCCCTAGGCTCGGCTGCGGATCAGTTGCCGGCTCTGCATCAGCGCCGCTGTGTGCAGCATGAGGAATAGGGGCACGAGGAATGCTGGGATCAGCAGCAGCGGCAGCGTCGCCATCGGAGCGGTGCTGATCTCTCCCGGGACCCCGGTCGCGAAGAAGGCACTCACGGCTCCGATGATGACCGCGATGAGGAGGTCCAATATCCCGAGGACATTCCAACGGATGAATGTGCTGCGGGCGGCGAAGCCAGGCTGACGCACCAGGGCAAGCATTATCCACGGGGCTGTGACCCCGATAGCCATGTCTCCGAGGCCAGCCGGCAGGGCGAACACAGCCGGCAGCACGTTGTGCGCATAGAGATCGAGGAAGCCCAGCCCCGCCCATCGCCAGGCCTGGATTCCCGCAACGAGCCGAAGATCCAGCGAGAGCACGAACTCGCGGAAGGGTTGCGACAGCCGTAGCGACGCGAAAAAGAGCACCAGAGGCGCTGCAACCCCAATCGCAATGGGCAGGGGAGGTGTCCCGGGAGGGCCGACGAATGCGCCTGCGGCACCGAGCGACATCACGAGCAGGAGCCAGACAGCCAGTGCGATCGCAATGGTGAGGCGCATACCGCCTCGTCCGCTGGGCTGAGACTCGGCAGGCTGGGGAAGGACAATCGCAGTCATGACGCTCTCCATTTAGTGACTTGCATTTTGCAAGTTTGTCCTCAACGTAGCACAATGACTTGCACTCTGCAAGTAACTCGCTTTCAACGCATGGAGCCGGACACATGAACACCGCAAAACCCTTCGCGCGTTCCCCCTGCGCGATCGCCAACTCGCTCGACATCCTGGGTGACAAATGGTCGCTGCTCGTGGTGCGCGACTTGCTGCACGGCAAGAGCACCTACGGCGAGCTCGCGCTTTCGCCGGAGCGTATTCCCACCAACATTCTTGCGGATCGCCTCGAGCGTTTGCAAAGCGCCGGCATCGTCACCCGCACTCCTTATCAGCAGCGCCCGGTGCGGTACTCCTACACGCTTACCCCGAAGGGCAGCGCTCTGGGCGAGGTGTTGCTCGCGTTTGTGCGCTGGGGCAAACAGCACATACCGGGTACGATCACATTGAAACAGGGTCCGGCGGGCGGCGAGGTTGCGGTGTCGGCGGCGAACTCACGCCGCAGGCGCACAAAGCGCGTGGGATGAGGCGGCGCGCCGTTCTCGACTTCCTGGCGTTACGTTGCTCGGACGGCCGCCATATATCTAGACTATACCAAGACGCGAGTGGCTCTTTTTTCGGCAACCATTTAACCGCACTTAGTGTTATCGCGCCGGTCGATCGCGACATAGCGATGCAAAATTTCTTGAAGGACTTCCGCGTCCGTAACGAGTCGAACGCGCTCGCTCAGCAGACCTTAGAGGACTCGTTGAGAATCAACTTTGTGCCGGTGCGGGGCCCGACGAGATACATCGGGATGTTCGAGTCGACAAAAATCATCGACGATCGGACACACCGTAGCCGCGCTCTATCTCTACCAACATATCGTTGATGTCCGCCGTCGGGTAGGAATGTCGGACGGCCGCGCGTACCGCATCTAACTTTTTGCCGACATCGCCCACGGGCTCGCGACGGCGAGCGGCCGCGAGAGCCAGTCTGACCCATGTGGCGATCGATAATCGTTGCGCGTCGGCTGAACGCTTAATTTCTCGATACTCGAGATCCTGAAGGATGACTTGTAGTCGCTTAGCCATCAATTGCGGCTAAATGACTCATGCCTATGAGTCAACCATTGCTGTATTGGCAGACCGTGTGCTACTCGAAATCCGACGTATCAGACATTTCAAAGGTTTATATGGTGGTATATCGGGATTCCGTAGCACAGTGGGAGGTCAGCGAAACGGGACGGTGAGCTTCAACATCAGCCAGCGCCCTTTGGCGCGGTAGAACTGTCCCTCGCCCAAATCGCTCTCGAGGGCGGGGTCGCGGCGGTCGGTGAGATTGTAGGCGCATGCCATGAGGAGAACTTTCCCGAACCCATAGCCGATCGACGCATCCTCGGTGACGTAGCCGCCCACTCGAACCGTGTTCAGCATGTCGAGATAGCGCGGTCCGACGTAGTTGCCGGTCAAGGAGGCGCGCAGCCCCGTCGGCGGCGCATACGTGACGGACAGGGCCGACAGCAGCCGTGGTGACAGGAGAAGGTGCTTGTTCCGCAACTGCACCAGTCCATCGCCGATCAGCGTGTTGAAGTCGTTGTAGCGGGCGTCATTGAGGCTCACCGTGGCAGCCACCTTGAGTGCGTCGGTGGCGCGCCAGGCTCCCTCCATTTCAATCCCCTTGAAGCGCTCGCTGCCTCCGTTGACCAGCGCCGGCGTGCCGTTCACGAGGGTCGGCAGCGCTTGATGTCCGAAATCGACCCAGAAGGCGGTGAGGTCGACATCGATGCGCCCATCCAAGCCGTCCGCCTTGATGCCGGCTTCATAGCTCCGCTCCGTTTCCGGCCGCAGCAGCGGATCGAAGCCCGCATTAGGTCCAAAATCGATTTGCGGCGGCTGAAAGGTATTGCCGGTGTTGACGTATATGGTGACGTCATCCAAGTCGCCTTCCGCGTCGTGCCACACACGGTAGTCGACGCCGATCGACCCGCTCCAGCGGGTCACGTGCTCGGACTGATGCAGTGTCGTGGCGCCGTCGTCCGCATCCTGGGACTCGCTGATGTGGTTAATTCTGACGCCCGCGAGCAGGTTCAAATCCGGCGTGACCTTCCAGCGCGACTGGAGGAAGGCGCCCACGAAGCTGCGGGAATCCTTGAGCGCGGTCGAACCGTCCGGCGTCTGCGCACTGCTCATCGGCACTCCGGTTCCATCCAGCGGCAGCGTATAGGCAAACGTGCTGCTGCTTTGCCGGGCTCGCCCGTAGACTTCATTGATGCCGTAGGTGACGGCCAGAGACGGCGACACAGCCTGGGTGATGCTCGAGTCTAAATAGATATCGTCGATGACGCGGCGCTGGGAAAACCCTTCCGCGTCGTCCTCGGTGTCGTCCTCGAAGCCATCTTGCAGGTAACCCTGTACCGTGTTGACGTGCGTGTGCGTTTCCGCGAGCGTCGTGACCCACGCGCCCCACGGCACCATCTGCCGATAACTCAGAACAGCGCGCATTCGCTCCGTGTTGATCACGGCATCGCTCGGGTTCTGGTTGAAATCGGGCGACAACAGCGTGGTCAACCGTCCGCTGTCCCCCACGGGGCTCGGACTCGAAGGACGCTGGCGCTGGTGCACCCCGTCCAGGTCGAAGGAGAGATGGCCGGGGCCGAGTTCGGTGCCCAATCGATACGCAGCATGTTGCCGGTCGTACCCGGCGCGCGCGTCGGAGATTTTTTCGTGGGTCGCGTCGGCGGCCAGCGACTGCTTGAGATCACCGCTCGAGAGCACGGTCGCGCCGTCCACGGCCATCGAACCGTAGCTGCCGAAGGAGACCGACACCGCATCGGCCGCCTGGCCAGCGGGGTAGTGGATGACGTTGATCGTGCCGGCGAAGGCCGTGGTCCCGTAGTACACCGGTGCTGCGCCGCGCACCACCTCGATCCGCTCGATATTGTGAAGATCCAGCGTGTCGAATTGCGGGATGAACGCACCGCCGGCCGGAATGCCATCGACCACGAGCAGGAAATCATCCACTTCCCGCAGACCCAACAATCCCGGCACCGACGCCGCCGGCCCGAAGTCGCCGCCGGGCGCGACGAAGGCTCCGCCCACCAATGCCAGCGCCGACTTGAGGTCGTAGGCGCCGCGCGCCCGCAGGTCATCGCCGGTGAGAACGCTGATGGCATCCGGCACTTCTTGAACTGGATCCGCGAAACGTGTGGCCGTTACCTGAAGCCAGTCCAGCGCCGACGCATCGGCATCGCCGGGTTGCTGCGCGTATGACGCAGCACCGACGACGAGCGCGCCCCAAACCACCGTACTCTTTCTCATTATCACTCGCCGCCCGGGCAACAGCCCCGCAAGGTAAGCGGCAAATATGTTGATTCGATGACAACCCGAGCAAGACCCATGACCGGCGGGCGTCGTGCCCGGCCGGTGTTCGCAGCGCGGGCGGCGGCTGTGCCCGCGGCCGACTCGTCGACCGACGTCAGCGACGCCGCCGCGCAAAATTCGCTTGGGTTGTCGATTGTGCTCAGGTGACAATGGCGCGGGCGACGCCGATCGCCACGCCACCGCTCCGACGCCAGGTCCGCGCCATGTGCCCATCTCCACCCTCAAGTCCACCACCGCAGGCGGCGCCCTTGCTCGCGATCGCCGCACAGTTGCTCGAGGAGGGACGACCGGCCGATGCCATCGTGCCGTTGGGCGAAGCGGCCCGGTTGCAGCCGACGAACGCCGTCATCCACCACGACTTGGGCCTCGCCTGCCTCGAAATCGGACGGCTGCCCGATGCCATCGCGGCATTGCAACGCTCGGTGGCCGCCGACCCGCGATACGCGGACGCCTATTTCCGATTGGGCATCGCCCTGGAAAAGTTCGGCGACAGCGGCGGCGCCATCGCGGCCTACGACCGCGCCACCGTGCTCTCGCCCACGCTCACCGAAGCGTGGTTCCGCGCCGGCGCCTTGGTCTACACGCTCGGCCATCGCGACGAGGCCATCGGCTGTTTCCGGCGTGCGGCGGTGACCGGACCCAAGACCCCCTTCGGCCGCCTCGGCAAGGCACGGGCGCTGCTCACCCAAGATCGCGATCGGGAAGCCGAACAGGTCCTTAAGGAGACGCTCGATGTCGAACCGACCAATGCGATGGCGCACGATCTGCTCGGCAATCTCCTCACCGAGCTCGGTCGCTTCGATGAGGCCGAGCGCTGCCTGCAACGCGCGATCGAACTTGCGCCGCTGTTGGCGGGCAGCTACTACGATCTGGTCCGATGCCGTCCCGTCACGGGCGAGGACGGTCTGTTGCAACGGATGAACGCGGCGCTCGATACCCCCGGACTCGACGTGGCACAACGCCTGCGCCTGCATCTCGCGATCGGCAAGGCGGCGGATGATCTCGGCGACTACGCGCTGGCGATGCGGCATTTTGATGCCGCCGATGCCGTGCGCCGCGGCTCGTCGGTCTTCGACCCGGTGGCATTCGCGCGCGAAACCGATCGGCTGGTCGCGCGCTGCACGCCTGACTGGCTCGCCCGGGCGCCGGCCCTCGGCCGTGGCGACGCAACGCCGGTGCTCATCATCGGCATGCCGCGCTCCGGCACCACGCTCGTCGAACAAATCGTCTCCAGCCACCCCGAAGTCGGCGCCGGCGGCGAGCTCAATTTCTGGAATGAGCGCGGCGCCGCGTGGCATCGCTTGGACGCGGCCGGGACGGATAGAAGGTTCCTCGGCAAGGCGGCGGCCGATTACCTGGGCCTTTTACGCGAGATCGCGCCCCGCGCGGCGCGCGTGACCGACAAGATGCCGTTCAACTTTCTATGGGCCGGGCTCGTCCACCTGGCGTTGCCGAACGCCGTCATCATCCATTGCCGCCGCACGGCGCTCGATACGGCGTTGTCGATCCACCAGACCCATTTTCATCCGAGCTTGGCCTTT
Organism: Gammaproteobacteria bacterium; assembly: GCA_034667965.1. Taxonomy (GTDB): domain Bacteria; phylum Pseudomonadota; class Gammaproteobacteria; order Steroidobacterales; family Steroidobacteraceae; genus Bog-1198. The sequence goes on from JAXDQI010000210.1 coordinate 6,256, forward strand.
CCCACCGGCGGTGCCGACCTCGTGGCGTATTTCCGCTGCTACCAGCGGCTCACCGACCATTGGCGGCGCGTGTTACCGGCCGACCGCTTCGTCGAGGTCGACTACCAGGAGCTCACCGGCGCGCCCGAGGCCGGGATCCGGCGGATCATCGCCGCCTGCGGCCTGTCGTGGCATGACGCGTGCCTGTACCCCGAAAAAAATCGGCGCGCCGTGAAGACTCCGAGCAAGTGGCAGACCCGCCAACCCATCTATCGCCACTCGGTCGCGCGCTGGCGGCGCTACGAGCCTTGGCTTGGACCCTTGCGGGCGCTCGTCGACGACTGACCGCACCGCGATCCTCGAGAAATAATTTCCGCGCCGTCACGAACTTGTCGTCTGACGTTCATAGAGGCGTTGTACACGTACGTTGATCATACACGTGGCAGCCGATTGCCATGTCCAGGAAGGCGCGGCTGCGTCGCAGCGCCGCCCTTCAGGTCGCGCGCCGATGCTGGGTGCGTTGTTGGAACATTCAATGGGGAGATCAATCATGTCTAGGAAGAAGTCTCGCAACAAATCTCGAATGAACCGCTTAAGGCCGCTCGCCGGCCTCCTGGCCACGGGCTTGAGCGTTCCCGCGTTCGCCGCCGAGTCCGCACCCTTCCCGACCTACGTCACCGGCCCGCAGCCGAACGGCTCCTATGTCGTCGGGGACGGCCAGGTCATCACCCCCGCGGGCACGCAGGTTGACCTCGGCATCCGGGTCCGCGCGAAGGCGGTCGCGCTCAACCCCGATCCCCGCAGCCACACCGCCGCGGTCCTCACCATGGGCGCGTCGGAGGCCGTCGAGGTGTTCGACACTCGCACCGGCCGGGTCCTGCAGGACTATGTGACGCTGAACAAGGATTCCAGCGGCAGCTACAGCGGCATCACCTACTCGGCGGATGGCAAGTATCTGATGTTCAGCCAGGACAGCAGCAACGTCGCCATCGCCAAGGTATCGGACGCCGGCATGCTGAGCGACTACGCCCAGGTCAGCGTGCCGCCCGACAACTCCTTCATCAAGTGCTTTCCGAACAGCCCGATCGGCGACTACGGCCGGCCCTGCGGCACGTTCTACAACCCGAGCACTTCGTATCCCGGCGGCGTGGCCTTCGCGAAGGACGGCAAGAGCGCCTATGCTCTGCTGAATCAGAACAATACGCTCGCCAAGATCGACCTGACCGCGGCGATGCCCGCCCAGGGTCCCCAGATCCGCGTCGGCAATGCACCGCACAGCATTCTGATCAACAGCACCGGAACGACGGCCTACATCAGCAACGAAGGCGGGCGCCCCGCCACCGAGGCGGACTTCCAGATCTACTCGGCCGGCACTCCCATCGTCGCCGACCCCGTGGTGGGCTCCGCGACCACCGGTACGGTGTCCGTGGTCGATTTGGCGTCCATGAAGATCACCACGACCATCCACACCGGTCTGCATCCGACCGGCATGGCATGGTTCGGCAAGAATCTGCTGGTCGCCAACACCTACAGCGACACGCTCTCGGTGATCGACACGGACACCAATCAGGTCACGCGCACCATCGACGTGTCGCTGCCGATCAAGGTCCCCGGGGAACGCCAGCAGGCGTACGGCGCCGCGCCGAATGCCATCGCCGTCGATGCGCGGAAGGGTATCGCCTACGTTGCCCTTTACAATGCCAACGCCATAGGGGTTGTCGACCTCAGCCGGAACGAGGACGACTCACTTCGCGGCATGATTCCGGTGGCCTACGCGCCGAGCTCGGTCGTCTTGGACAGGGGCGATGACGCGCGCGGCGATACCGGCGACGATCGCCAGAGGTCGCCTGACGTGCTCATCGTGGCGAACGACAAGGGCATCGGCGCGCGCAATTCGTTCGAAACCGACTACGGTGTCTCCAGCTACAACTCGCACCAGGACAACGGCACTGTCAGCATCGTCCCCGTGCCGGGTGAAGATCGATTGCAAGCGATGACCAAACAGGTCTACGAGAACAACCACTGGGATCTGAAGCAGAACATCAAGTCTGCCGCCGGCGGCAGCCGCGAGACCGAGCCGGTCGCCATCCCGGCGAAGATCGGCGATCCGTCGCTGATCAAGCATGTGTTCCTGATCATTCGCGAAAACCGCACGTACGATCAGATCTTGGGCGACGTGGCCGCCGGTAACGGCGATGCGTCGCTGGCGGTATTCGGCGGCAAGGACACCCCGAATGCGCACGCGCTCGTGAAGCGCTTCCCGCTGCTCGACAACTTCTACGATCCGAGCCGCCAGTCGGCGGACGGTCATCAGTGGATCACCGAAGGCATGGCGCCCTACGCCGACGACATCAAGTCGCCGGATTGGAACCGCAGCTATCCGGGCGGCAACGCCGGCGACGCGCTCGCCTATACCAGCAAGGGGTTCCTGTGGTCCGAAGCGGCGGCCGCCGGCCAGTCGGTGAAGATCTACGGCGAATACGTGGAGAACGATTTCTTCAAGCAGCCGAACGGCTCGACCACCGAGCCCACCTGGAGCCAGTTCTACTCCGATGCGCTGCGCTTCGAGGCCGGGCTCGAACCGACGCTGCACTTTCAGAACACCGTCCAGGCCGAATCCTCGGTCCCGGCGGTGTCGAAGCACCTCATCAAGAACTTCCCGCAGTTCGATTTGGGCATCCCGGACCAGTTCCGCGTCGATCTTTGGGTGCAGGACTTCAACAAGGATCTTGCCGCCGGTACCGTGCCGACCTTGAGTATCCTATGGATCATGGATGACCATACCGGCGGGCCGCCGACCGCCGATGCCCAGCAGGCCGACAACGATCTTGCCGTCGGCCGCATCATCGACTACATCAGCCACAGCAAGGTCTGGAAATCGTCCGCGATCTTCATCGAGGAAGACGACGCGCAGAACGGCGTCGACCACGTCGACGGCCATCGCAGCCCGGGCTACATCGTGAGCCCGTATGCGGTGCAGAACGGGCCCACCGACCACACCTATTACACGCAGGTCAACATGACCCGCACCATCGAACAAATCCTGGGTCTGCCGCCCATGAATCAATTCGACCTCGTGGCCTCGCCGATGACCACCACCTTCGTCAAGGGCAAGCCGCCTGAGGCGAACTTCAAGCCCTTCGATCACCTGCCGAATCAGGTGCCGCTGGATCAAGGCGTGACGCCGTCGGTCGCGAGCAAGGACGGCAACCATTCGGTCGAGGTCCTGAAGGCGGCGTGGCTCAAGAAGAAGTCGCAGATCTTCGCCGGCAAGCTGACCAAGCCCGACGCCGAGGATCCGGACACCGTCAATCACCTGAACTGGTACCAGTCGACGGGGTTTATACGGCCGTATCCCGGCGAGAGCACGGTACGTCACCCGAAGGAGTTCAACCGGGCGGCGCCGCAAGTCGCCGACCTGGACTAGAACAGGGCTCCGCCCTGCACGTCCCTCTCCCCGGTCACCGGGGAGGGGGTTCGCTGGCGCGGGCCGGCCCGAGGCGTCGCCCGGTTGGGTCTACGTGTATCAGCAGAACGACGCTGATCACTATGAGTTAGTCTCCAAGATCCGGACCAGGCCGGGCTCGGGCACGGCTCTATTTGTGCCTCAACTCAAGCGTCTGTACGTGGCATCCCAGGCGATCGGCGATCAGCAAGCTTCCATACTCGCGTTCGAGTCCGTGCGATGAGAGGCAGGATTTGCCAATTCGCGCTATTCGTGTTCTTGACAGCTTCCTGAAAGCCTACAACGCGCACGATACGGGCGCTGATGCGGTAGTGAGGACTATCGGGGAGCGTCAGACATTACGATAACGACAAGGGGAAGCAAGATGGCGAGAAAGCGCCGCGTGATCGTCGCCCTGGCTTTGTTGTTTTCATTTTCTGTTGCATCGGCCGAAAACGGGGCCGCCCTCAAACTCGTGCAGACGATTCCGCTACCCGAGGTTGACGGGCGCATCGACCACTTTGCCATCGACGTGAAGGGTCGGCGAGCCTTCCTCGCGGCGCTCGCCAAAAACACCATCGAGGTGGTCGATCTGAGAGTCGGCCGTGTGAATCACACCATCCCCGGGTTTGCCAAGCCCCAGGGCGTGCTCTTTATCCCTAAGTTCAACAAGCTATTTATTGCCTCCGGCGTGGATGGCTCGGTCAAAACCCTTGATGGCACCACGCTTGCGGTGATTCACGCCGCTAGCGTGTCACTCGGAGCCGACGCGATTGGTTATGACCCGCGGTCGAAAGAAATCTATGTTGGCTCCGGTGGGGTCGATGCCAATAAAGAGCAAGGTGATCTGACCGTATTCAACGTCGCGAACGGCGCGCAGGTGGTCGCCCTTACCACCGACGCTCATGCGGGCGGCAGCGTCGTCGAGGGCCAGGGCGAGCGCGTATTTGTCCTTGTGCCGGAAAAGGCAGAGGTCGTTGTACTTGACCGCAAGACGAAGGCGCAAGTGGCCAAATGGACAATTCCCGGAATCCAGAAAGACGTGGCGATCGCCCTGGATGAGAAAAGCCGCCGCCTCTTCCTTGGGGTGCGAACACCGGCGAGTATCGTCGTGCTCGACTCAGATTCCGGCACCGTGGTCGCGTCCGTCCCGACGGTGGCGACGCTCGACGGCCTTTCCTTCGACTCCGCCACACGGCGCATCTATACGAGCGGAGGCGAAGGCTTTGTCGATGTCACGCAGCAGATCGACGCCGATCACTACGAACGCATCGCACGCATCCCAACGGGCCCGATCGCGCGCACATCGGTATTCGTGCCGGAATGGCATCAACTATACGTCGCCGTGCCACGCGACAAAGAACGCGGCGCCGAACTGCGCGTGTTCGCCACCGTCCCGTGAAATGTCCCCTACAAACCACTAGTCAATCAGTGAGGCATTCGACCATGCATCTCCGTCCTATCCTGTTCCGTTCAGTCATCTGCGCCAGCGCGCTTGCCGCACTGGCTCCCATTTCCCATGCCGAGGAACGCGAGGCGCCGCCCGTGCGCGAGGTGCAGGAAATCCCTCTGCCGGGCGTGCAGGGCCGTCTCGACCACTTCACGATCGATGGCAAGCGCAAGCGCGTGATCTTCTCCGGTCTCGGCAACGACACGGTACAGGTCGTGGATGTATTTGCCGGGCGCATGATTCACCAGATCGACGGTCTCGCCCAGCCGCAGGGCACGTTGTATCTGGCCGAATGGGACAAGCTCTTTGTCGCCAACTCGGCGAACGGCCGCGTGAACGTCTATGACGGGGCGAAATACTCCCTGGTTGACCACATCGACTTTGGCGAGGGCTCGGATCCGGACAATCTACGCTACGACGCGGTCGCGAAGAAAATCTATCTGGGCTATGGGGACGGCGCCATCGCCGTGATTGATCCAGCGACCAACAAGCGCCTCCCAACAGAATACAAGTTTGAGGGACACCCTGAAGGGTTCCAGCTCGAAACCAAGGGACCGCGGATATTCGTGAACGTGGCTGACACGAAAAATATCCAGGTCATCAACCGCCAAACTGGAAAGATCGCCGCCTGGTCGCTGCCGAACGGCCACTCGGCCAACTTCCCCATGGTCCTCGATGAAGCGAATCGCCGTGTGTTTATCGGCACGCGCAAGCCGTCCCGGCTCACTGTCTTGGATATGGATTCCGGGAAAGTTGTCGCCAGCCTTCCGACCGTTGGCGACATGGACGACATGTTTTTTGACGCGGACCGAAAACGCATTTACGTGGCCGGCGGCGAAGGCTACTTAAGCGTGGTGCAGCAGGTCGACGCAGATCACTACACCGACATGGGCAAGTTCCCGACCGCACTTGGTACTCGCACCGGCGCGTGGTACGCAAAGCGCGACCGGCTCTACCTTGCGGCTCCCCCGAGCGGCGTGCTCGGCGCACGCCTGCTGGTATTCGAGGCACAGACGGACTAGCGCCGCCGGTCGCCGGCGGCATCCGCAACTCAATGAAATATAGCCTCCCAAGATTGCTCCTCCCGCCGTTGCTCGCTTTGAGCGGCCTGGCCTTCGGGCAAGAATCCACGGCATTGATCCTAAAGGCCCACATCCCTCTGCCGAGTGTCAACGGACGCATCGACCACTTAGGCGTCGATGTGAAGGGCCGGCGCCTCTTCGTGGCCGCCGTTGCCAACCACACGCTTGAGGTAATTGACCTGCAACACGGCCGACGTGTGCACACGATTACCGATCTGGCCGAACCACAGGGAGTGTTCTACGACGCCTCCACCAATCGTCTGTTTGTTGCCTGCGCTGTCGACGGCGTTGTAAAAATCTATGACGGGGCGACCTTTCAAGTTCTCGCATCCACAAAGTTCCCTGAGGATTCCGACAATGTTCGGTATGACGCCCGCGAGAATCGGGTGATCGTCGGGTATGCCGGGGCAAAGCAGCTACGGAAGCGAACGGAGGGAACCGGAGGCCTTGGGTTTCTGGATACGAACGGGAACAAGACTGGTGACGTCGTGATCGATGCCCATCCGGAATCGTTTCGGCTCGAGGAATTGGGAAATCGGATTTTCGTCAACGTTCCAGATAAAAAGGAGATCGAAGTCATTGACCGCGTCAAACTCACGGTCCTGGCCCGTTGGCCGGTCACGTCGGCACAGGGTAATTTTCCGATGGCGCTCGACGAAGCTCATCACCGCCTATTCGTGGCAACCTGGACCCCGTCGCGAATGCTTGTTTTCGACACCGAGACCGGGAAGGAAATCTCGGCCGGCGAAACCGCGGGCCCTGCGGACGACCTCTTCTACGATTCGCGACGCGGGCGCATCTATGTGCTCACCGGTGCAGGCTTTCTAGAAGTCTTCCAAGACAGGGATCACAATCACTACGACAGGATCGCGCACTATGCGACGCCGCCCCACACCCAAACCGGCCTGTTCGTTCCTGAATGGGGAAGACTTTTCGCTGCTGTGCAAAGACAAGGTGAGCAAAGCGCCGAGATCCGCATATACGAGGCGAATTGAGCCGCGGAGCGGTCCGGACCTCAAGGGCGCATGCCGTGATCGGTTGCGCACACGCCAGAGCGCTACTGTTTTTTCCCTCTCTTGAGGTGATCCCAACAGGCCGGCGTCCCGCAAAAGTCAATGTCCCCAGTGAGTCTTCCGCTTTCGAGCCAATCCTTTCATGGCGCAATGTATACAATCAAGGTGTCCATGTAGGAGTCTGTGCGTCCAATGATTTCCACCAAGACCGTCATTCTGTTCGGACTTTTGTATACAAGCGCTTTCGCCGACATTCCTGTCAACTACGGTACGAGCATCGATCACATTTTTGCTAAATGGAACGACTCAACACCGGGGTGTGCAGTCGGCGTCAGCAAAGCCGGTCACCTAGAATTGTCGAAAGCGTTTGGATCGGCCGATTTAGAGCACCGCGTACCCAATTCGCTCGACACAGTTTTCGAGGCCGGCTCTCTTTCCAAACAGTTCACCGCTATGGCGATTCTGATGCTCGCACGAGAAGGCAAGTTGTCGCTCGATGATCCGGCGCGAAAGTACATTCCAGAAATGCCGGACTATGGTAAGCCAATCACGATTCGAGAAATGCTGACGCACACGAGCGGCCTGCGGGACTGGGGAGATATCGCCACAGTTGAAGGCTGGCCTCGAACCACTCGGGTTTATGAAGATTCCGATATTTTGAACATCATCAGTCGGCAGATGGAGTTGAACTTCGCTCCCGGCACGCGCTGGTCGTACAGCAACACCGGGTACAACCTGTCGGAAATCATTGTTTCTCGGGTCAGCGGCATGTCGCTTGCGGAATTCACCAGGCAACGCATTTTCCTTCCCTTGGGCATGACCCACACCGCATGGCGCGACGATTACACGCGGATCGTTCCCAACCGGGCTATCGCGTACTCGCGGAAGGGTGATGAATTTCATGCCGACATGCCTTTTGAAGACACGTATGGACATGGCGGTCTACTAACGACGGTGGGGGATCTGCTGAAGTGGAATGAACATCTTTCATCGCCGGGCGCCGCGGATTCAGAGTTGGTCGAGACCCAACAGCATATTTATCAACTCAACAACGGCCGCCCAACCGATTACGGTTATGGATTGTTTATCGGCAAGTTCAAAGGTGCGTCCGAAATCAGTCATACCGGCTCGACAGCGGGATACACCGCATTTCTAGCGAGGTATCCAAGTCTAGGTCTGTCTATCGCCATGCTTTGCAATGTGGCCGAGGTCAACACCTGGGAGTACGGCCACGCGATCGCTGACGTTTGGATTCCGGACCCGGCGAAACTTCAAACTACCGACGCCAAGACCTTCCATCTGTCGGCGGCGCAGACGAATCGTCTAGTGGGTACTTACCGGGACGTGCTGACCGGCCGACCGACGAAAATATTTTTGGAATCCGGCAAGATTTTCTTCAGTGACCACTCGGTCATGAGTCCAATATCCCCGACCCGTTTTCATCTGGGCGAAAAAACAGCCGACGTTGATGAGCGTGGCACGCTCACAATAACTGACGCGTATGGCATTGTTGACCAATTCGAGCGTGTCGCTCCCGTGAGCCCCTCATCGCTGCAAGCCGCGAATGTGGTCGGAAAATACATCAGCCCGGAGATCGCTGGTGAGGTGACGGTCTTGGCAAGTGGCGCCTCTGTGACCCTGAAGTTCGGTACCAAGACTACGTTGATCCTCGAGCCCGCTTACGACAACGCTTTCAGTAATGAACGGGTCACGGCCATATTCTCCGGAGACGAGAACGGTAAATCGACACGCCTGACAATTTCCTCGGACCGCATCTGGAATCTCCGTCTAAGTCGAATTAACCGATGATAACGGTCGGTTCCGACAAGTTAGCCGCATGGCGGGGGTGGGTTGTGCTTGCACGTATGCCGCCGGGCGTCGCCGCCTCGATCCTCGCTTCGTTACGCGGTTTCATCATCCTGGCGTGGCTCGCAGCAATGATCCCGTCGGTGGCGAACGCCGAGGACGGGTACGAGCTTTGGATGCGCTACCATCCCGTCGAAGCGCCCTGGCTCGACCGCTATCGTAGCGTCGCTCGGGAGATCGTCGCGGCGAATCCGGCCTCTCCGGCGGCCGATGAATTGCGCCGCGCCATCGTGGGTCTGTTGGGCATCGAGCCGCGGGCCGCCAGCCGGCCGACGCGAGATGGGGCCATCGTGCTTGGCACGCCGGAGTCCTCGCCGGTCGTCGCCCAGATGCATCTGGATGTGCACGCACTCGGCAGAGAAGGCTATCTGCTTCGCACCGTCTCGGCCGCGGGCCACCGAGCCATCGTGGTGGCGGCGAACAGCGAGACCGGGGTGCTGTACGGCACCTTCACGTTGCTTCGCCTCCTGCAGACGCGGCGGCCCGTGGATCGGCTCAACGTCGAGAGCGCGCCGCACATTCAGCGGCGTCTGCTGAATCACTGGGATAATCTCGATGGAACGATCGAGCGTGGGTACGCCGGTGCCTCCATCTGGGATTGGCAAAAGCTTCCCGATTACCTCGCGCCCCGGTATGTCGATTACGCGCGCGCCTGCGCCTCGTTGGGAATCAACGGGACGGTGCTGACGAACGTCAATGCGGATGCGGTCAGCCTCACGCCCGCGTACTTGAAAAAGGCGGCGGCGCTGGCCGGCGCCTTCCGCCCTTACGGTCTGCACGTGTATCTCACGCCGCGCTTCACGGCGCCGATGGAATTGGGTGGCCTCAAGACCGCGGACCCGGCGGATCCGTCGGTGCGTCGCTGGTGGCAAGCGAAAGTCGACGAGATCTACCGGTACATCCCCGATCTCGGGGGATTCGTGGTGAAGGCCAATTCGGAGGGGCAGCCGGGCCCGCGCGATTACGGACGCTCGCATGCGGACGGCGCCAACCTCTTCGCGGAGGTGCTTGCGCCTCACGGCGGCGTCGTGATGTGGCGCGCGTTCGTGTATTCGAATCGGCAGGGCGAGGATCGCACGCGGCAGGCGTTCGATGAGTTCGTGCCGCTCGACGGGCAATTTCGTGACAACGTCATGATCCAGGTCAAGAATGGGCCGATCGATTTCCAGCCGCGCGAGCCGGTGCACCCGCTGTTCGGCGCCATGCCGAAGACGCCCCTGGTGCCTGAATTGCAGATCACGAAGGAATACCTCGGCTTCGCGACGCATCTTGTCTATCTCGGGCCGCTGTACCAGGAGGTGCTGGGTTTCGACACCGTCGCTCAGGGAGCCGGTTCGAGCGTGGCGCGGATCATCGATGGCACGCTCGACCACCACGCCATGTCGGGAATCGCCGGCGTCTCGAACATCGGTGCCGATCGCAATTGGACCGGCTCCGAATTCGATCAGGCCAATTGGTATGCCTTTGGCCGGCTGGCGTGGGATCCCACGCTGGACGCGCGCGACCTCGCGGACGAGTGGGCGCGTATGACGTTCTCGAACGACCAAGGCTTCGTCGGGCCGGCGGTCGCCCTGATGATGGGCTCGCGGGAGGCGGCGGTCGATTACATGACTCCCTTGGGGCTTGCGCATCTGATGGCCGCCGGGCATCACTATGGGCCTGGCGCGTGGCAGGGCTCGGTGCCGCCGACTGTCGGTGACCCGCCGTACTTTCATCGAGCGGACGCCGAGGGGATCGGCTTCGATCGCACGTCGAGCGGCAGCGACGCGGCCGCGCAATACAGTCCGCCGGTGGCGGCGCTGTTTCAAGATCCCAGGCAGACGCCCGAGAAATATCTCCTGTGGTTTCACCATCTGCCTTGGGATTACCGGCTGGCGTCGGGGAACACCCTCTGGGACGAATTGGTCATGCACTACTCCCGGGGCGTCGCCGCGGTTCGAGACATGCAGGCGACCTGGGCGAAGCTTGCGCCTTACGTGGATGCGCAGCGTTTCGCGGAAGTCAGCCGCTTTTTATCGATCCAGGAGTTGGAAGCGCAGTGGTGGCGCGATGCGACGCTCGCCTACTTTCAAAGCATTTCGCATCGGCCATTCCCCCCCGGCTACGAGGCTCCGCAGAGAACGCTGGCCGACTATGAGGCCATCTCCGTGCCCTATGCACCCGGCAATCCGGGGTGGACGGCGGCGCCGTTCCGGCATTGAAGCGCGGGCCGCAGCGGCGGTCGACTCAATGGACGTCGGGACTCAAGGGGCGTCGGCGATTTCGCGTACCCAGATGTTGCGAAAGCTGATCGGCGCGGAAGGGTCGCCATGGGCTTGCAGCTTGATGGCGGCGCGTTCATAAGGCCGATAGGCGGGCTTGCCGATGTAACCGGTCTCGCCTGCAAGACGGAAGTGGTTCTGCACGAGCACGCCATTGTGAAACACCGTCACGTAGGCGGGGTCCTTGAGAGTCCCATCCGCTTCAAAGGTGGGTGCCGTCCACACGACATCATAGACTTGCCATTCGCCCGGCTTGCGCATGGCATTGGCGAGCGGCGCAGCCTGTTTGTAGATACTCGCCGCTTGGCCATTCACGTAGGTGGTGTTCTTCCAGGAATCCAGAATCTGCACCTCGTAGCCCAGGTCGCCGGCGCCGGTCGATGCCAGGAACAGACCGCTATTGCCGCGCAGCTGGCCCTCACCCGTGATGTCCTTTGGCACGCACCACTCGAGGTGCAGCTGATAGTTTCTGAAGAGTCGCTTGGTCTCGATGTTGCCGAGCGTTTTGTCGACCGTCATCATGCCGTGGCCGATCTTCCATCGCGCCGGGGAATGATCCAGGGTCGACACCCACTCGTCCAAATTTCGGCCATCGAACAGAATGATGGCATCGGACGGGGGTGAGCCGATGGCGGCCCCGGGCGCGACCACGGGCGGAACGGGTGTCCACTGCTCGGTAGCCTTGGGGTCACCGGTGGCGGATTGCGCCGCCGCGCGCAGGGCGCACAACGTGCCCACGGCCAGCGTCAGCGCCGCCAGCGCCGCGAAGCGTCGGATGTCATGGGTCATACTTGCATATCTCGAAGGCCTCCTCGAGCGACACGAACGGATCGCTGCGGGTGGGTGCGAATTCGTGCGCGAGATACCCCGCGTAGCCGAGGTCGGCGATGGTGCGGGCAATCGCCCGGTAGTTCAGTTCCTGGCTGTCGTTGATCTCATGGCGGTCGGGGACGCCGCCGGTATGGAAATGTCCGATCCAGTCGATGTTGCCGCGGATCGTGCGGGTCACATCGCCCTCCATGATCTGCATGTGGTAGATGTCGTAGAGCAGTTTCACGCGTGGCGAGCCCACGGCCTTCACGACGGCGACGCCGAAGGCGGTGTGATCTCCCTGGTAGCCCGGATGGTTCACTCTGCTGTTGAGCAGTTCGACGCAGATCGTGACGCCGTGTTCGGCGGCCAACGGCGCGATCAGCCCAAGGCCGGCGACACAGTTGGCCACCGCCGCCTCGTCGTCCAGGCCGGGCACACGATTCCCGAACATGGCGATGACGTTGGGGACGCGCGCACGCGCCGCGAGCGGTAGCACCGTTTCCAGTTCCGTGAGCAGCAACCGGTGATTGGCCGGATCGTTGAACCCGGCCTCGATGAACTTGTCCCGCCGGCTGGGATAGCCCAGGGAGACGGTCAGCCCCGCATCCTGCGCGACCGGCCATTCATCCGGGAACAACAGATCGACGGCGGTGAGTCCGATCCGGCGTGCGCGGCGGCAGAACTCGGGCAGCGGCGTGCGCGCATACGGCCATCGGCAGACCGATTGCTTGAGCCGTCCGACCGTCGCGGAGGAATTCGCCGCCGGCAGGGTTGCCGCGGCCGAGCGGCGCGGCGCTCCCGCAATGACACCCGCCGCCGTCGCGAGCGCACCCAGTGCCTTTCGGCGGCTGACCATCAGGTCATCGAGTGCAGGTAGGCGTACGCTTGCCGCGCCGCATCGAGTTGGCTCATGCGCACGAACGGCCCTTCCTGTTCCGCAAAGTAGTGCTGCAAGCCTGCCTTGTCCGCGGCGGCGAAGATCGGCCCGTAGTCGATGATGCCGTGTCCCAATTCGGCCCCGGGATACTCCTGCGCCTTGCCGTCATCGGAACCTTGGCCAAGCGGCGGCAGGAAATCCTTGACGTGGATCATCGGAAAGCGATGCGGATAGGTCTTGAAATAGTCGACCGGATTGCGTCCGCCCAATACCATCCAGCCGCAGTCGATCTCGAACTTCACCAACTTCGGATCGGTTTCGCGCAGCAGCACGTCGAAGCCGGCGGTGCCGTCTCGAACCACGAACTCGCCGTTGTGGTTGTGGTAGGCATACTGCAATCCGTTCTGCCGGGCTTTCGCGCCGATGCGATTGGCCAAGTCGGCCGTGCGCTTTGCCTCCTCCACGGTCATCGCGGCGCCGATGGCGGTGACCGGCGGATGCAAGCTCGCGCGCAGCCCTCCGCTCGTCACGTAGTGTACGCCGAGGGCGTGTGCATCCTCGAAGGTGGGGCCCAAATTGTCGACGTCGAATTGCAGATGAGCGCTCGGACACACCAAGCCGGCGTCATCGAGGAGCTTGCGAAATTCCTTCGCCGACAGCTTGCCGAAACCGGCCGTCTCGACCTCGCCAAACCCAATCTTCTTGATGGCCTGGAGCGTGCCGGCGGGATCCTCTTGTAGGCTCGACTTGACGGCATAGAGCTGAATGCCCACGGGCCGTCCCGCGGGATTCGCCTGCGCGCGGCGCGTCCACCATGGGGACGCCAATACGGCGGCGGCGAGTCCGCTCGAACGAATTAGAAATCGCCTTCGGGATAATGCGGGCATGTTACTGTCTCCTCTTGGGGGAGTATTGTTCGGATGGCGCCGATGCATAACCATACTCCATCTCCGGGGCGTGATGGGTTTGACGTAAGGCGCAACGATGCAAACTGCAAGCTATGACGCGATTGTCGTCGGCTCCGGCATCTCGGGCGGTTGGGCGGCGAAGGAGCTCACGGAAAAGGGGCTGCGCGTGCTGCTGCTGGAGCGGGGCCGCAACGTCGAGCACATCAAGGACTACGTCAATGCCGTGAAGGCGCCCTGGGAATATCTGCACCGTGGTCGGCGGACGTACGCCATGGAAGAAGCCTATCAGGTGCTGAAGCGCGACTATCCGCTGAATGAGAAGAACCTTGCATTCTGGGTCAACGAGACGGACTCCCCCTATACGGAAGTGAAGCGGTTCGACTGGTACCGTGGGTATCAGGTCGGCGGCCGCTCGCTCACCTGGGGCCGTCAGAGCTATCGGTGGAGCGAGTTCGATTTCGCAGCCAACGCCAAGGACGGGGTGGCGGTCGATTGGCCGATCCGATACCAGGAACTCGCGCCGTGGTACGACCACGTCGAACGGCACGCGGGAATCGCGGGGTCGCGGGACGGCTTGCCGCAGCTTCCCGACGGGCAGTTTCTGCCCGCCATGCCGCTCAACTGTGGGGAAGAACAGGTGGCCGGCCGGCTCAAGGGTAAATTCGGCGGCAAGCGTCAGGTCATCGCGGGGCGCACGGCCAATGCGACCCAGGCGCTCGAAGGCCGCGCGCCCTGTCAATACCGCAATGCCTGTTGGCTGGGCTGTCCCTATGGCGCCTACTTCAGTACGCAATCCTCGACGCTGCCGGCGGCGGCGAAGACCGGCAAGCTCACCCTCAAACCCTGGTCGATCGTGACCGAGGTCCTCTATGACAAGGACCGCAAGCGCGCCACCGGCGTGCGAGTGCTCGATGCGGTCACGGATCAATGGACCGATTACGGCGCCAAGATCATCTTTCTCTGCGCGTCCACGCTCAATTCGACCTGGCTCCTCATGCGCTCCGCCACGGACGTCTGGCCGGGAGGCTTGGGCAGCAGTTGCGGCGAACTCGGCCACAACCTCATGGACCATCATTTCCGCTGTGGCGCGGTCGGGAGACTGGCGGGCTTGGACGACAAGTATTACTACGGTCGTCGTCCGACCGGGATCTACATTCCGCGGTATCGCAACCTGTTCGGCGACAAGCGGGAGTACCTGCGGGGATTCGGCTACCAAGGCGCCGCCAGCCGGGACGGTTGGTGGCATGCGGTCAAGGAACTGGGTGTCGGCGCGGCCTTCAAGGACGAGTCGACGTCGCCGGGTCCCTGGGTGTTCGGCGGCACGGCATTCGGTGAGATGCTCCCCCAGCATGCCAACTACGTGGGCCTCGACCCGTTGAAACAGGACAAGTGGGGATTGCCGGTCCTCAAGATCGATTGTGCGACGGGCGAGAACGAGCGCTTGATGCGCAAGGACATGATGGTCGACATGGCGGAGATGCTCGAGTCGGCGGGGGCCACCATGGTCGATACTTTCGACCAGGGGTACTATCCGGGCATGGGAATTCACGAGATGGGCACCGCGCGCATGGGTCGAGATTCCAAGACCTCGGTGCTCAACCCGCACAACCAGGTTTGGGACGCTCCGAACGTGTTCGTGTCCGATGGCGCGTGCATGACCTCATCCGCGTGTCAGAATCCCTCGCTGACCTACATGGCGCTCACCGCGCGCGCGGCGGACTACGCCGTCAGTGAACTCAATCGCCGCAACCTTTGAGCGTTTCATCCATGAACGAATCACCCGTCGATGAGGGGCCGTTGCTCGACCGCCGCGAGGCCATTCGCCGGGCGAGCGCCTGGCTGGGCGGGGTGGCGTTGGTCGGTGGGCCCGGCCTCTTCGCGGCCGTCGAACGTGCGCGCGCCGGGACAGCGGACCCGTCCGGCGAGCACATTGGCGAATTCACCACCGCGCAGATCGCCTTGCTGGACGAGATCGCCGAAACCATTCTCCCCGCCACCCGCACTCCGGGCGCGAAGGCGGCGAAGACCGGTGCGTTCATGGCGCTCATGGTCACCGATGGGTACAGCCGCATAGAGCGCCAGGTTTTCCTCGAAGGCATGCGGCAGGTGGACGCCGCGATGAAGAAGGCGCACGGGGTCTCGTTCGTGGAGGCGACCCCGCCACAGCGGCTCGCGCTCCTCACCGTCCTCGACATCGATCAGAAGCGCGTGATGGACGCGCGCGCGGTGGCCGACAAGGGCCGGACGTCGATGGGCGAGCGGGGGGCGGTTCCCTATTTTCGCATGATGAAGGAACTCGCGATGCTCGGTTTCTTCACCTCGGAAGTGGGGTGTACTCAGGCGCTGCGCTACGTGGAGTCGCCGGGCCGCTACGATCCGTGCACTCCCTACGTGGCCGGTGATCCGGCTTGGGCACTGCATGCCTGAGCGTTATGATCCGCCACAGCGCCGCCTGCGCGCCGGTATCGTCGGGGGCGGTCGCGGAGCCTTCATCGGCTCGGTGCATCGCATGGCGGCGGAGCTCGACGGGCAGGCGTTGGTGGTTGCGGGCGCCATGTCCGCGGATCCCGCCGTCGCGCGCGAGAGTGCCGCGGCCTGGTTCCTCGAGCGTTCGTACGACTCCTACGCGGACATGGCCGTGGCGGAGGCGGGCGCCGCGAACGGCATCGACTTCGTCATCATCGCGACCCCGAACCATCTGCACTTCCCCATCGCGAAGGCCTTCCTGGCAGCCGGCATCCACGTCGCCTGCGACAAACCGCTGGCGCTGACGGTGGCAGAAGGGGAAGAGCTGGTTCGCCTCGTCGAGGGCGGCAGCACGCTCTTCGCGCTCACACACAACTACACCGGCTATCCGGCGGTGCGCCAGGCGCGCGCGATGGTGCGCTCGGGACGGCTCGGCACGATCCGCAAGGTCATGGTCGAATACACCCAGGACTGGCTCATGCAGCCGCTCGAGGGCCACGGCAACAAGCAGGCGGCGTGGCGCACCGATCCCGCGCGCGCCGGTCTCGGCGGCGCGATCGGCGACATCGGGTCGCACGCCGAGAATCTGCTGGGATTCGTGACGGGTCTGGAGATCGAGGCGCTGTGTGCCGACTTGAGCAGTGTCGTCCCGGGGCGCCGGCTCGACGACGATGCCAATTTGCTGCTGCGACTGCGGGGCGGCGCTAAGGGCACGCTGGTGTGCTCACAGATTGCCTGCGGGGAGGAGAACCGGCTTAGCTTGCGCGTGTATGGATCCGAGGCGGGGCTCGAGTGGAGCCAAGCGGAGGCGAACATGCTCTTCTTCAAGCCCGCCGGTCAGCCGCAGGCGCAGTGGCGAACGGGCCAGAGCTACTTGAGCGATGCGGCCAAGGCGGCATCGCGCATGCCGGCAGGACATCCGGAAGGGTATGTGGAGGCGTTCGCGAATATTTACCGGGCCTTCATCGACGACGTCAGGCGCGTGGAGGCGGATCGACCACCGGTGCGGGACTATCCCGGGGTGCGGGATGGCTTGCGCGGCTTGCGGTTCATCGAGCGGGCGGTGGCAAGCTCGCGGGCCGGCTCCGTCTGGGTCGATGTGCAGGAACGCCCGTGACGCCTCGCATTAGAATTCGGCTCTGTCTCATGATGTTCCTTGAGTTCTTCATCTGGGGCGGTTGGTTCGTCACCATGGGAAGCTATCTGGCGTCGAATCTTCATGCCAGCGGAGCGCAGACCGGGCTCGCCTATTCGACGCAGTCCTGGGGCGCCATGATCGCCCCCTTCATCGTCGGGCTCATTGCGGACCGGTATTTCAATGCCGAGCGGCTGTTGGGGGTGATTCACCTGGCCGGCGGCCTCTTGATGTACGCGTTGTTCTCGAGCCGAGAGTTCGCGGGCTTTTATCCCTGCCTCCTGGCGTACATGATCCTGTACATGCCGACGCTGGCCTTGGTCAACTCCATTGCCTTTCGCCAGATGAGCGACCCGGCGAAATATTTTTCGGGCATCCGGGTCTGGGGCACGGTCGGTTGGATCGTCGCGGGTCTGGTGATCAGCTACCTGTTCGGCTGGGATTCGAGTGCGGGAATGACGCAGGGCTTTCTCAAGAACACCTTTCTCATGTGTTCCATCGCCTCATTCGCGCTCGGGTTGTACAGCTTCACGTTGCCGCGAACGCCGCCCGTGCCCGGCTCCGCCGGCGACAAGCGGCTGGACGGTCTGCTCGGGCTCGATGCGCTGGTGCTCTTGAAGCAGAAGAACTTTTTGGTGTTCTTCGCGGCGTCGATCTTGATCTGCATTCCACTCGCGTTCTATTACCAGAACGCCAATCAGTTTCTCACCGAGATCCACGTCGCCAACGCCACCGGCAAGCAAACCATCGGCCAGATGTCCGAGGTGCTGTTCATGCTGTTGATCCCGATTTTTCTGAGCCGCTTCGGCATGAAAGTCACGCTGCTGCTCGGCATGGCGGCCTGGGCCTTGCGGTATGCGCTGTTCGCCTTCGGGAACGCCCACGAACTTAAGCTTCTGCTGATCGTCGGCATCGCCCTGCATGGCGTCTGTTATGACTTCTTCTTCGTTTCCGGCCAGATTTACACCGATTCCAAGGCGGGGGCACAGCACAAGAGCGCCGCCCAGGGCCTCATCACGCTGGCCACTTACGGGGTCGGCATGTTGATCGGGTTCTGGGCCGCCGGCCGCATCGACGATCTTTATGCGAGCGGCGGCCTGCACGATTGGAAGGCGATCTGGCTGTATCCCTGCGGATTCGCGGCGGTGGTCTTCGTGCTGTTCGCCGCGGCATTCCGCAATGAAACCGTCGAGTACGTCAAACCATGATGGAATTCAAGCCGCGGCCGATGCAGCTCGCCGTGTTCACGGCGGCTCTGCAGGAACTGACCCCGCGGGAAAAGCGCGATGCCGATCCGGATCTCGCCATCGAGGAGTGGCTCGAATTTGCCCGAGAGCTGAACTGCCCGAACATCGAACTTTCCGCGGCGCTGCATCCGAGCGAGAGCGACGTGCCGGCCGCGGCGCTCCTCGATCCGGTGGCGAACACGCTGGACCTGCGCCGGCCGTTCGACGCTAAGCGCGCGGCACGGGTGCGACGCGCCATGCAAGCGACGCGGGTCGGGCTCTCGGACTTGGGGTACTTCGACAATATGCTGGCGCCCGACGCGGCGGTGCGACGGAAGAAACACGAGATGATGCTCCGAGTGTTCGACGCCGCCGTGCTGCTCGGGACGGATGCCGTCACCGGATTCGTGGGCCGCAATCCGCTCCTGGACATGGACGCTAATTTGAACATGTTCGAGCAGGTGTTCGTGCCGCTGCTCGTGGAAGCGAAAGCGCGGGGGCTGACCTACCGGGTCGAACAATGCCCCATGCCGGGTTGGACCATCACCGACACGTGGCACAACAACCTTGCCTACGCGCCGGGTCCGTGGATCGCATTGCATCGCATCTGCGAGCGGCATGGCGTCGGCGATCAATTCCGCATTCACTACGATCCCTCGCATGCCATCTTGATGGGCCAGGACTCGCGCTCCGTGTTTCAATACTTGAAGGACACCGGCTACCATTTTTTGATCAGCGGCTTTCATGTCAAGGGCCAGGTCATCGATGCGCGCGGCATCTCCGCTTGGGGCTATGGCGGCCAGACCCTGGAGCGCGGCGACCGGCATGGAGACCGGCCGTCCACGGATCCGGCCGAGCAACAGAACGCCTGGAAGAAACAAACCGTGTTTTCCGAGCATGAACTGCCTGGCACGGCGCGGCACGATCCGCTCGCGTACTTGCAGAATCGAACCGTGGATTGGCTGGATCATCAGCTGGCGGCGCGTGAGCTGCTCGACATCGTGCCGGAGAAAACCTTCCTGGTCGTGGAGCACGAATACCCCAAGGCTCGCATCCAGGACAAGGCTCGGCTGAAGCCGATCTTGGCCGGGTCGATCGCTTTCACGCGCGCGATCGACGAGGCTGCGGCGGCCATGTACGCCCTGCAGCACGAAGTGCTCGCCGCCCAGGGCATCGCGGTGCAGGGCGTCGGACGCGAGCCTTACCGGTCTTGAGCGACTACGACGTCATCGTGGTGGGTTCCGGGGCCGGCGGCGGGCAATCGGCCTACACGCTGTGCATGGAAGGCGCCAAGGTGTTGATGCTCGAGGCCGGGCGGGATTACTCGCCCACCGAGTCGTCCATGTTTCGCGCGCCGGACGTGGCGCCCTTGCGCGGCGCGTCGACGCCGGATAAGCCGTTTGGATTCTTCGACGCGACCGTGGACGGCGGCTGGAGCGTTCCCGGGGAGCCCTACGTGCGCGCGAGCGAGGAGGATGCCGGCAGGTTCGAATGGTGGCGGGCGCGCATGCTCGGCGGCCGCACCAATCACTGGGGCCGCATCTCGCTGCGCAATGGGCCGTATGACTTCAAGCCTTACAGCCGCGATGGTCTGGGGTTCGACTGGCCCCTCGGGTACGAGGATGTCGCGCCTTACTACGACAAGGTCGAGATGCTGATCGGCGTGTACGGCAGCAACGAGGGGCTGGAAAACACGCCGAATTCGCCGGCGGGGTGTCTCCTTCCGCCGCCCACGCCCTTGGTCAGCGATCGCTTGATCGCACAACGCGCGAAACGGTTGGGGATACCGGCCATACCCGGTCACCGCGCCGTGCTCACCCGCGCGCTCGACTACAAGCGTGTGCCGGCGCGCCTGCATCCGGGCAACGCGCGGGCCCAGAAAATCCTGGCCGAGGACATGCGCGCCCGCACGCCCTGTCTGTGGGCGACTCCGTGCGGCTACGGCTGTGCGATCCGCGCCAATTATCAGTCGACCACCGTGCACCTGCCGCCGGCCCTCAAGACCGGGAACCTCGACATCATCACGGATGCGATGGTGTACGAGGTGACCTTGGGGTCCAACGGCCGAGCGAACGGCGTCAATTACATCGACCGTCTCAGCGGCAAGGAGCGGCACGCCGCGGCCCGGGTCGTGATCCTGGCGGCCAGCGCCTGCGAGTCGGCGCGCATTTTGCTCAACTCGAAGAGCGCGCAGCATCCGGATGGGCTCGGCAATTCGAGCGGCAAGGTCGGCCGGTACTTGATGGATACGGTCGGCTCATCGGTGAGCGGCCAGATTCCGCTGCTCGAGAATCTGCCGCCGCTCAACGAGGATGGGGCCGACGGCCATGCGCTCTATGTGCCGTGGTGGCAGTACCCGGAACAGCACGCCGGAAAACTCGGGTTCGCGCGCGGCTACCACATCGAATTCGGCGGCGGCAGACGCATGCCCGGCGCCGGCACGGGGGCCGGCCTCGAATGGCTCACGGGCGGCAGCTATGGAAAGAAATTCAAGGACGATGTGCGCCGCTACTACGGCTCATTCGTCGGGTTCGACGGCCGCGGCGAGATGATCCCGAACGAGCAGTCCTTTTGCGAGATCGATCCCAGCATCAAGGACAAGTGGGGCATCCCGGTGCTGCGGTTCCATTGGCAATGGTCGGACCATGAACGGCGTCAGGCC
>JAXDQI010000211.1:0-7520 GCA_034667965.1 Gammaproteobacteria bacterium
GGCTGAAGAACTCGGTGGATGCACCGACCACATCGTAGCCGGAACTCCCGGCCATCAGCCTGGCCTCCATGGTCTCCTCGGCGTCGTATACATCGTAGGTCACTTTGATACCGGTCTGCTTCTCGAATTCCGCAACCGTCCGAGGACCGATGAAATCGGACCAATTGTAGATGAACAGGCGCTTCTCTTCGGCCGCGGCATCCCGAACGCCGAAACTCTGTGTCGCGCACACCAATAGCAGCAGCGTCGCCATCGAGGAAATTCGGCTGGATTCCATCAACATAGCTTACCATCGCACAAGAGCGGCGGGACTTGAGCCGCCTTCGTCGATGTGGTGAACAGGAGCAACTCGTGCGTCAGTCCGGTCTTGCGTTCATGATTTTATTGCTGGCGCTGGCATCCTTGCCGGCAACGTCCGCGCCTTCCAATGTTCGCGAGTCGAAACCTCGCGCCCGCGATCTAGGCGTGCCGTTCGACGGCACGCCGGGAGCGCTCGATGCGATCACGGACGTCCCGGGAGTCTTGGTGGGTCATACCACGCTGATCTCGGGCGAAGGCAAGCTGCAGAGGGGCAAGGGACCGATTCGCACCGGAGTCACGGCGGTACTGCCGAGGGGCGCCGATTCCCAATCGAATCCGGTTTTTGCGGCTTGGTTTTCGCAGAACGGCAACGGGGAAATGACCGGCACCACATGGGTCGAGGAATCGGGATTCCTGGAAGGTCCCGTGATGATCACCAATACGCACAGCGTGGGCGTAGTCCGCGACGCCACCATCCAATGGCGGCTTGCGCACGGGGGCGCCGACGCCACCGGATACTGGTGGTCGCTGCCGGTGGTGGGCGAAACCTGGGACGGCTGGCTCAACGACATCAATGGCTTTCACGTGAAGCCTGAACATGCCCTGCACGCCCTCGACAGCGCGCACGGCGGGGCCGTCGACGAGGGCAGCGTCGGCGGCGGCACGGGCATGATCTGCAACGGGTACAAGGGCGGCATCGGAACGGCGTCGCGCCGCCTGGATGCCAAAGACGGCGGATATACGGTCGGCGTGCTGGTGCAATGCAATTTCGGCACAAGGGCCAATCTGCGCATCGCCGGCATTCCAGTGGGCCGCGAAATCCCGGCGCCGGAACCGTACGCCTTCATACCCTCCGATATTGCGGAACATGGATCCATCATCGTCGTGGTGGCCACCGACGCCCCGCTGCTGTCGCATCAGCTCAAACGGCTTGCTCATCGGGTCACGTTGGGGCTTGGCCGCAGCGGGAGCATCTCCGGTAACGGATCCGGCGATATATTCATCGCCTTCTCGACGGCGAATCCCGGCGCCGGCGCAGCGGATCACGTGGTGGACCTCAAGATGCTGCCCAACGACTCCCTGGACCCCGTTTTTCGAGCCACCGTCGAGTCCACCGAGGAAGCCATCGTCAACGCCATGGTTGCGGCCACCGACATGACGGGTGTCGACGGTCATCGCGTCATCGCGCTTCCGCACGAACAATTACGCGCAGTGCTCAGGAAATATGGGCGCCTCGCGCCCCAGGAGCCTACACCGCCCCAGGAGCCTACACCGTAAGCGCACCGTACGCCGCGGGCGGGTGCGCGCTCGACAGCACTTCCGTCAAGCTGCGGTCCAGCAGGTCGACCGCTTCATCGACATCGGATTCGCCGATCATCAGGGGCGGCATGAAGCGCACCGTCGACAGTCCGCACGACAACAAGATCAAGCCGTTGTGGTACGCGCGCGTGATGAGCGCATCGCAGAGTTCCTTCGCCGGCGTTTTTGCGGCCGTGTCGGTCACCAATTCCATGCCGATCATCAGACCCTTGCCGCGGATCTCGCCGACCACTCCATGCTTGTCCGCCAGCCCCTGGAGCTTTCTCATGAAGTAGTCGCCGACTTTGGCGGCATTGGCCCGATACTCGCGCTCGACCAGGTCGAGCGTCGCCAGCGCGGCCGCGCAGCACAGCGGATTGCCGCCGTAGGTATTTCCATGGGCGCCCCGAGACCATTTCTGCATGATGGAACGCTTGGCCACCACCATGCCGATGGGCATCCCGGAGCCCAACCCCTTCGCCAATGTCATGATGTCCGGCGCCACATCCCAATGCTGGCAGGCGAACATCCTGCCGGTGCGCCCGACGCCGGACTGCACCTCATCGAATATCAGGAGAATACCGTGGCGGTCGCAGAGCTCGCGCAGGCCCGCAAGAAATCCATCGGGCGGGACCAGGTAGCCCCCCTCTCCCTGGATAGGCTCGACGAGGATGGCTGCCACTACGTTCGAGGGTACGTTGTGCACGAACAGCACCTCCTCGATGTAACGAAGCACCGCGCGTCCCTGATCACCGCCTGCGAACAGCGGGCGATAATTATTCGGGTACGGAACGTGCGTAACTCCCGGCATCGACGGAAAGAAGCCCTTTTGCTGGGTGTACTTGCTGGAGGTGAACGACAGCGACCCCATCGTTCGGCCGTGAAAGCCGCCGAGAAAGCCGATGAAGCGGCCACGGCCCGTCACGTATCGCGCCAGCTTGAGCGCCCCTTCGACGCTCTCCGTGCCGGATTGAGCGAAGAAACTCATCACCGGCTGCTTCATCGGTGAGAGTTCATTGATCCGCTCGCCCAGTCTCACCTGGCCTTCGTGCCAGTAATCCGACGATATATGTAAAAACCGATCGGCTGCGTCCTTGATGGCTTGCACGACTGCCGGATGACTATGCCCCGTGCTGCACACGGCAATGCCGGCCGCAAAGTCCAGAAAACGGTTTCCGTCGACGTCCCAGACCTCGGCACCCTTGCCGTGCGACATCACGAAGGGGTAATCCCGCGGGTACGACGGCGAAACGACCAACGCATCGCGCGCCAACAATTCTCGAGCCTTGGGCCCCGGTAGATCGGTTTTGATGTGTGTTTTTTTCATGCCAGCCTCGCATCCTGCAAACCAAGGAAGAGCGAAGGATACTCCGCGTTCGCGCGCGGCTCACGAATAACCTCATCGAACGGATACATCGGCCCATGGATTCGTTCGGCCAAAGCGATTAGGATCTCGGCGATGCGATCCAAGCGTCCGCACCTGCTCGGCTTCTGGATGTGCGTCGCCTTGGTCGTGGGCAACACCATCGGTTCCGGCGTCTTCCTGCTGCCGGCCTCATTGGCGCCGTACGGCCTCAACAGCGTGCTCGCATGGGGGCTGACGGCATGCGGAGCGCTGTTGTTGGCCATCGTTTTCGCCCAACTGAGCCGGGCCTATCCGCAAGCAGGCGGCCCTTACGCGTATGTGCGCCTCGCCTTCGGGCCATTCACCGCATTCATTGTCGCGTGGGGCTATTGGATTTCCATTTGGGTGGGCAATGCCGCGATAGCCACCGGAGCCGTGAGCTACCTAACGCCGTTGATGCCGTGGATCGATGCTGTGCCGGGCTCTTCCGCCGCGGTCACGCTATTTTTCCTCTGGGTGCTGACGTTCGTGAACATCTACGGCATCAAGGCCTCGGGTTGGGTGCAAAGCGTCACCACCATTCTCAAGATCTTGCCGTTGATCGCGATCTCCGCGCTCGGTTTGTTCGCCGTACGCGGCGAAACGGTTGCGGCCGCCGCGGGAATTCCACTGTCGCTGAGCGGAACCACCGCGGCCGCCACCCTCACGCTGTGGGCGCTGCTGGGGCTGGAGTCGGCGACGATACCTGCCAACAAAGTGCGGGACCCGGGCCGCACCATTCCCCTGGCCACCCTGCTGGGAACGGTGCTCACAGCCCTGATCTGCATCATCGCCTGCACCACCGTGCTGCTGCTGGTGCCCCCCGCCACGCTGGCCCGGTCAAACGCGCCGTTCGTCGATCTGGCCACCGCATTCTGGGGCGCCCCGGCCGGAAAACTACTGGCGGTATTCGCCGCGATCAGCGGCTTCGGAGCCTTGAACGGCTGGGTGCTGCTTCAGGGCGAGCTTCCCAACGTCATGGCAAAGAACGGCGTATTCCCACGAATCTTCGCACGCGACTCGCCGCGCCATACGCCCACCTTTGCGCTGTTGTTCAGCAGCGGTTTGGTCACCGTGTTGATCTTGATGAACTATCAGAAATCCATGGCGAACATTTTCACCTTCATGATCCTGCTGTCCACCACCGCCTGCCTGGTGCTGTATCTGTTGTGTTCGCTGGCGTTGTTGCGGCTGCAATGGACCGGCCAACTGCAAACGCCTCGCGCACGGACGATGCCGCTCGCGATTGTCGGTGTAATTGCGACCTCGTATTCCTTGTGGGCTCTCGTCGGTGCGGGCGCTGAAGCGGTGTTATGGGGAGCCGTACTGTTGGCGTTGGGCGCGCCGCTCTTTTATCTGGTTCGAGCCAGACCGAAGGTAGCGGCGTGACGTGGTGGCGTTCCATGGTCGCGGTGGCGTTGGGCGGCGTGGTGGGTTGCCTCATGCGCTGGCTTCTGTCCCTGGCACTCAATCGATATTGCCCTCTGATTCCGCCCGGAACGCTGGCGGCCAATCTCATCGGCGGTTACGTCATCGGCGCCGCCTTCGCGATGTTCACGTTGAACCCCGCCATGCCGGTTGAATGGCGCTTGTTCATCATGACGGGATTTTGCGGCGGCTTGACCACGTTCTCGACGTTCTCGGTCGAGGTGGTGCTGCTGATGCAAAGCGGCCGGTTGCCGTGGGCCATGGCGACCATCACCGCCCATCTGGTCGGATCGTTGCTGATGACGTTCGCCGGTATGGCGACGGTGACGTGGGCGCGCAGCTGATGCGGCACCGGGAGCGGTCAACCGGTGCGCTGCATTCCCGACAGCTGACGGATGAGCCGCGCGCGCGAAGCCAAGGCGCGAACCATGCACGACGAACCGACCCGATCGGCCTCCACCACAATGAGATGCGTCAGTCCTGCGTGCTCGAGCACCTGCAGCAGATCGCCCGCCCGCATTGACTGAAGGGTCTCCCAATTGATCGCCGTCAACGCGTGCCAGGGCGTCATGACGTGGACGACGCGAATGTCGCGATGATGAGTGTAAGTCGACGATTGCAGGAACTGCAGCGGCCGCTCTCCCTGAATGTCGTACGAGGTGATGAGACCAACGATGCGCTGATCCTTCAAGACCGGGAGCGCGCGGACACCCACGCGAATCATGTCATTCAACGCGTCGTCGATCTGCCGCTCCGCATCGACGGTGACCGGATGCTCCCGGGTAAAGTCCGTCACCGCGAGATTGGCGGGATCGCTGGGGCGGAGCACCTGCCCGTCGGCAATGGACCTCCGCGGCAGTACACCGGCATCAAAGCGCGTCGTCGAAACCAACGTTTGCTGCTTCATGTCTAAGGTGACAGCGAGTTTCCGTCCGGGTTCCCGCTCTGTTTGATGGTACGGATTTGTGGTATATTAGTTAGATTACTAATGATTAGAGAGCTTGTGAAGTGAGCGATCTGGAAGAGCGCTTTTCGAATGCCCTGCACGGCACGGCACGGGCGTGGCGGCAGGCGATCGATCGCCGCCTGAAATACCTGGGCGTCAGCCAAGCCAGCTGGATGACCATCGCGGTCGCGGCAAAAGCCCGTCAGCCGCTCTCCCAATCCGAGCTGGCCGACAGGCTCGCCGTGGAGGGTGCCACCATGGTGGCCATGGTGGATCGTCTGGTGAAAGCGGGCCTGGTCAAGCGCCAGCCTTCCACCGCAGATCGGCGCGTCAAGCGCGTCGTGGTTACCGAAGCGGGTTACCGGCTGTTCGACACGGTCAAAGCGGAAGCGGCGGCGGTTCGAAAAGAACTCCTTTCAAAAATGGATCCCAAAAAAATCGAGGCGGCGACCGAGCTGCTGGAGGCGCTGCAGGGCATGATCGAAGCCGCTCCATGACGCGACCGCTCAATCGCCGCATGATCACCCTGTCGATCATGATGGCGACCATCATGCAGACTCTCGACAGCACGATCGCAAATGTCGCCCTGCCGCATATGCAAGGCGCTCTGTCAGCGTCGCAGGACCAGATTGCGTGGGTGCTGACGGCATACATCGTGGCGGCGGCGATCGCCACACCGCTGACCGGCTGGCTGGTGGACCGATTCGGTCAGAAGAATGTGTTCATGGCGTCGGTGATCGGATTCACCGTGGCCTCTGCGCTTTGCGGAATATCGAATTCGCTGGGACAGATCGTCGCTGCCCGCCTGCTGCAAGGCGTCTTCGGGGCAGCCCTGGTGCCGATGTCGCAAATGGTGGTCATGGAGATCAACCCGCCGGAGAAGCAGGGCCCGGCGATGGCCGTCTGGGGCATCGGGGTCATGGTGGGTCCCATTCTCGGCCCCACCTTGGGCGGCTGGCTCACGGATGGTTATAACTGGCGCTGGGTGTTCTTCATCAACATTCCGATCGGCGCGCTCGCGGCCTTCGGCATCTGGCGCTACATCCGACCCGCGCCCGGCGCCCGGCGGATGCAATTCGACACATTCGGGTTCGCCTCCCTGAGCCTGGGCGTGGGCGCATTGCAAATGCTGCTCGATCGCGGCGAGCAGAACGATTGGTTTTCATCCGTGGAAACTTGGACCGAAGCGATCGTGATGGTCATCGCGTTCACCTATTTCATCGCGCACACCGCCTTGTCGCGCGCGGATAAATCATTTTTGGACTACCGTCTGCTCAGAAACGGCAACTATGTCACCGGCCTGCTGTTCATTTTCATCGTGGGTCTGGTGCTGTACGGATCGCGCGCGCTCACACCGACCATGCTGGAGAATCTGCTCGATTATCCCGTCGCGACCACGGGCCTTGTCACCGCGCCGTCCGGTCTCGGCACCATGCTGGCCATGCTGATCGCAGGCCGCATCATGGGTAGAGTCGATTTGCGGCTGATTCTCCTGGCGGGCTTTTCGATCAGCGCGCTGGCGCTATGGCAGATGACCCGCTATTCACTCGACCTTTCGCAGGGCGACATCATTTGGCCCGGTGTTTTGCAGGGCATCGGGGTGGGATTCGTCTTCGTGCCCTTGAGCGCGGCAGCCTTCGCGACCTTGGCTCCGGCCATGCGGGCGCAGGGTACGGCCATTTTCTCGTTGGTGCGCAACATCGGCAGCAGCATCGGCATCTCCCTGGTGCAGACCGTCCTGGTGCGGAGCACCGTGTCCACCCATGCGGCATTGGTCGAGCGCATAACCTACGCCAATCCGGCCTGGAACAATCCTGCCGTGGCGTCGGCATACGATACGACGCGGCCAAGCGGTGCGGCCGCGCTCGACGCCATGATCACGCAGCAATCGTCGATGATCGCTTACGTCAACGATTTCCGGCTGATGCTTTACCTGACGTTGGCGGTAATCCCGCTGTTGCTGTTCATCAAGGCGCCGAGCCGTGCCGGTGCGCCGGCCGATTCGCATGCGGTCATGGATTAGCGACCGCCGGCCACTAGTGGCCGCCGGCCGCGGGACGGCGCGGCGCCGCGAACTCCTGCGTCCAATAGACGAGCTCGGAACTCGACAGATTCACGGCGAACGCTATGCCGATCTCCGAGAAGCGCGAATCCATGATGTTT
>JAXDQI010000212.1:0-3478 GCA_034667965.1 Gammaproteobacteria bacterium
ATGTCGCGGTCGTGCAGCCTGATGGCGGCTTCCTCGCAGCCGAGCACTCGATCGAGGTCCTGCTGGCGCAAGCCCAACGCGCCGGCGCGTCCGTGCGCACCGGCGAGACCATAAGGGTGATCGAGCCGCGCCCGGATGGCGTGCGCATCGTGACCGATCGCGGCACTGTCGAAGCCGGAATCGTCGTCGTCGCCGCCGGCCCCTGGCTCAACTCGCTGCTGCCTGATGTATCAGTACCGCTGCGCGTGACCCGCCAAGCGATGGCCTGGTTTACGCCCACCGACCCCGCGCCATTTGCGCCCGGGCGCTTTCCGGTCTTTCTCATCGAGAGCCGCCAGGGGATGCACTACGGATTTCCACCTTTCGGCGACAGCGCCGTGAAGGTGGCCAAACATCACCATGCTGACGAAACGGTCGATCCCGAAACCCACGACCGCACGTTCAATACCAACGACGAGGCGATTATCCGCATTGCTATTGCCGACCACCTGCCGGCCGCGAACGGCAAACTCGTCAACGCGCAGACCTGCCTCTACACCGTCACACCAGACGGTGACTTCATCATCGACCGTCACCTTACGTTTCCGCAGGTGATCTTGGCATCGGCGTGCTCCGGCCACGGCTTCAAGTTTGCGCCCGTGATCGGTGAGATTCTCGCCGACCTTGCGATGAGAGACGCAACGGACCAGGACATATCGCGATTTTCGCTGAAGCGGTTTGTATTACAATGAGCCGCGCGATCCTGTTCGACAAAGATGGCACGCTGATCGACTTCCAATCCTATGCGGATGCGCTGATCGCAACGATCGACGATTTGCCCAGGTGGCTCGCAACTCACCTCTGCTCCGGCGCAAACGCCCGGGCATAACGATCCGCAATCTCGGGCGGCGTCGACACGATCAACGACACCACCTTGTCGACCTCCTCGCCCGGAACGAGTCCGAACTCCTGTTTCGCCCTTTCGGCGTCGGCGAGAAATTCCCTGTCCCTACCCAGGGCCGCAAAGGCCGCGCGTAGCATAAAGGCGCGCTCCGGCGGCATGCCGGGCGGCGCGATGACGGGGCGGGCGGCAAGCTTCTGCGTGAAATGCAGTTCCAGCACCTTGCGTTCGGCGTCGCTTTTGACGAAATCGAGCGCCGACGGCAGGTCGCCGAGTTCCGGGTCCCGCTTCAGTGCGCCTTGCAGCAGCGGCGTGACTTTCTTTTCCGGCACCCA
Organism: Gammaproteobacteria bacterium; assembly: GCA_034667965.1. Lineage (GTDB taxonomy): Bacteria > Pseudomonadota > Gammaproteobacteria > Steroidobacterales > Steroidobacteraceae > Bog-1198. The sequence goes on from JAXDQI010000212.1 coordinate 1,216, forward strand.
GGAAGGCCGCACCGATTTGATGCTCGACCACGACCAGTCCGCGATGCCGTGCACCTCGCCGCGTTCCATCGCGAGCGCGATCTGCGCGGTGGAGTTATAGCCATTGACGATTTTGAATTTGGTACCGATCACCGCATTGAACAGTCTGGGTGTGGTCTCGGGATCCACTCCGGGGACGCCGCCGACGATCAATTCCTTTTCGAACAGGTCCCGGGCCACGCGGTGCGGTGCCGACGCATTCCATACCAGGGCCACCGCGGTTTCGCTGTTGAGACTGGCAAGCCAATTGAACTTGTCGATTGCGAAGCGCGTGCCGCCCGGATTGCTCAGCTTGGAAAGGAGCATGCCACGCTGGATGAGCGCGATCATGGTTCCATCCTTCGGCGCCGTGCTGAAGATATGATTGGTCGCCGCAATACCGCCGGCCGCGGGCATGTTCTGCACTACGACCGTCGGATGGCCCGGGATGTGCTTGCCGAGATGTCGCGCAGCCAGCCGCGCCTGCAGGTCATAGCCGCCGCCGACGCCCGACCCCACCACGAAGGTGATGGTTTTTCCCGCGAAAAAGTCCTGTGCCAGGGCGAGTGGAACCAATTGGGCCACCAGCAGGCCGAGACCGAGCCAAACTGACGCACAAAATTTCTTCACGCGGTCGCCTCCCCGGGGCAGACTTTCCCGTATCTTATACTGTGCAAACGTAACGGCTCGGCTTGACCCCCGCCAGAGGGGAACGCCGACGGTCCCAGGGGACATTACATGTTCGGATTAATGCAGGATTGGCCGCTGCTGTGCCATCGCGTCATCGACCATGCGGCGGTCAATCACGGGGATCGCCGCATCGTCTCGCGCTCGGTCGAGGGCCCCCTGCACACCACCACCTACGCGGCCATCCGGACGCGCGCCCTCAATGTCGCCAAGCGGCTTGACCGCGATGGTATACGCCCTGGCGACCGCGTCGCGACGCTCGCCTGGAATACCTGGCGGCACATGGAGGCCTGGTACGGCATCCTCGGCATCGGCGGCATCTACCACACGGTCAATCCGCGGCTGTTCCCCGAGCAGATTGCCTGGATCGTCAATCATGCGCAAGACCGCGTGATGATGACGGACCTGACGTTCGTGCCGCTGCTTGAGAAACTTGCTGACAAACTGCCGACCATTGAGCGCTATGTCGTGCTGACCGATGCGGCCCATATGCCGGCAACGAGCTTGCGCAATGCTGTTCCTTATGAGGAATGGATCGGCGCGGTCGACGATGATTTCGCTTGGGCGTCGTTCGACGAAAATACCGCGGCCGGCATGTGCTACACATCGGGCACGACCGGCAATCCCAAGGGCGTGCTCTATTCGCATCGCTCGAACGTGTTGCATGCGCTCGCAACCTCGTGTCGCGATATGCTCGGGTTTTCCTGCAACGACGTCGTGATGCCGGTTGTGCCGATGTTCCACGCCAATGGCTGGTCGGTCGCACTCTCCGCCCCGATGGCCGGAGCGGGGCTGGTCATGCCGGGACCCAAGCTCGACGGTGCTTCGATCTGCGAACTTTTGAATGATTATCGGGTGACGTGCTCCGCCGCCGTGCCGACCGTCTGGTCCATGCTGCTGTCACATCTTGAAGCAAATAACGGCAGGCTGCCGCATCTCAAGCGTGTTGTGATCGGTGGCACCGCCTGTCCGCCCGCAATGACCAAGAAGTTTCAGGACGACTATGGCGTGAATGTCGTGCATGCCTGGGGCATGACCGAAATGAGCCCGCTCGGGACGCTGTGCTCCATCAAACCGGAATATGCAGACCTCACCGGCGATGCGCGCCTCGCACTACAGGCCAAGCAGGGTCATGCGCCATTTACGGTCGAGATGAAGATCACGGATGACGACGGTAAGCTGTGCTCCTGGGACGGCAAGACCTTCGGCAAACTCAAGGTCCGCGGACCCGCGGTCGCCAGGTCGTATTTCAAGGACGAAAATCAATTCCTCGACGCGGACGGCTACTTCGACACCGGCGATGTCGCCACAATCGACCCCGTCGGCTATATGCAGATCACCGACCGCGCCAAGGACGTCATCAAATCGGGCGGCGAATGGATATCTTCGATTGACCTGGAAAACCTCGCGATCAGCCATCCCAAAGTGGCGGAAGCCGCCGTCATCGGCGTCAGGCACCCGAAATGGGACGAGCGACCGCTGCTCATCGTGGTGCTCAAGAAAGGACAAGCGGCAGGCAAGGACGACATCCTGTCGTTCATGCGGGGCAAGATTGCCA
>JAXDQI010000213.1:0-3289 GCA_034667965.1 Gammaproteobacteria bacterium
TTTTCCCGGATATCCAGTCGCTAAGCCGCGTCGTCCACATTTAAGACAATGCAACGAGGAGCATGAGATGTTCGTTAGAAAGATCAGCCTGCTGACCGTTGTCGTCGCGGCTCTCCTGCCGGCGCTGGCCCGGGGTCAGGAAGCCGACACCGCCCTGTCCCGTATTCGGCAGAACAAAGCTGTCACCATCGGATTTCGCGAAAGTGCGCAGCCATTCGCCTATCTCGACGAGAACAAGCAGCCGAGCGGCTATTCCATCGACGTCTGCAACAGGATCGCTCAGGAGATCGGCCGCAAGCTCAACATCTCCCACATCGAGATCAAGTACGTGCCGGTGACGCCGCAAACGCGGATTCCGCTGATCGCCAACGGAACGGTCGATATCGAGTGCGGAACCACCGTCAATTCATTGAGCCGTCAGGAGCAGGTCGATTTCAGCTATGCCGTCGCGCTCGCCGAGGGCAGGCTGTTGGTGAAAAAGACATCGGGCATCCAAGATCTGTCGGACCTCAATGGCAAGATTGTCGCGCTTGCCGCGGGCACCACGGCCGAGCGCTACGTGCGTGCTGCACTGGATCGGAATAAGATCAACGTCCGGGTGCTTCAAGTCCGGGACAACGCGGAAGGGCTGCTCGCAGTCAACTCGCAGCGGGTCGATGCATTCGTCAATGATGCGGTTTTGCTCGGCGGTGTGCTCCGCACGGCGCAGAACAAGGATGATTTGGCCATTGTCGGTAAGCCGCTGTCGTTCGAGCAGGTAGCCTTCATGGTCGGAAAAAACAATTCCGGCCTCTTGACCATCGTCAACGGGACGATTGCCCGGCTGCTCGCCAGCGGTGAACTTCATAGACTCTATGACCAATGGATCACGCCCTATGGCGTGCCGATCGAAGGTGAGGTCGACACTTTGTTCAAGATCGAAGCCATTGCCGAATAAAAATAGGCCAGCGGGCGTGATGCTGTTGTCGGTGATCGAAGGGCGAGGCGCTGCGTCATGAACTATCAGTGGAATTGGGGTCTTCTGCTCAAGGAGCCTTACGCCGGCTGGCTGCTGACAGGGCTTGGCTGGACCGTCGCGCTGTCGATCGCGGGCTGGCTCATCGCGCTGCCACTCGGAACCACGATCGGCATTGCCCGCACGTCATCGTCGCGCTGGGTACTCGGACTTTCCGGCTTTTATGTTTCCGTGTTTCGTAACATCCCACTGCTGCTGCAGATGTTCGTGTGGTTCTTTGTGGTGCCGGAACTACTGCCCGCCAAGCTCGGTCTGTGGTTCAAGCGGGATTTGCCGAATCCCGAGTTCTGGACCGCCGCGCTGGCGCTTGCGTTCTATACCTCCGGCCGTTTGGCGGAGTTATTTCGGGCCGGGCTGCAGGCCGTTCCGCGCGGGCAGAGGATGGCCGCCGACGCAACCGGCATGAACCGGGCGCAGGCCTTGCGTTACATCGTCATGCCTCAGGCGCTGAGGATCATCCTGCCACCGCTCACCTCGGAATTTTTGTCCATCGTCAAGAACTCGTCGCTGGCCTTGACCATCGGCGTGCTCGAACTGACGGCGCAGAGCCGGCAAATCGAAAATTTCACCTTTCACGGCTTTGAAGCATTTGGTGCCGCGACGGCCTTCTACGTACTGGTCGCGCTCGTTCTCAATCTGGTCATGGTTTGCCTGCAGCGGACCTTGGCCTTACCCGTTGCGGTGTAACTCCGATGCCGGATTATTCGCTCATCGTGCGAAACGCCAGTTTTCTCTTTGACGGTCTGCTGCTCAGTCTGATCCTGACACTGGTCGGCGTTATCGGCGGACTTGCCGTCGGTACCGCCCTGGCGCTGGTCCGGCTGTTCACTGGCGTCATCGGTAATTGTGTGGTCGACGCTTACGTCTTCGTGTTTCGCGCGATGCCGCTAATCCTCGTGATCTTCTGGTTCTATTTTATGGTGCCTCTGATCCTGGGGAGACCTGTCGGCGCCTGGACCTCGGCGATCGTCGCCTTCACGCTGTTCGAAGGTGCCTACTACAGCGAAATCCTGCGGGCCGGCCTAAAAAGCGTTCGCGCGGGGCAATTGAACGCGGCACTCGCCAGCGGCATGAGCCGGGCGCAGGCACTGCGCTACGTGATCTTTCCGCAGGCGTTTACCGCCATGATCCCGATCTTCCTGACCCAGGCGATCATCCTGTTTCAGGATACCTCGCTGGTCTTTGTTGTCTCGCTGCATGACTTCCTGACCGCGACGACCATCATCGCCAACCGGGACGGGCGACTGATCGAAGCCTATACGTTTGCCTGTCTCGTCTATTACCTGATCTGCCTTGCAGCGACAGCCGGCGTGGAAAAGCTGAAAAGGACATTCGCCCGATGATCGAGTTCGAACGCGTCAACAAATATTATGGCGCACACCATGTGCTTCGCGATGTCACGATGAAGGTCTCGCGCGGAGAGGTCGTCGTGGTCTGTGGACCTTCCGGATCGGGAAAGTCGACGCTGATCAAGTGCGTCAACGCACTCGAATCCTATCAGGACGGCCATATTCTCGTGGACGGTATCGATGTCGGAAGCAAAGCGCGATCGGCCACGCGTTTGCGGCAGCAGGTCGGGATGGTGTTCCAGAACTTCGAACTTTATCCACACCTCAGCGTGATCGACAACATCTGCCTTGCGCAACGTGTTGTCCTGAAACGCGAAGCCGAGGAAGCAAGAGAGCGGGCGCGGCGTTTGCTCGATCGAGTCGGGTTGAAAGATAAGGAAGCAGCATACCCGTCGAATCTGTCGGGAGGCCAGCAGCAGCGCATTGCTATCGCGCGTGCCCTGGCGCTCGATCCTCAGATCATGCTGTTCGACGAGCCGACGTCGGCGCTCGATCCCGAAATGATCAATGAAGTTCTCGACGTCATGACGTCGCTCGCAGCCGACGGCATGACCATGATGGTGGTCACTCACGAAATGGGATTTGCGCGCCGCGTCGCCAACCGCGTGGTGTTCATGGATATGGGGCAAGTGGTGGAGGATTGCTCGACCGACGAGTTTTTCGGTCATCCGCAGTGCCGCTCCGATCGAGCGCAGCTATTCCTCAACAAGATATTGTCTCATTGAAGATTGCTATCGTCCCCGGGGCGAGGAATCGATGACGATATCGCGGATGTCCCACGCATCCTCGACTCTAGTTAAGTCACCCCCTCAAATAGCAACCATCGGCGAGTGTCGGTATCGGTGGTTACGTGTCCTTGATTTAAACCTACGACGTATTCGTTCCGCATGATCGCGTGCCTCGCCGCACGCAACTTTCCATACGA
>JAXDQI010000214.1:0-16655 GCA_034667965.1 Gammaproteobacteria bacterium
CAGCCTCGATTCGCGGTAGCTTCGCGGGTGCCGGGCAGGTCTATTCCCAGTCGATGGCGACGATGCCGCTTCTGATACTCGCCGCGCTCGCGGCCGTCTACATCGTGCTCGGCATCCTCTACGAAAACACCGTACATCCGATCACCATTCTGTCGACGCTGCCGTCGGCGGGCATCGGCGCAACCCTGGCGTTGCTCATTTTCGGCACTCCCTTCTCGGTGATCGCGCTGATCGGGATCATCCTGCTGATCGGCATAGTCAAGAAGAACGCCATCATGATGATCGACGTGGCCATTCACCTGCAACGCGTGCAGAAAATCGAGGCGCAGAAAGCGATTCATGATGCCGCGGTGATCCGCCTGCGGCCGATCCTGATGACCACTGCGGCTGCCGTTCTCGGCGCCTTGCCGCTCGCGGTCGGCATCGGTCAGGGCGCGTCCCTGCGCCAGCCGCTCGGCATCACGGTGATGGGCGGCCTCATCTTGAGTCAGCTGGTTACCTTGTATACGACACCGGTGATCTATCTGTATCTCGACCGCTTGAGGGTCAAGCTGCGCAAGTCGATGGCGGGAGTATCGTGGAACAGAGATCTGGGTACGGAAAATTGAACAAGAGCGCCGTCAAACCTTGGTTGATCGTGATGCTGACCGGCATGCTCACCGCCTGCCTGGTCGGGCCCGATTACCATCGTCCCACGGTGTCCGTGGCCGCGGGATACAAGGAACTGGCGGGTTGGACGGCGGCATCGCCCGCCGATGCGGCGCCCAAGGGCGACTGGTGGACCGATTTCCACGACCCGTTGATCGACCGGCTTGAACCGATGGTCGCGGTGTCGAACCAAACGGTGCGCCAAAACTTCGCGAACTACCAACAGGCGCTCGCCGAGGTGAAGGTAGCGCGCAGCGAGTTGTTTCCGACGATCGGCCTCACCGGTTCGGCAAGCCGGTCGGCGGGAGGGAGCGCGGGCACCTCGGGAACGACCGGTAGAGCCGTGAACACCGGCGCGCTCGAAGGAACCGCCAGCTGGACTCTCGACGTGTGGGGTCAGGTGCGCCGCCTGATACAGGAGAATGCCGCGACCGCGCAGGCCGACGAGGCGACGCTGGCAAACGCGACGTTGTCCGAGCAGGCATTGCTGGCCACCACCGTCATCGAGTTGCGGCTCAGCGATGCCGAGATCGATCTCGAGCGGCAGACGGTCGATGCGTATCGGGTTACGCTGGCCATCGTCGAGAAGCAAGCCGCCGCGGGGGTCACCTTGGCACCGCCGTCCGTGGTGATCACGGCCCGCGTCGCCTTGGAGACAGCCCAGGCCAGCCTCATCAGTTTCGGCGTCGCCCGTGCCCAATATGCCCACGCCATCGCAGTGCTGGTCGGTAAGAACCCCGAGGAACTCGACATTGCCCACAGCACGGAGATGCCGACGCTGCCGGCCGTGCCCGCCGGGGTGCCCTCGACATTGCTGCAGCGCCGGCCCGACATCGCCGCCGCTGAACGCATCATGGCGTCGCAGAATGCCGCCGTCGGCGTCGCCGTCGCGGCGTACTACCCGACGCTCTCATTATCGGGAGCGGCGGGCTTCACACAGACGCCATTGGCCGGCTTGCTGAACGCCGCTAATCATGTCTGGTCAATCGGTGCGGCCGGCACCGAGACAGTGTTCGACTTCGGCAAGCGTCACGCCCAGGTCGAGGCGGCCAAGGCCGCTTACGAAGCGGCTGTCGCGAGCTATCGCGGCACGGTACTGGCGGCGTTCGAGGCCGTGGAAAACGACCTGTCCGGGCTGCGCATCCTCGCCGAGCAGGCAGACGCGCTCGACATTGCCGTCCGAGATGCCACGCGCGGAACGCAGATCGCCCTCGCCGAATTTCAAGCCGGTACGGTCGACTACACGATCGTCGCCGCCGCCCAGGAGACTCAGTTGGCCGATCAGCAAAGCGCGCTGTTGGTGCGGGAAAACCGCCTGGCCGATGCGGTATCCCTCATTGCGGACCTGGGCGGCGGCTGGTCCGATGACAAGCTGCACGATCCGCTTAAATGAAATAGCCCCGCACCGCCCGGTCAATGTTACCGCCGTAACCCCATTTCCGATTCCGGGCATCGATAAGTAATCAGGCGGACGGAAATTAGGCCCGTGCCCGCATGGCGCTCGCGGCCCGTTCAATCGCATAGGAATAATAGTGGATTGGAATAGTCAATTGCGATCAAGTCTGATTTGGCTGGGCGAGGCATTCGTCATCAGCTCGATTGGCTTGACCGTCACCATCTACCTTCTGGCCCAATTCACCGGATGGGGACGCCTGGTTCGGCGCATTTCATGGGGATACTTCAACCCTTCCCGCAGCGCGCTGCCATTGGCCTGGCTCGCCTTGATTGTTCTCATGACGCTGTTCTCAGTGCGTCTGAGCATACTCTTTTCGTTCTGGTACAACGGCTTCTACAGTGCCATGCAGAACCTGGATGCGAAGGCGTTCTGGTTTATGCTGCTCGTCTTCGCAACGCTGGCAACCGTATATGTAGTGCGGGCGCTGCTGAGTTTCTACTTGCGCGAGGCTTTTCTGATTCGCTGGCGGATTTGGCTGACGAACATGCTGATGGACCGCTGGCTCCGCAAGCAAAACTATTACCGCAGCCAGTATGTGCCGGAACGCGTCGACAATCCGGATCAGCGCATTCAGCAGGATGCCGAGAGCTTCGTCGAGAGTTCGTTGTCCCTTTCGATGGGGCTACTGGATTCCGTGGTGTCGCTGTTTTCGTTCAGCATCATCCTTTGGGGCCTTTCCGGCTCCTTGGCGTTGTTCGGCTGGAAGATTCCGCGGGCGATGGTGTTTATGGTGTACCTATACGTCATTGTCTCGACGGTATTCGCGGTACGGATTGGCCGGCCTCTGATCCGCTTGAACTTCCTGAGCGAACAATTTAGCGCAAATTTTCGTTTCGCACTGATTCGGCTGAGAGAATACGGTGAAAGCATCGCGTTCTATAAGGGGGAGGCGGTGGAGCGCGCCAACCTTTTCATGCGTTTCGGCAAGGTGATCGACAATATGTGGGCGATCTTGTTCCGCTCGATCAAGTTTCAGGGCTTCAATTTTGCAGTCAGCCAAGCCGCTGTCGTCTTTCCGTTCATACTTCAAGCGCCACGTCTGCTCAGCAAGCAGATTACCTTGGGCGATGTGATGCAGACGGCGCAGTCGTTTGGTCAGGTTGAAAGCGCACTGTCGTTCTTCCGTACCTCCTATGACGATTTCGCCGGCTTCCGGGCGGTCGTCAACCGATTGTCCGGTTTTCTTGATTTGACGGAATCCGCCGAACGGCTCCGCAGCGTACGGATGGAGCACGATACGGAGCGAATTGCAGTGAGGGCATTGACGGTGAGAACACCGGCCAACGTCGCTCTGGTAGAAGACCTGAGTTTCGAGCTACCCCCGACCTCGTCACTGCTCATTCGCGGTCAATCAGGCATTGGGAAAACCACCTTACTTCGTGCGATCGCGGGACTATGGCCCTACGTCGACGGCACAATCGTTCGACCGGTTGACCAGCAATCACTATTCCTGCCGCAAAAGCCCTACTTGCCGTTGGGTACGCTGCGCTCGTCTCTGTACTATCCCAGTATCCCTGCGCAGACCTATGATGAGGCCGCTGCGGTGCTGGATCGATGCCATCTTGGACATTTGGTCGCTCGTCTGGATGAAGAAGATGATTGGACGCGGATCTTGTCACTTGGCGAGCAGCAGCGATTGGCGATAGGCCGCGTCTTGTTGAACCGTCCTCAAGTAGTGTTCCTGGACGAAGCGAGTTCCGCAATGGACGAAGGATTGGAGCACGCAATGTATCGGCTGCTGCGCGAATCCTTACCGGAAGCAACGCTGGTCAGCGTCGGTCATAGAAGCAGTTTGCTGGAGTTCCATACCCGGGGGCTCGAACTGCTGGGTGAAGGCAAGTGGCGATTACACTATTTTTTCTCTTCCCACGTGCCGCGAATCTTCTCCGCCCATTGCTTGTAACTGCGCCAATTATTGACATTATTGGTGATCGCGGCGTGACGGCCGCGGATCCTTTCCGCATTCCTCGGCTCGTTTGCTGCCGGCTTGACAGCGCCTGTTTCAAGGGGTGCCGCACCGAGGAACACCTTCGCTAATCGAGTCGGAGTTTTGCTGTCGCTCATCTCATGCCTCGCTAATGTACGTCAAACTAGATGTCGCGCACTATCATCGACAGGCACAGTGTCACAGGTAGACAGTCATCGCAGGCAAGCATTGGTGAGCATTGCGATGGGTGCCTCACAGCACGCCGCTGTAAGTTAAATGGCGGATCGCCCGACATGCCCGCCCGCCAGGAAGTGAACACCTGCCAAATTCTAGCCGGTCGCCAACTCCGGCGTGGCTCGCGACAGCTTCGCCACCGGCTTCAGGGTCGCCATGTCGATCACGAACCGGTATTTGACCTCATTCTTGAGAAGGCGCCCGTAGGCCTTCTCGATGTCTTGCATGGCGATCATCTCGACATCGGAGACAATTCCCCTCTCCGCGCAAAAATCGAGCATCTCCTGCGTCTCGGCGATGCCGCCGATCACGGAGCCGGCGATGGACTTCCGGCCGAAGATCATCTTGAAGACTGTGGGCGAAGGATGCGGATGCTCAGGCGCGCCGACCAGCGTCAGAGTTCCGTCACGCTTCAGCAGGTCGATGAACGGATCGAGGTTATGCGTGGCCGACACCGTATTCAGAATGAAATCGAAGCTGCCGGCATGCGCCTTCATCTCGGCGTCGTTCTTCGAGACAACGACTTCGTCCGCGCCGAAATCGAGCGCGGCCTGTATCTTGGAGGCGGAGGTGGTGAACGCGACCACGTGAGCGCCGAGCGCGTGCGCCAGCTTGATGCCCATGTGACCGAGCCCGCCGATACCGACGATGCCAACCTTCTTGCCGGGGCCTGCGCCCCAGTGGCGAAGCGGCGACCAGGTCGTGATTCCGGCGCACAAGAGGGGCGCCACCGCGGCAAGTTGTTCTTCGGTGTGGCGAATCCTCAGAACGAACTTCTCATCGACAACGATCCGCTCCGAATAGCCGCCGTAAGTATTCTCACCGGCCCCGGAAATGTGACCGTTATAGGTACCGGTGAACCCGCGCTCACAATACTGTTCAAGTCCATGTTGGCACGAAGCGCACTCGCGGCAGCTATCGACCATGCAGCCCACGCCGGCGATGTCGCCGACGGTGAACCCGGCCACCTTCGAACCCACAGCCGCGACACGGCCGATGATCTCGTGGCCCGGCACGCAGGGGTACCGGGTACCCGCCCAATCACTCCGAGCTTGATGCAGGTCCGAGTGACAGACGCCGCAGTAGAGGATGTCGATCACGACATCGTTCTCCAGCGGCTCGCGACGGCTGAAGCTGAATGACGCCAGGGGCGAAGAGGCGGACTGCGCCGCATAACCGAGAGTCTTCAAAGTCATGTGTTTCCTTGAGCTGGACATTTCCGATATGCCGGTACTCGATTTCAGCCCGACGGAGGCAGGTTGCCATGAGGCGCTTGCGTCACTATTTCGTCGCGCTGGTTTCATATTTCAAACGAAATCATTTTGGCGGGCTCGGCCGCACTCGAACAATATTCATCATGCCCAAGTCCTCGTGGCTGAGAATGTGGCAATGAAAAACGAAATCGCCGATGTCATTCCCGCGGAAATCAATGCGGAGCGTGACGCTGGGGAATGGATGGTTTGGATTCTGGTCCCAGAATGGCACTTGGATCGTATCCAGGTATTGGCCATTGTCGGCGGCTGCCTGCTTGGAGCCGTTGAGTTCGAAGTTATTCTGCGATTCCAACAGGAAGTGAATCTGATGGATGTGAAATGCGTGATTTTCCGGCGTACGGTTCTCGACGGTCCACTCTTCCACCGTTCCCTGAGTGGCGACGATATCGGGCGGAGCATTGGGGTCGAACACGTGCTCCGGCCGCCCTTGCACGTCCATAAAGAATAGTGGTGGGCTCACAATTACGTTCTCATTGAAGAACACCGTGCGCTTCACCGCCACGGGCGCGGAACCAAGTCCGGCGAAGCGATTCTGCGTTGTGCTCATCTCGGTAAACGCTCCGACCTTGTCGTCGGTGCCATCGTCCGAATCATCTACATCGGTGGGATCATCGCCACCGGTTGGCTGGACAGTCGCAAGAGGCCGCTGCGGGTCGTTATAAATATTGAAGGGGCCGGCGTCGATGCCCTGCGTAATGAGCTGAGCAACCTGCACCGACGACGGCGGAGCCGATACGATGAACTCCACGCGGGAAGCTGGTGAGAGAGTGAAGTGCGTTACCTGAATCAGACTTCCGGGTGCGGCGCCATCTTGCGAATTGAGTGGGACACCGTCGATGGCGACGAGTTGCAGGGCCTGCGGCACCCGGTCGAATACGTACTGAAGGTCGAGGATGACGTCAGCGGAGGAATTGGAAACCCTCCAGAACTCCTTCTTTCCGCGCCGCATCCGCAGAGAAGCCGGTACAAAGTTGTTGGCATTTTGATCGGTCGGCGACGTGATCGGAATGTAATTGAGCGTCAGGTCAAAGGATGGGATGTTGCCCCCGGCCAAGGGATTACCCGGCACGAGTTGATCCCGAACCATCAAGACGCGTTGGCGCAGGCCGCTCACGGCCGGTTGCAGGTTCTCGATCCCGTCCACGACGATGGCTCCCGAGGCGCCACCCTGCACGGCGTGTTCGGCGAGCATATGAATGTGAGGGTGGTACCAGAAAAGTCCGGAAGGTTCGTTCCTCGGAAAAACAACGTTGTACTGAAACGTCTCGCCGGGATTGATGACCGTTTTGATCACCTCGTCCTGGTGACAGGTCGGCGAAGTGTTGGTTCCGTGATAGTGAATGTTCATCGATGATTTCGTCACTTGCGGGTCGCCGCAGTTCGGCAAATCCAGCGGCGGCATTATTGCCGACGTTGACGGAGTATTGTTGGTGATGGTGATGATGAGGTGATCTCCCGGCTTGACGTGCAGTGTCGGATCCTCCAATCCATCCGGAGTCATGAAGCACAGGAGCTCCATTCCTTCGTGGTCGATCCTGTGTTGGTATGAGAACCTCACCCTCAGGAATCCGTTGGAACTGAAAAGCGCCGGAGGGTTGTGGACGATGCTGCCTGCATTGAAACGAGGGCACGGGCTGGCGACGGGAAGGACCGGAGCAACCCGGTTGGTGGTGGTCGTGCTCGTCTGCGAAGAGGTTTCCGAATGCGCGAGCGTGTCCACTCTATTGACGTCTCCGACGAATGAAACAGCCGCTACCGAGACGAGCATCAGTCCGACTGATGCCACGGATCTTGATCGGAATTTCATAATTTCCCCCTTTATCTAAATCTCCTTGTTCACTCAACAGTCACGGACTTTGCCAGGTTGCGGGGCCGGTCAATATCGCAGCCTCTGTTCAATGCGACGTGATAAGCGAGAAGCTGAAGCGGGATATTCAACAGAACAGGATCAAACGCAGGCTCAGACGCAGGGGCGATGAATGCCTCGTCGACGGTCATCGGGACATCGCCGCTATTCGTGACGACAAGAACCGGGCCCCGGCGCGCACGGATCTCTTCCACAGTCGAAACATTCTTCGAAAAGACACCATCACGCGGCATCACGAGAATGGATGGCACTCGCGGCGAGATGAGCGCAAGCGGGCCATGCTTGAGTTCCGCGGCGGGGTAGGCCTCCGCATGCAGATAGCTGACTTCTTTCAATTTGAGAGACCCCTCCATCGCGACTGCGTACCCAGCGGCCCGGCCCAGGAAATACGCGTGTTCGGCGCCTTCGATGCGTTTTGCCATCCGCACAATTTCGCTTTCTCGTGCGATGATGTTCTCAATTTGTCTTGGCAGATTGCTCAGCGCCTCGAGCAATTTGTCGGCTCGTGTGCCCAACAAATCACGCAGGCGTCCCATGGCAAGTGCGAGTAAGGCGAATGTTACAACCGTACACGTGAATGTCTTGGTGCTGACCACCGCTATTTCCGGCCCCGCGTGAACATAAAGAGCGCGGCCACACTCCCTTGCGATCGTACTTCCGGCCACGTTGACGACACCAAGCACTCGCCCTCCCCTTCGCTTGGCATGATTTATCGCTTGGATCGTGTCAAACGTCTCTCCCGACTGACTCACGGCAATGTAGAGAGTCTCTTCGTCGATTACAGGATTGCGATAGCAGAATTCCGACGCGGGTTCGACATGCACGGGAATGCGCGCAAGTTGTTCGATCAAGTGTGCGCCAAGACAACCTGCAATGTAGGCCGAGCCACACCCAACGATCGTGATTCGGCGAGTGACGAATAGCTCGCGCGCATCCAATTCCGCCTCGTCCAACAATCGATTGCGGGAAATCGAGTCGATGCGACTGTCAAGCGTGCGTCGCAAAGCCTCCGGCTGCTCCGCGATCTCTTTGCGCATATAATGATCGTATCTTCCCTTGTCGGGCGATTGGCTTGAAATAGTCGTGATTGTCGGCGCCCGGAGCGTAGCGCGGCCGGCAAGGGTCGACGTCTCGAAGCTTTCGGTCCGCAGGACGGCAATCTCGCCATCGTCGAGATGGACGACTTTTTGGGTGTGGCGCACGAAAGCCGCCGCGTCGGACGCGAAGAACATTTCGTGATCACCGATGCCGAGCATGACAGGACTCCCGCGTCGGGCAAGAACGAGACAGTCCGCCTGCAAAGCGTCCAGAACGGCAAGCGCATAGGTGCCGACCACCCTCCGCAGTGCCTTGCGCACTGCCTGCTCCAGCGAACCGCTCGCCATGGTCGCTATCAAATGCGCCAACACTTCGGAGTCCGTGTCAGAGCGGAATACCACACCATCCGCTTCGAGTTCGGTACGCAATGTCTTGGCGTTTTCAATGATGCCGTTATGAACAATCGCGAAGCGATTGAGGGAATCACAATGCGGATGAGCATTCCGATCGCTTGGATCGCCGTGCGTGGCCCATCGTGTGTGCGCGATCCCCGGACTTCCCTTGAACCGCGACGATAGTGTCTCCTTGAGCTCGCGCACCCTGCCCTGGCATTTCGCCAAACACAAGATGCCGGCGTCCACCACGGCAATGCCGGCGGAATCATAGCCGCGATACTCCAAGCGCTCCAGCCCCTCCGTCAGCGGCGTAACCGCGTCACGGTACCCGATGTATCCTACGATGCCGCACATGATATGTCCCCTGCAGCGCTCTGCGCCATTACAGTCGAACCAAGCGTGCCGTCACGCGATCTATTGCCGTTAGAATTGAAATACCGTCGCGATCACCCAGCCGCTGCGCCCGTCGCTGGTAATGCGCTCGCGATACTGGACCACGAAATCAACAGTCGACCACTGCGGTTTATAACCGCCTGAGTTGAAGAAGTATTTGAATGAGACGCCGGGGCCGCCTTCGAACACTGAAGTTCTCGCCGGGTCGGGGGTCTGACGCCGATCCACCAGCACCACATGCGGCGTAATCAGAAAATTTGCCGTCGCTCGCAGGGTAATTCCCTGCCGCAGTTCCGCATAGACCGCCGTTGTGGAGCTTCGTATAAAGAACCCCGCATCGATATACAACTGGCTGTAGTTCCAATGCCAATATCCGGAGTATGGTGCGACTTGGCGCCCAAGCCCGAAACTTGCGCGCAGCAACCAATCATTCTGGCTAGCTGCGCCAATCTTCAACAATCGCTCGGCACCCACGAAGAAGTCGCCCGCTTGAAGCGGCTTGTAGCGAGCTCCGACAGCGGCCTGTAATGAGGAGTGATCGATCGCAAGGGAGTGCATCTCATTGGTCCACAAGAGCCGGGATGTGAATTGAAGCGGGTCATCACTGCGTTCAAAAAGGCCCGATGGGTAATAGGATCCATCCACACCACCCTGAGAAGGAATCGAGCCGCCAGATGACTGCGGTACGACGCTGATTCCGCCGTTCGGCCGGTAGGATTCGTAGATGGTTGCTCCGAATTGGCGGGCCAGCGTTGCATATTCTTCACGCATTTGAGGAAGGTCGAAATCCGGGCGGGCTTGCTCCGCAGGGGTGGCCGCCTGCGCCCGCCTCAAATCAATGGCTTCACGCAGGCTTTCAACGGCCTCGGTCTGCTTACCAAGGTTGGATTGCACGTACGCCAGGTCGCGATACAACACCACTCGATCGGGCGTCTGGGCCACGGCGGCTCTGAACATGGCTTCAGCGCGCAGAAGTTGGCCGTTGCGTTGGTAGGCATATGCCAGTGTTTGCGTATACAAGGCGTTGTCAGGGTCGCGCTGCTGGGCCAACTCGAACTCGCGCACGGCTTCCTCGTTGCGATGGCCGCCCTGCGCCAGGGTTCCCAGCCGGTAGGCGCGCTCGGCGGTCGGCTGCACGGCGTCCGCATCCCCCCACGCTTCGGCCGCCGCGACCAGGTTGCCTTTGCGTTCCTCCAATTCCCCGATTGTTTCGTCGCGCGCAACACGTTGCGAGACGCTCAGAGACGCTGTCGCCATCGCAACCAACGTCCGCTCCGCGTCGTCCACCATTCCCGCGCGACGTTGCGCCGCGGCCAGTTCCAGTGCGATCGGCGCGTCGTAGCGGAGCGCCAGCGACTTGGACCACGCCGCTGCGGCCGCCACGTCATGGTTTTGCGACACATGGGCATATCCGAGGTCGTCGTACAGCGCCTTGCGTGTTTCATCGTTCATTCTCGCGACATCATGCTCGGCGAGCAGCAAGTAGCTCAGCCGCAGGCTGTCCTGATGGAGTTCGCGGTAGCATTGAGCCACGTAAAACAACGCCGACGGTGCCGGCTCGCGCTCGTTCGAGGTAAGGAATTCTTCGAGGGCATCGTTCCAACGCTTCAGTCGGAACAATGCGAAGCCCAGGTCCATGCGAATAGGCCCGTCGTCGAGACCGGCGCCGACGGCCGCGCGCAATGCTTCGATAGCTCGCATGTCCTCACCGCGCCGCGAGTAGAGAGAGGCTAGCTGGCGCTGCGCACCCTGGCGCGTCAACGGGTCGATGTCATCGTGCACGGCAAGATCGAGTTCCCTGAGTTCCTGACTTTCATCGCCCACCTTGTGGTAGATGTCGGCAAGTTGCATGTGAAGCATTCCCGCCTCGTCCCCCTGGGCGGCCTTCGCGAATTCTCGTGTGGCCTCGCTCAATGACCCTCCGGCCAAATACAGATACCCAAGCTGCCGATGGAGCGCCGGACTGTCGGCGATGGCGATCGCGTCCATGACGTGTCGAATTGCGAGTGCGCGCTCGTTGAGCTTGTCGTACAGCGCGGACAGCTGGGTGTGGCCCGCGACCGTCGGCTCCAGAACCACGCTCCTCTCGAGCGCGCTGACCGCTAGCGCCGTTTTTCCTTGTGCTTCCAACGAAGCAGCAAGCTCCCGCAACCCCTCTGCGGTTTCGTGCGCCCTCAATACTTGACGCCACGAAGCTTCGGCATCGGCATTGAGGCCCTGTGCGTGGTAGGACTTCGCGAGTTTCACGAGAATCTCATTCCGCTCCATCTCCGAACCGGCCTTTGCGAGCAACTTCCGGTACAGTCCGATGGCGTGCCGCCAGTCCCTGCGGGAATAGGCAAGGTCGGCGAGAATGACGAGGTCCCGATCAGCGGACTCCAAGGCAAGCGCTGCTTGAGTCCATTGGCTTGCCGCGTCCAACTCGTGCAGTTGAATGGAGGCCTCCGCCAGCCCTCGCAGCAACTCGACGTTTTTCGGATCAAGGTCGTGCCCGGCCCGGAGAAAGTCCGACGCTTCGCGCCATTGATGGCGGCGCATTGCCAGATAACCGACGGACACGATCGCCTTCATCCGCTCCGAGTCGCCCGCTGCGCGTTGAACCGCCGCTCGATAACTGATATCGGCATCGGCCAACCGGCCTAGTGTTTCCAAGACCCGCCCGCGCCGAAAGTGCAGTTGAAAGTCGTCCGTATCCCGAGCCACCAGATTCAGAGCCTCTTCCGCTTCTGCGAAGTCGCCACGCGCAATCGAGATCTCGGCCACCGAGTTTGCGGCAAACAGCCGGTCTGCACGCAGGGCGGACGGATTCAAGGCCGCCTGGCCAAAATCCGTCCGTGCAGCGATCGTCTGACCTTGCCGCTGCCGCGCCAATGCGCGGTAGAGTAACGCCGACTCCGCATCCGGCCGCTCCTGCAGAAGTAACGTTGCTTCCTGCTCGGTTCTTGCGTCATCGCCAAGTTGGTACAGCAGCACGAGGTAGGATCCTCGAGCGGTGCTGTCGCGCGGCTCCCATTGCAGATAACGTCGCACCTCTTCTGCTGCCTCGCGCGTCTTACCCGCCTGCACAAGGCGATACGCCCGATCCAGGTGCGGATACGAGCGGAAGCGGCGCACCTGGCGCCGGAGCCAGCTCTCCCGTCCAGTCTCGCGCGCACCCACCAGGGTTGCCTGCGGCGGCGGGGACGCATCGACTGTCGGATCCGCCGCGTCGGCCGGCGCAGCGGATATCAACGTCGTCATGACCATCAGAGAACTTACGCGAATCGCGCAGCATTGCCCGCTCGGCTTGATCGCACGGTGGAAACAATGCGTAAGATCATGCCGCCTGTCCTGCTTCTCGACGTCGAACATCCTCTTCCCTTGTTGTCATCGCTGCGTCCGCCATTGAAGCGGCGCACCGGTCATTCCACTTGCAGCGCGAACTCCAAACATTCCTTATTCAGCGCACCCATTTCGATCAGCAACTCGCCCAAGGGCGACGAACGCCGTCCTTGAAGCTCCAAGGCGGCATTAAGCTGCGCAAGCGTGATGAAGCCTCGGTGCAGCAGCACATCGCCTAGACGCCGGCGAAATGTGGGTATTTCCTCCATCGCGGGGAAGCTATGTCCCGTCTTGTCCCAAGTGATCGGCTTTGCCGTGCGCAGGAAGCGCAGGTAAATGCGGATTGCACGCACTGTCGCGCCAAAGTTCACGACATTGCCCCACAACATGCGCGGAGCGCTGAGTGCCGCCTGCCACGGTCCGTGCAAGCGGTACACACAGTAAACGCGCAGTAAGAGCCGGTGCACGAGCAACACAAGTGTTGCCAGCATCAAAAACCACAGTGTGCTGCCGCGCTCGACCAACGGCGGGAACCGATAACTCTCCGGTGCCAGCCATTGTACCGTCCATATCGTGGTCACGATTACAACGATCACGTAGCCGAGGATGGTCGCCAGATTGGTCACGAGCGCTTTACGGTCGCGATAAAGCATGTACTTCGTGCGCCAGTCGCCCGCCCATCCGAGATGCGCCCATCCCTGAAATGCGATTCCGATCACCCATCGTGATTTCTGGCGAACCGCCGTGCGCAGTGTGGACGGAAAGAACTCGCGCACCCCGACGAATTCGCGGAACCTTCCCGATCGTGTTTTCCCGGAACCCGGATCGCGGACCGGAACGTCCCGTTGGACGGCAAATCGTACGAAGATTTGTCGCATGCCCAGCCGCTTGAGTCGGAATCCAAATTCATAGTCTTCGGTCAACGAGTCGACGCTGAACACTTCATTGTGGCTCCCCATCGCGGCTGCCGCGAGCGCCCGACGGCTGAATGCGACGCCTACGCCCGCCGCCGGCAGGCTGCGGTTGATCATTTCACGTACGACCAGATCTTTGTAATGGAGCTGCGCGAATTCATCGAGATAGTGACCGCCCGTGAACTCATACCACTTGCGCTCGAGCGAGAGCACCGGCAGTTGCACCATGTCGTGGCGCGGCATGAGGTAATTGAAAAGCCGGTAGCACAGCGGGTGGATGACGTCTTCGCAATCCTGCATCACGTAGACCTGGAATTCGACTCCATGGTCCCGCTCGTAGCGCTGGATCCCTTGGTATATCCAGTTGAGACAGTCCGCCTTGTTCGTGGGTCCATCATGCGGCACCGTGACGCGAACGACGCGCGGTCCTTCCGGTGACAGCAGTTCCACTTCGCGGGCGGTTGCGGGGTCGTTCTGATAGATGCCCACGAAGATGACGTATCGGGAGTAGGACAGCGCCCGCCGTGTGTTTGCGAGCATGCTCCGGATCACGGCCGACTCGTCCCAGGCCGGAATCATCACTGCAACCGGCTGCTCGACGCAAGCTCGCAATTGATCCTCGGTGAGCGGACTGAACCGAGGGGTGATGAAGAGGCGCCGGTAAAGGGCACGACCGGCATAACACAAATCTATGAAGCAATCGTCCAATCCGCTTACGACGAATATACCGCCGGCCATCGCGGTCAGCACCTTGGCCGCCACCAAGACCATCGCGATCACGTCGCTGGATCCCATTGCGCATCTCCTGCTATGCAACGATCCCGAACGGCTGAACTGAGGCCACCGGGACACGTGATCCGGCCAGTCGCGCTTGAATTGCGGCAAGAATGCGTTCGCTGGCGTGCCCATCGCCATACGGATTGTGTGCCCGCGCCATCCTCGCGTATTCGGCCGGGTCATCGAGAAGGGCGGTTACCGCTCCTACGATGCTGTCGGTGTCCGTGCCGACCAGGCGGGCCGTACCCGCCTCGATGGCTTCCGGTCGCTCGGTGGTATCGCGGGTGACCAAGACAGGTTTGCCCAGCGCCGGCGCCTCTTCTTGGATGCCTCCCGAGTCGGTGACGATGACGCGTGCACACATCATCAAATAGACGAAGGGCAGATAATCCTGAGGATCGATCAGGGATACATTTGGAAGACCGCTGAGAATTCCGCGCACCGGCAGTTGGACCTGGGGGTTCAGATGAACCGCATAGACGATCTGCACGGCAGGTCGCTCGATGGCAATGCGATGCAGCGCCGCGCAAAAACTCAAGAATTTCACGCCGAAATTCTCGCGGCGATGGCCGGTCACCAGAATCAGTGGCCGGCTTTCGTCTAAAAATGGAAGTCCCGCGCTCAATGCGCCGCGAAGAGCTTCATCACCACGCAGCCGATCGACTACCTTCAGAAGCGCGTCGATGACCGTATTGCCGGTCACCACGATCTGCGCTTCATTCACACCTTCCGCGAGGAGATTGCTCCGTGCACATTCAGTCGGAGCGAAATAAAGGCTCGAGATTGCGTCGGTGACGCAACGGTTCATTTCTTCCGGCCAAGGCGAATCGATGTTCGACGTCCGCAATCCCGCCTCGACGTGCGCAACGGGAATATGGCGGTAGAACGCGCTTAGGCTTGCGGCAAGCGTGGTCGTCGTATCGCCATGCACCAGCACCCAGTCCGGTTTGAACCGTGACAGAACGTCATCGACTCCTTGCAAGACGCTACCGGTCACCTCGGCGAGGCTCTGATTGGGGCGCATTATATTCAGATCGTAATCCGGAACAATCTCAAACAGATCGAGCACCTGATCGAGCATCTGGCGATGCTGTGCGGTCACGCAGACCCGGGCTTCGAGTGCTCCATGCTTCCTGAGTTCCTGTACCACGGGGCCCATCTTTATGGCCTCGGGCCGAGTCCCGAAAATGGTAAGGATTTTTGTCATTTCGACTCCCCTTGTCAGGCGATTTCGACGGGTCGCACTCGCAACGATCGATTGCGATTTCATGAGCGCTCCATGTATTGCAGGTAGTCCGTGAGCAGGGTGCGGGCGTCAGGGTCCGATTGAGAAAACATGTAATCGGGGGCGGTGAACGCGATGAGGTTCGACGTGAACGCGGATTCGATGCGCAGTTGATCCAAAATACGCGAGAAAGGCGCGGCGACGGCGCGGAAGGCGGCCGCGTCGAGCGGCATACCACCCGTTTGTTCGAACAACTCGACGACCGACCAGAATTCGCATTCGGCGGACTTGGTCGCGGCATACACCGCCGCAGCGTAGACCGCCAGCGTGTCCAGCGTAAGCTTGTGCACGCCGATGCCATCTTGGAATATCACGATGCCTATCGCAGGCGCCGCCCGTAACAAATCGTCCCAGAATTGCCGTACCTGTTCCGCGGGCACCTTGGCGTTCGAGAAGCCGGATATCGCAATCACCGCTGCGGGCGACGCGAGGCGCAGGTAGCCGCTCAGTCGGTGTAGATAAGAATGCAAAGTCGATGCAGCAGCGGGTTCATGCCAGCTGGTGTCGTCGATTTCCTCGGACAAGTACCAGCCAAAAAAGCACGGATGGCTCTCCAGGACAGGTATCAACTCGTTGATGACGTGAACGGTGCGCGATTCGCGATCGGCAAGATAACCGGCAACGGCGTCGGTGGATTGAGCGATCTTTTCCCAGTAGGCGGAATCGTGATTGAGTCCCACCATCACTTTCATGCCCGCCGGCTCGGCAAGTTCCAGTATCTCCATCAACGACGATTTCTTGCCACCTCCCGGGGTCAGGTAGAAGTCCAATTCGTCGATGGCCACCCACTGCACGACGATTCTTGAGATCTGCAAACGCCGAAAATTGCCAAACAGGCGAATCCAGTCGTCGTGAGTCCAATCGCGATGTTCATTCAACAACTGCAGATAGGTGCCCGATAGCGTCGGACGGTGCACGGGCGGGTGCTTGGCGGTCCTTCGCGACCAGGCGAGCAGCGGCGCACCGAGCGCCGCTGCCAGCAACGTGCGTCGTTTGCATGCGTACATCATCGGCTCGCATCCTTGCTGGGGAGCGGCGCGTTCTATTAAGCCGATGTCGGACTGACGAAGGTGTACCCGAGCGCCTTTATGCCGGCGACGGTCTGCTTGAGATAGCTGATGCTGTC
>JAXDQI010000215.1:0-28765 GCA_034667965.1 Gammaproteobacteria bacterium
CACCATACGGCACATCGAAGCCGGCATGGGCCGCATGAGCGCCGCGCTCCTCGGTGCGCGCGAAGTGGGGTTCACCGTGGTATCCATGAGCCTGTCGCTGATCGCCGTGTTCATTCCCTTCATGTTCGCCGGCGGTATCGTGGGCAAGATCTTCCGCGAGTTCACAGTCACGCTGTCGGTGTCGATTCTGATCTCCCTGGCTGTTTCGTTGACCACCACTCCCATGATGTGCTCGCTGTTGCTTCAGCGGCAGGAACATCGCAAACCGTCGCGGTTCGCGAAGGCATTCGACCGCGCCTTCGAGAGGCTGCGCGGCGGCTACGAACGCAGCCTCGACTGGGCCCTGCATCATCGGCGCATCATGATGCTGCTGCTGTTCGCCACCATCGGACTGAATGCATATCTCTACGTCGTGATCCCCAAGGGGTTCTTCCCGCAACAGGACACGGGTCAGTTACAGGGAGGCATACGCGGCGATGCGGCCAGTTCATTTCAGTTCATGAAGCGCAAGCTGCAGGAAGTTGCGGCAATCATTCGCCAGGATCCCGCGGTCAACACCGTGACCGGCTCGGTGGGAGGCGGCGGCTTCGGACCAGGAGGAGGAGGCGGCGGCGCGGGCGCGAGCGCCAACGTGACCATCGCACTGAAGCCGCTGGCCGAACGGCGCATCTCGGCCGATCAGATCATTGCGAGATTGCGGCCGAAGCTCGCCAAGGTCGAGGGCGTCTCGGCCTTCCTGCAAGCGGTCCAGGATATCGGCGGCGGCGGCGGCCGTTCCGCCAACGCGCAGTATCAATACACGCTGCTCGGCGATGACCTCACCGAGCTCCGCAGCTGGTCGCAACGATTGCGGGCCGCGCTTCAGGACATGCCCGAAGTGACCGACGTGGACTCCGACTTGCAGCCCGGCGGTCTCGAGGCCGATTTGATCGTCGACCGCGACGCCGCTTCGCGGTTGGGCTTGACCGAAGTGCAGATCGACAACGCGTTGGGCGATGCCTTCGCGCAAGCCCAGGTGTCGACGATTTACAATCCCTTCAGCCCGCAGCAATACCACGTGGTGATGGAGGTGGCGCCGCAATTCTGGCAGAACCCGGAAATCCTGAAGGAACTCTACGTCAGCACCGCGGGCGGCGCGGTCAGCGGCACGCAGGCCACGCAGGCCGTGGCCGGCACCACCAGCCTGACGGGGGCAACGAATACGGCGACCGCGGTCGCCCAGGATACCGCCCGCAACCTGGCGGCGAACTCGCTGGCGAATGCCGGGCGGGGCAATACCTCGACCGGATCGGCCGTCAGCGTGGCGGCGGAGACGGTCGTGCCGTTCGCCGCGTTCAGCCACTTCATCATCGGCACCGCGCCGGTGACCGTGAACCACACCGGGACTTCAGTGTCCACCGCCATCGCTTACAATATCCCGGAAAAGGAATCGATCGGCACCGCCATGAACGCCATCGAAAAAAGAATGAACGAGATCCACGTCCCAGCAAGCATTCACGGCGGCGCCTACGGAACCGCCAAGTTGTTCCAGCAGAGCAGCGGAACCTCGCAGCTCCTGATGTTGGCGGCGGCGCTGTCGGCGATTTACGTCGTGCTGGGTGTTCTGTACGAGAGCTATAGCCAACCTCTGACGATTCTATCGACGCTGCCCTCCGCGGGAGTCGGCGCGCTTCTCGCGCTCATGGCCACCGGCACCGAATTCAGCCTCATCGCCTTCCTCGGAATTTTGCTGCTGATCGGCATCGTCAAGAAAAATGCCATCATGATCGTGGATTTCGCGCTCGAAGCGGAACGCGCCCAGGGGATGGACCCACTGGCGTCGATCGCTCATGCCTGTTCTCTGCGCTTCCGGCCCATCCTGATGACCACATGTGCTGCCATTGCGGGCGCCCTGCCGCTTGCGATCGCCTCCGGGGACGGCACCGAGATGCGCCGGCCGCTGGGCATCTCCATCGTCGGCGGCCTGATCGTCAGTCAGCTGCTCACCCTCTACACCACGCCCGTCGTGTACTTGTACGTGCATCGCTACTGGAAGCGAAAGAAACATCCCAGGCAGACACCGCCGGCGCGCGATGCCGGCCAGGACGCTGGGACGGGCGGCCCGCGTGGTCCCTACGGCCCGGCGGAGCCGGCCACATGATCCGCCTCGCGAGGTGTTGCTGGTTGGCGAGCGGCATTGCACTGACCGCATCATGCGCAGTGGGCCCCGACTATCGGCGCCCGGCCTTCGAGACCACGTCCACCTACAAGGAACAGGCCGATTGGAAGCCGAGCGAGCCGAACGATGTCATGAGCCGCGGACCCTGGTGGAACATCTTTCAGGATGAAGAATTGGCGGCGCTCGAAGCCAAGATCGAGATCTCCAATGAAAATGTCAAAGCGGCCGCCGCGGCGTTCGATCAGTCGCGCGCCCTGGTGGCGCAAGCGCGGGCCGGCTTTTGGCCGACGATATCTGCCGGCGTCGGCGCAGCGCGCGGTTCGATCGGTACGGCTCCGACGCGCACGACCGTATCTGCGTCGGCGTCCGGAAACTGGACGCTGGATATCTGGGGCCAAATTCGCCGCACGGTCGAGAGCGACCGCGCCTCAGCCCAGGCCAGCGCCGCGGCGCTTGCCGCGGCGACACTCTCGGCGCAGGCCGAATTGGCGATCGACTACTTCGCCCTGCGCACCCAGGACCAACTGCAGCGCATATTGGACGACATCGTCGTCGCCGAGCAGCAGTCGCTCAAGATCGCGGAAAATCGCTACCAGTTCGGCGTGGCCGCCAAAGCCGATGTCGTGACGGCCCAGACGCAGCTTCTGAACAGCCAAGCGCAGCAGATCAACGCGAAAATTCAGCGCGGCATCCTCGAGCACGCCATCGCCGTCCTGATCGGGCAACAACCCGCGTCCTTCTCGCTGGCTCCCGCCGCTCTGCGCGTCGGCGTCCCGACGGTACCGGCGGGAGTTCCTTCGACGCTGCTGGAGAGGCGGCCGGATGTGGCGGAGGCTGAACGTAAAATGGCCGCGGCCAACGCGCAAATCGGCGTAGCCAAAGCCGCGTACTTCCCCACCCTATCCTTGTCCGGTTCGGATCAATACACGAACGGCGCGTTCAGCAGGCTGCTCAACGCACCGAACCGCGTGTGGTCCTTGGGGCCGCAATTGGCGGAGACCCTCATCGACGGCGGGCTGCGACGCGCACAAGTGGCGCAGGCGCGGGCTTTCTACGAGGGGAATGTCGCCACCTACCGGCAAACCGTCCTTTCGGGTTTCCAACAAGTCGAGGATGAGCTGGTCACATTGCGTGTTCTTGAGCAGCAGTCGGTAGTCGAGGAGGCGGCGGTCGCGGCCTCCAAAGAGGCGGAAAGGCTCACGCTCAACCAATATAAGGCGGGAACCGTGCCCTACAGCAGCGTCATCACCGCACAGACAACGCGCCTCAACAGCGAAGAGACTGCGTTATCCGTGTTCTCAAATCGCCTCCAAGCCAGCATCACCCTCATCGAGGCTTTGGGCGGCGGCTGGCAGCAGGCGGACCTGCCGCCGTAGCAGAGCATTTCGCGCCTCCCACTGCTTTTTGGGATCCAGCGTCTCGAGGAAGTTCACCTCGCCGGCGGCGAACGTGGCAATCGGCAGCCCGTCGCGGTAGAGCAGCCGATTGCCGGTCAGTGAGGGCAGCCTCGCGCCCGGCGTGACGATGCCGAGCAGATTGAGAGGATCTGCGCCCGACAACGACACGTACTCGTCGGCCGGCGGCCGGCGGCGCGCCTCGCGCAGCGGCGCGATAGCCTCCGGAGTCGCAAACTGTTCGCCCGCAAAACCCGCCACGAAACGTCCGCCGCGGATCTCACCCCTCGCCTCCAAGCGGCGGCAGCACATCAACACGTCGCGCCAGCTCGGCAGCCAATCCGCCTCGCGCGCGAGCAGCTTCCAGAAGATGACGCCCCACCGGCGGAGCAACGTCCTGACGACCTGCTCGACGGCATGAGCCGCCCCGGCATGGGCCGCCCCTGCATCCTCGCCCGGATGCCGAGGCGGCTCCCGCGAATCGCGCCGCACGATGGCCCAACGGCCCGCATCCGCCATGCCGAACATCGCGATCCGCCGGCCCCGGCGCCCGCGTGCGGCGGGCGATGCACGGCGGCTCGAAGGCACGAGCAGCGCGCGCAAGCCGCCGAAGCTGTCGGAATTGACGAAGCCGAGCGCAACGAGCTCTCCCAAGGATTCTTCCACTTCGACCGGCAGCATGCCGACGCCGTCGGCGATGTCGTCGAAAAACGAAGCGCCGCTACCCGTCAGGAAGTCGAGAACGGCCCGAGGCTTGTAGCTCAGTTGCGCCGCGTCGTGGGGCTGCGTCAGCTCGGACCAGACCTTGACGTTGCGTCTCGCCAGCAGCGTGATGGGCGTCGAGCGTATCGGCCCGGCGGCCAAATCCTGATCGGCGCGCCGGGCTTGCAGCCGCGCCCAGACAAAGCGGCCGGCGCGGCAGTGCTCATCCAGCCAATGCGGATCGTATTCCGCAATTCGGGCGGGCAGGATGTCGCCTTCCCACGCGCTCGAGGGCGCCTCAAAGCCCTCGAGTTGCTGAAGTACGGCCGCCACCGCGTCCACTCCCTGCAGTCGAGCCGCCGGCAGCGCGCGCTGCCAGTCGAATAGAAAGCGCAAAAAGTCCCGCGCCTGCACGGGTTCGATTTCGGCGCGCAACCGCTTGACCGTGTAGCGATGTATGCGTGCAAGCAAGCGGCGCTCACACCATTGCTCTTCAGCGGCATCCGGCGTGAACCGGCCGCGCATCACAAAACCTTCGGTCTCCAGCGCCGTCAACGCCACGGTTGCCGACCGCATCGATAGGCCCATGGGCTCTCCGAGCTGCGCGGCAGTCACCGGTCCGAGCCCCTCGAGCCGGCCACGAATGATGGACACCAATGCCTCATCCGAGGACGGTAATTGCGGCTCGAACAATCCGCGCCGGTCGCTATTGACCCACAGCGTCCGGTGTCCCGGCGCCTCGATTCGGACCACACGTCCCTGGGCGACGAGTTCCCCGATCAAACGCGGCCACGCATCATTCTTGCGCACCTCATCATCACTCACGAATGTCAGCCACGACAAGGCGTCGCACAATTCGTCGCCGGTGGCCGCATCGGGCCATGCCTCGTCGCGAACCCTGGCGACGGCCTCGGGGTCCAGCCGGCCGATGTCGGCCGCCGACGCCGCATCGATCCAGCGCCGGGCCATCACCGCCTGCGTGCGCCTCTCTTCCAGGGGCGCGTCATCCAGATAGGCATAGGGACGCGCGTTCAACGCCTCGAGCGCGAGCGGAGAAGGCTCGGTGAGGTCGCGGGCGATGATCCGAATCCGGCCGCTTTCCAGGCGCCGCAATACCTCCTCGAGCGTGTCGACATCCATCGCGCTCTCCAGACAATCACGGATGGTTTGCCGCACCAACGGGTGATCGGGAATCTCGATTTCGCCCGGCAGATTTTCGGCGCACGCCACCTGGTCGGGAAACACGGACGCCAGCAGATCCTCCGCGTTCATCCGCGCGATCTGCGCGGGAATTTTCTTGCCGCCCCGGAACCGCGGCAGGGCCAGGGCGATGCCCGCGGTCCATCGCCAACGGACGCCGAACATCGGCGCGGCGCACAGCGCCTGCACCAACACCTGGCGGACGGTGCTCGAACTCAAGTAACGGGCGGCCTGCGTCAGTTCGAAACTATGCGCGTGCGTGAGGGACAGCACGATGTGATCCTCAGTCGCGGCGGCCTGCAGCTCGAAGTTGAAGGTGCGGCAGAAGCGCTTGCGCAGCGATAAGCCCCAGGCCCGGTTCACCCGGCTGCCGTATGAGGAATGAATCACCAGCTGCATGCCGCCGGATTCGTCGAAGAACCGCTCGAAAATGATCGTGTCGAGCGTCGGCAATTCCTGCAGCGCCGCGCGGCCCGCGGCCAGATACTCGACCAGTTGAGCGGCCGCGATCTCATCGATCCCGACCGTCTCGATCAGCCATTGCGATGCCGCGGCGTGCGACGCCCCGGCCGCAGAGCCCTCGAGACGCTGTCCGATTTCAGACCGAAGGCGCGCGACCGCCGCCGACAGCTCGTCGGAGCGCCCCGGCGCTTCCCCCAGCCAGAATGGGATCGATGGGGGCTGGCCATGGGCGTCTTCCACACGCACGGTGCCGCGCTCCACGCGCAATATCCGATACGAGGTGTTGCCCAGTTGAAATATGTCGCCCTGCAGGCTCTCGACGGCAAAATCTTCGTTGACCGTGCCGACCGAGATGCCCTCGGGCTCGAGCATCACCTTGTAGTCGGCGTTGTCCGGAATGGTGCCGCCGGACGTGATGGAAGTCAGGCGCGCGCCCTTTCGCGGACGCAGGCTCCGAATGATGCTGTCGCGATACAGCAGCGCGCCATGCCGTCCGCGGCGCGTGCTGAATCCTTCCGCCAGCATGTTGACGCACTCGTCGAAATCCGCGCGCTCGAGATCGCGGTACGGATGGGCGGCGCGGAACAGATCGAACAACGCGTCCTCGGACCACTCCCGGGCCGCGACCTCAGCGGCAATTTGCTGGGTCAGCACGTCCAAAGCGTTGGAGGGGATCACGAGCCGGTCCAACTCGCCGCGCCGCACCGCATCGAGCAGCGCGGTGCACTCCACCAGTTCATCGCGCGAGAGCGGAAACAGTCTGCCCTTGGATGTTCCGCCGACGGCGTGTCCGGCGCGCCCCACGCGCTGCAGAAACGTGTTGATGGAACGTGTCGAGCCGATCTGGCAAAC
Organism: Gammaproteobacteria bacterium; assembly: GCA_034667965.1. Lineage (GTDB taxonomy): Bacteria > Pseudomonadota > Gammaproteobacteria > Steroidobacterales > Steroidobacteraceae > Bog-1198. The sequence goes on from JAXDQI010000215.1 coordinate 6,769, forward strand.
GAGGTCGACGTCGCCGATGTCGAGACCCAGCTCCAACGATGCCGTGGCGACCAGCACCTTGAGCTCGCCGCGCTTCAATTGCTGCTCGGCCTTGAAGCGGCGCTCCCTGGCCAGACTGCCGTGGTGCGCAGCGACGTGCTCCTCGCCCAACCGCTCGGAGAGATGGCGCGCAATGCGTTCGGCCAGGCGCCGCGTATTGACGAAGACCAGAGTGGTGCGGTGCTCCCTGACGAGTTCCGCGAGACGGTCGTACACCTGGCTCCACACTTCGCCGGACATGACGGGCTCGAGCGGCACCGGCGGCAATTCCAGCGCCAGATCGCGACTGCGCGCGGCCCCCAAATCGACGATGACGCAGTCGCGCAAAGGACGGTTCGCGCCGATGAGGAAGCGCGCGACTTCCTCGATGGGGGTTTGGGTTGCGGACAGTCCCACCCGCGCCGGCCGGTGGCCGGTGATTGCCTGCAGACGCTCGAGCGACAGCGCCAGATGGGTGCCGCGCTTGTTGGCGGCGACGGCATGTATCTCATCGACGATGACGGTGCGGCAGGTGGCCAGCATGCTCCGGCCGGATTGCGAGCCCAGCAGCACATAGAGCGACTCCGGCGTGGTCACCACGATATGCGGCGCCTTGCGGCGTATGCGCGCACGTTCGGATTGCGAGGTGTCGCCGGTTCGCACCACCGTGCGAATGTCGACGTCCTGCATCCCAAGCGCCGCGAGTTCCGCGCGAATCCCCTCGAGGGGTGCTTCGAGATTGCGGTGGATGTCGTTCGACAGCGCCTTCAGCGGGGATATGTACAGGACGCGGGTTTCGTCCGGGAGCCCGCCGGAACTGCCCTCCTTCACGAGTTGATCGATGGCGGCCAGGAAGGCGGCCAGTGTCTTGCCGGAACCGGTGGGCGCCGCGACCAGCACGTCGCGTCCCGCCTGAATGGCGGGCCACGCCTGCGCCTGCGCTTCGGTGGGCGCGGGGTGAGTCCGCGCAAACCACGCGGCGACGGCGGGATGGAACGATTCGAGAATGTGCATGACGTACATCGAGGGGAGTGGCCGGAATTATACGCCGCCCTGCGCCATGCTGCCACGCACCCTTGAGCACGTGTAAACTCCCGCTCCAACGCGCGGTCCGCGCAGGGAGTTGCGTCGCTAGCCATGGCCGACGAGAGACAAGATTGGTTCCTAAATCAGATCTTCCGCCATTGCGCGGCGTTTCTCTCCGTGCTGCTGATGCAGGCGGCGAGCGCTGCGCCGAGCCCCGCGAGCGCGATCGACGCCTTCACATTGACCGCGACGGACCGGAACTTCCAGAATTACTATCCGACCTATCTCGCCAACGGCTACTGGTCCATGGCGAGTTCGCTGTCGGGGACGGGCCCGACGCCGGCTCAAATGGTCGGCGTCATGGATTACACTGCGACCGACGTATCGCGACCCGCCGCCATTCCGAGCTGGAATGAGATCGACTACTACGATGGCGCGCAATGGCTCAATGCCGGCGCGGTCAGCGGACGAACGCACGCGCACTATCGGCAGACGCTGGACATGCGGGACGGGCTGCTCCATACCCGCTACCAGTGGCGCAGCGGCGCACATCGCACCGACGTATCGGTGACCAGTTTCGTCAGCATGAGCGATCCTCATCTCGCCGCCGTCAGTTTGCAATTGACACCCCGGTTCACCGGCAGAGTCCGCTTGAGGTTCACGCTACGATCGCCGCCGGCGCCGCAGCGGCTACCGCTTGCCGAGATGAGCGCGGCCGAGTTCAATGCGGCCTCGTTGGCATCGAACCGACCGGATCTCGCCGCCGGCGGAAAGCGCGACGCCATCTGGTACCAAGGCCAGGTAGACACCATCACGACGGGCGACGGCCCCGCGGCGAATACGTTCTGGATGGAGGGCAAGGCGATCGCCGGACGGTCGGTTGCCCTGGGTGCGGCCATCGCTCTGCCACCGCACCTGGAGATGCGGAGGATCACAAAGAGCAGCGCCGACGATGCCGGGGCGGCCCGTGCCGTCGTACTCGAGGTGGAAGGTCGCGTGCAAAGCGGTCGCTCCTATCGATTCACCAAATTCGTGGCGGCTTCCGCCGCGGGATGGGAGGCGGAAATGGGCGGCGCAGCCGGCGTCGGCACGCCTGGAGCCCGCATGGCAGCGGCGGCGGCCCGGGCGCGCAGCACCGGGCTGCGGGTCCTGCAGGCCGCGCACGAAACGGCGTGGCGCGCGCTCTGGAGGTCGGACATTCTCGTCGGCGGCAATCCCGAGCTCCAGCGCACGCTTCATTCCGACCTGTTCTATTTGCTGGAGAACTCCGCTCCCGGCACCACCTGGCCGGCAGCTGCCTGCGGATTCAGCAGTAACTATTTCGGTCATGTGTTTTGGGATAACGACTTCTGGGTATTTCCTGCGCTGCTGTTGCTTCATCCGGAGCGTGCGCAGTCCCTGATCGCCTTTCGCCAGCGCACGCTGCCGCAGGCTGTCGCACGTGCGCGCGCGCACGGATTTGCCGGTGCGATGTACCCATGGGAGGCCGACCCATGGAGCGGTGAGGACGTGACGCCGAAATTCGCGGTGGAGAATGCCGATCGGGAGATTCACGTCAACGGCGCGGTGGCGCTGGCGCAATGGCAATACTATCTGGCAACCGGCGATCGACAGTGGCTACGGGACAAGGCATTTCCCGTCATCAAGGCTGTGGCGGACTTCTGGGTCAGCCGGGCCTCGGAAGGTTCCGCGGGCCGGCCGGCCGCGCCGCGGCGGTACGAGATCTTGGACGTGACGTCGCCCGAGGAGGACTATGCGCACGTCAACAATGAGATTTACACGAACGTGGCGGCACACCGGAGTCTGCAGGCGGCAATCGCCGCCGCGGCAGCGCTCGAGGAGTCGCCCAATCCCCGGTGGCGCGAGGTGGCCGACGGCCTGTATCTCCCGACGGCGGGGCAACACGGTGACTATTTTGATTTCGATCCCACGACTGCACACGATAAGACCAACTCTTGGATGGCGACTTCGGTACCCATGCTCAGCATTCCCGCGCTCGGCTTCGATGCCGATGCGGATACGCTGCAAGGCCTGTTTCGACACTCCGTCGACGCCGTCGGTCCGATACGCGGACGCGCCAATCAGATGGTGCTGGTAATGCTGGCCATCCAGGCCGCCGACGTCGGCGACGCGAACTACTTCAATGACTTCGTGGGCGGACGGGGCGGTGCGACGGATCCATTCCTGAAGCCTCCGTTCAATGTGCGCAGCGAGACGCCCCAGAACGATAGCATCTACCTGCTCGCCACTTCCGGCGGGTTCATCCAGGCATTTCTATTCGGGCTCTCCGGATTGCGCATCGACGCCTCCGGGTTGGCCGAGAGATATCGACCCACCCTCCCGCGGCAGATAACCTCGCTCAAACTGACGAACATCGCGTTTCGCGGCAGAGCCGTCGATGTGGCGATATCAAGGCTGCCGTCCGGTCAAGTGGTCCGTCGAATCGAGGAACGAAACAACAATGAATGACCGGATCGTCAAGGCCGCCGCTCTTTTGTGCGCACTCGGGCTCGCGGCGGCAATTCAGTCGCGCCCATCCGGCACTCCCCGCCCCGCCCCGCCGCAGGCTGTGTTTCAGGAACTCTTCGTCGCGGTGCAGACGGCGCGAATTTTTCCCGACGGTAAAACCTTCGTCGACGCGGTACCGAAGGAGCCGCCGGAGCGGATCCTGGCGGCGTATCGGCGGGAGTCGCCGCATTCCGACGAAGCGCTGAAAAGCTTCGTCGCCGCGCATTTCGCCTTGCCGCCGGAAGTCACGGCCGCCGTCGCGGCGACGGACCACGAATCCCTCCTCACCCATATCGACCGGCTCTGGGATCAGCTGACCCGCACCACCAAGAGCGCGCCGCCCTATTCGTCGCTGCTGACGTTGCCATACCCTTACGTCGTTCCCGGCGGACGCTTTCGCGAAATGTACTACTGGGATTCGTACTTCACGATGCTGGGATTGATGCAGAGCGGCCGGCCGGAGTTGGCCGAAGACATGGTGCGCGACTTCGCCTATCTGATCGACACCTTCGGTCATGTGCCGAACGGCGTCCGCACGTACTATCTGAGCCGCTCGCAACCGCCGTTCTTTTTCGAGATGGTGGGCCTGCTCTCTCCCGACGACCCGCCGGCCGCGTTCGGCCGCTACCTTCCGCAACTGCGACGCGAATACGCCTTCTGGATGCGCGGTGCGTCCGGATTGCATCGGGGTTCGGCCAATGCCCATGTCGTGATGCTTGCCGATGGCTCGATTCTCAATCGATTCTGGGATGATGAAGACACGCCCCGCGATGAAGCGTACGCGGAGGATACGGAATTGGCGAAGGGCAGCACGCGCGAACCGCGCCAACTGTACCGCGACATTCGTGCGGCCGCCGAAAGCGGCTGGGACTTCAGCTCACGCTGGTTCGCCGATGCAAAGACCCGTGCGTCTCTCGATACCACGGAGATCCTACCCGTCGATCTCAATAGCCTGATGTTCGGCCTGGAGCAGGCCATCAGCGCCGGCTGCATGCGCACGGGCGACTTGAGCTGCCGGCGGGAATTCGAACAGCGGGCGGCGCAGCGGCACAAAGCGATCGATCGGTATCTGTGGGACGCACGGTCCGGCGCCTATTTCGATTATCGGTGGACGCGCCGCGAGCGCACCGCGGGGATTTCCGCGGCCACTCTCTATCCTTTGTTCGTGGCCATGGCATCACCGGTACAGGCCCAATCCGTCGGCCGCGCCACCCGGGACTCGCTGCTCAAAGCCGGCGGCATCGTCACCACGCCGCAGGACACCGGCCAGCAGTGGGATTCGCCGAACGGCTGGGCGCCTCTTCAATGGATAGCCGTCGATGGACTGCGTCGCCATCATCAGCCGTTGCTGGCCGCCACGATCGCCTGCCGCTGGATGGCCGGCGTCAATCAGGTATATCGCGAGACCGGTAAGCTCGTGGAAAAATACGACGTGGTCGACACCGGGCGGCGCGGCGGCGGCGGCGAGTATCCGACGCAGGATGGATTCGGTTGGACCAATGGCGTGATGAGCAGACTGGTCACCCTTTACCCGACGGAGTCCCGCTTCGAGACCGCCGCCCAATGTCCGGAGGAGCGCGACGCGCCGGCCAACATGAAATAGAAACGTCGCTACTGCAGCGCACCATTCGCTTCACTCACCTCGATGAGCCAGCCGCGCGACTGCGCGGCGTCGAGGAACTCGGCGACATCGGCGGCACGCATGCCGCCGGACGAACGCAAAATCGCGTCCATGACCACACGCTCGCGGCTGCGGGATCCGTCGCACAATTCCAGGATGGCGGCGGCATGCTCGTTGAGCCGTACCTTGCCGTCGGTTGAAATCTGCAGCGTCGCCGCGGACGGCTCGGCCTCACCGCTCAACCGGATGCCGGGCGCGAGTCTGAGGAGGCGACGTCCAGCGCCTGAGCTTTCATGGTTGCGGACATGGGCCATAACCTGCAAAGCCCAAGCAGGTTGCATGCCATCCTGGAGTCTGTCTGAAGTATTCCGCGTGTCGCCCGGGGTCACAGGCCTCGGTGAACGATTCGCAGGCGCCGGCAACGCCGGTACAGCGTGCTGCGGCTGATTTGCAACAGTGCGGCCGCGCGGGCCATGTTGCCGTCGGTATTTTGAATGGCCTTGACCAATGCCTGCCGCTCGGCCGCTTCGATTGGCGATAAGGTCTGCGCAAGGCCGGCGTCTTCCGAATAAACGCTTTCGTACGTCACTGCGCGCGGTTCCGCCGGGACCAACGCGCCATGTCGCACCTCGCTCGGGAGGTCGCGCAAACGCACGACCCCGCCGTCGCAGATCGCCAGCGACGTGCGGATGACATTGCGCAGTTCGCGGATATTTCCCGGCCAATCGTATTCCAGCAGGCATTGAAACGCGTCCGTTTCGATGGCCACCGGCCGCCCATCGCTGGTTTCGGCGCCGAGCAATTTCCGTATGAGTTGTTCCTTGTCGGTGCGGTCGACCAATCGCGGCAGCTCGAGTGTTATGCCGTTGAGCCGATAGTACAGATCCTCCCGGAACTGGCCGCGCGCAATCATGGAACGCAGATTCTGATGGGACGCGCACACCACCCGCAAATCCACCTTCATCGGCTTATCGGCGCCCAGGGGGACGACTTCGTGCTCTTCGAGCACGCGCAGCAGCCGGGTCTGCAGCCCCAACGGCATATCACCGATCTCATCCAGGAACAGCGTGCCGCCCGAGGCCTGCAGAATGGTGCCCTTCATCCCCTCGCGGCGCGCGCCCGTGAATGCGCCCGATTTGTAGCCGAACAATTCGCTTTCGATGAGAGATTCGGGGATGGCCGCGCAGTTGAGCGCGACGAACGGAGCGCGGCCGCTGGCCGCATGCAGCGCGCGCGCGAACAGTTCCTTGCCCGTGCCGGTCGCGCCTTGGATCATGACCGAAACCGGCGAAGCGGCGACGCGACGCGCGCTGCGGACGATGCGCAACATCTGCGAATCCGCGCCTGCAAGGTCCTCGAGCGCCAGCGTCTCCTTCGTTCCGTGGGCAGGCGCTAGCTGCATTACATCGGGCCCGCGGACGCTGCGGACCAAATATTTCGAAAATCCGACGTCCGTCGACTCATGGCTGAGGCTCGCGAAATACCGCCTCCCCAGCGCCGCGTCGCGCACCGGCCACAGACCCAGGGCGCTCGGAGCGACTGGATCCGCCATCTCGTCGGCGCGCATATCGAATATCTCGTCGATGCGGCGCCCGATGAGCTCTCGACGCTGCGCAACACCGAGCAGCCGCATCGCCATCTCGTCCGCCGCGATCACGGTCGCGTCGCTGGCCAGAGCCAACGCGCCATCGTGCTGCAAATTGACGAATTCGGGGCGCGCATGGAAACGCAGAACGCTGCCCCGCTGAAAATGCCGCAGGAACAGGCATTTCTCGATCAGTTTCGCCGACAGATGGACGAGCGCCATGATGTGCGTCTGAGTCTCGCGAGTCCCCTGGGCGTTCATGGTCGACGCATCCAGCACAGCAACCAGAGATCCGTCCGGATCGTGGATTGGCGCGGCGGTGCAGGAAAGGCCGATGTGGCAGGACCGAAAATGTTCGTCGCGGTGCACGATAATCGGCCGGTTCTCCGCAATGCAGGTGCCCATCCCGTTGGTTCCCTGCCGTAATTCGCTCCAATCGGCGCCCAGCCGCAATCCCGCCTTGCGAAAGATGTCGAGAATCGTCGGGTCGACCTTTTCGTACAAGACGATGCCGCCCGCGTCGGTCAGCAGCAGCGCGCAGCCGGACATGGCAATGTGGTCGTAGAGCCAATCGATTTCAGCCGAGGCAACCTGGATGAGGTGCTCATGCCGGTTTCGGTATTCCCGCAGGGTCTGCCCGTCGAGGACGCAGGCTTCCAGCGGGCGCTCGGGGTCCAGAGAATAATCGATCATGCAGCGCCGCCAGGATGCGCCGATCGCCGAACTGACCACTGGATGGTGCATCGTGTCGGCGGCGCCACGCACGAATCCGACCACGGTCGCGGCGTGCTTCGACTCTATGAGACTAGACATCGGGATTCCCCTACGGCCGCCCGCTGATCCTTTCCCTTCAAACTAATAATTATCCAACCAAAGCAGCATCGCGATCTCGCTCTTAAAAGTCAAATGAAGCGGCGCCGCAATGGAGCAACGGTGGCATCCGTGTCGCGACATGTCGCATTGCTGGGACACAAGTGGCGCGGCGGCGCAGGCGAGAACCGTTGGGTTCCTCACAGCGCCATGCCACAGCCACGCAGCGCCTTCGCTTCCAGATCGCGAAAACTCTTGGCCAATTGGCGCGCGTGGTCCGAATCACGGAAGATTCCGCCACCTTCGCCCGGCAACGTGGCGTATTTCGCGTAAGTCGACGACTCCACGAAGTCATCATAGGACAGCGCGTTCGCAATGCGGTCGATCGCGCACGAGCATTGATACAGGGCGGCCAGCTTGCCGCCATTCTTCCCGATGCAATCGTTGACATACTCGACGCGCGCGACCGTAGGGTAGTCATGCGCGGCGGGGGCGGCGGTGGCGTTATCAGCGCCCGGAGTGTCGCCGAATGCGGGGCCGGGCACGGCAAAGGTGCCGATGAATCCGATGACGCCCGTCAATACGAAACTTAGGGGCATGTGGCATAAGTATTGCAGTTTCATGGTCTCGCGCTCCCGCCCTTTTTCGAAGGGAACAGTTTTTCCTTGAGGTTGAAATTTAAGGGGATTGGAAAATTGGTTGGTTAAATGTCGAAACTCACGATGAGGGAATCAATATGAAAACGTTTTACGCCCTTCCCATTCTGGGCGCTGTTGCTGTGTCGACGTCATTATGCCTAAGTGGGATAGCTGCGGCGACGGACCTCGAAACAAGCATGAGCAATCCGTCCAACTGGGCGTCTCAGGCCGGAGATTACTCGAACCACCGTTACAGCACTCTGGATCAAATCAACGCCAAGAACGTGTCGAGCCTGCAGGTAGCCTGGACCATGTCGACAGGTGTTCTGCGAGGCCATGAGGGATCGCCTCTGGTCGTCGGCAACACGATGTACCTTCACACGCCGTTTCCCAACAACGTTTACGCGATCAATCTCGCGGACCAGACGTACAAGTGGAAATACGAGCCGAAACAGGACGGCACCGTGGTCCCCGTGATGTGCTGCGATACGGTGAATCGCGGTCTTGCCTTTGGGGACGGGAAGATTTTCCTGCAACAGGCCGACACCACATTGGTCGCGCTCGATGCCGCGACCGGGAAGGTGCAGTGGACCGTCAAGAACGGCGATCCGAAGATCGGCGAGACGAATACCAACGCCCCGCACGTATTCGGAAACATCATTCTGACGGGTATTTCCGGGGGTGAGTTCGGTGTTCATGGCCGTATGCATGCCTACGACATCAAGACCGGAAAACTGCTGTGGAAGGCATACAGCACGGGACCGGATGATCAGTTGCTGGTGGATCCCGCCAAGACCATGACCTGGACCAACGGCAAAATGGCGCCGATCGGTAAGGACTCGTCGCTCAAGACCTGGAAGGGCGATCAGTGGAAGATCGGCGGCGGTACCACCTGGGGCTGGTATGCATATGACCCGAAGCTGAACCTGGTGTACTACGGAACGGGTAATCCCAGCACCTGGAATCCCAATCAGCGTCCCGGCGACAACAAGTGGTCGATGACCATTTTCGCGCGCGATCTCAACACCGGCATGGCGAAGTGGGTGTACCAGATGACCCCCCATGACGAGTGGGACTTCGACGGCGTGAACGAAATGATCCTCGCGGACATAAAAATGGGCGGCAAGGACGTGCCGGCGTTGATGCATTTCGATCGCAACGGCTTCGGCTACACGATGAATCGGGCCACGGGCGAATTGTTGGTCGCGCAGAAGTTCGATCCGCAAGTCAACTGGTCCACAGGCGTCGACATGAAGACCGGCCGTCCGACGGTCGACAAGAAATTCTCGCCCGGCACCACGGGACCGGACGTCGACGTGAAGGACATCTGCCCGGCCGCGCTCGGCTCCAAGGACGAGCAACCGTCGAGCTATGATCCGAAGTCGGGCCTGGTCTTCGTTCCGACCAACCACGTCTGCATGACGTACGAGCCGTTCCAAATCGAGTACACGGCGGGCCAACCCTATGTGGGCGCCACCTTGACCATGTATCCGACGCCGGGCAGCCACGGCGGCATGGGCAATTTCATTGCCTGGGATCCGGCTGCCGGCAAGATCGTCTGGTCCAAACCCGAGCGTTTCTCGGTATGGTCGGGCGCCCTGACCACCGCGGGCGATGTCTCCTTCTACGGCACGCTCGAGGGATACATCAAGGCGGTGAGCACGAAGGACGGCAAGGAACTGTGGAAGTTCAAGACGCCGTCCGGCATCATCGGCAACGTGTTCACGTACTCGTACAACGGGAAACAGTACGTTGGCGTGTATTCGGGCATCGGTGGTTGGGCCGGTATCGGCATGGCAGCGGGCTTGACCGAAGGACATGAGGGCCTGGGGGCCGTGGGTGGCTACAAGGATTTGGCCAAGTACACGACCTTAGGTGGGTCGCTGTTCGTCTTTGCGTTGCCTGATGCGGCTGCCGGCCGCACCGCAAGCACCAACCAATAAAAACTGTTGATTGAATTGGATCGGGACCGTGTGTCCGTGGACGTGAAAGCGTCCCCGGGCCCACGGCCTCGACCTGGAGAGATTAATGAGACGACTGGTAAATTCCGTGATGTCGATTGCGATTCTGTCCGCAGCCGCCCTGATGGCGAGCCGGACCGCTCATACCGCTCCGGCGGCAAACCCGGATTCAGGAGCGCCGTACACGGTACAGGACGGCGACAAAGTCGATCCCAAGACCCTGGACGGATGGAAGACATGGCGAGCATTGGCATGCGAACGCTGCCATGGCGCCGAACAGGAAGGCTTGGTGGGACCCTCGTTGGTCACTTCGCTCAAAACGCTGTCGAAGGAGGATTTTCACACGACTGTCATCGACGGCCGTCCCGATAAGGGCATGCCTCCCTGGGGGGCCAGCGACATGATGCAGAAGAACTGGGAAGGTCTTTATGCGTACCTCAAAGGTCGGGCGGACGGCAAGATCAAGCCCGGCCATTTGCATCCGATAACGCAATGAGGCGGTCGTCGTTTAGCCGGGGACGCGGCTGCACGGTGTTGATGACCGTCGGTCTGGCGCTGTGCGCATACCACGGCGCCGCGGCGGAGAACGAAGGCGTGCTCAAGGTGTGCGCCGACCCTTCGAATCTGCCTCTGTCGAACGACAAGGGCGAGGGCTACGAGAACAAGATCGCGGAAGCGCTGGCGCGCGATCTGAAGATGAAGGTGGAATATACGTTCTTTCCCCAGCGCATCGGATTCATACGCAATACCCTGCGCTCCAAGGACGAGGTATCGCATGAATACAAGTGCGACCTCATCATCGGGGTTCCCAAGGAATACGAACTAACGGCGACTACGCAGCCGTATATGCATTCGACCTATGCCCTGATATTTTCGCGCAGCGATTTGAACGGATTGCGCACCGCGGAGGACCTGCTCAAGCTGCCGCGGGAAAAGCTCGATACGCTGCGCGTCGGCGTGTTTACCAAATCGCCGGGGTCGGACTGGCTGCTCAAAAACGGGTTGGTGGACCACGCGGTCAGCTACAGCCATCAGAATGGCGACGCCGAGGAATCGCCGGCACGAACCATCGAACGGGACCTCGCCAACGGCAAAATCGACGCCGCTGTGCTTTGGGGTCCGATCGCCGGGATGCTGGTCGTTCAGCACACCAAGGCACCGAAATGGCACGCCGTGCCGTTCGAGCCCGATCCCAAGATCCGGTTTGACTATGAGATATCCATGGGTCTGCGTAACGGCGAGAAGCAATGGAAGGAGACCCTGGACAGCTGGATCGCCGGGCATCACGCGCAAATCGACTCGATATTGTTGAGTTATAAAGTCCCGATGGTCGATGCCACCGGTCATGTCAGTTCTCCTGCTACAGATGGAAATTTATGAAAACCAAAGCCGCAATTGCCTATGCCGCCGGCAAGCCGCTCGAGATAGCCATGGTGGATCTCGAGGGGCCGCGCGCCGGCGAGGTGCTGGTGGAAATCAAAGCCACCGGAATCTGTCACACCGATGAATTCACGCGCTCGGGCGCCGACCCGGAGGGCCTGTTCCCCGCGATTTTCGGCCACGAAGGAGCCGGAATCGTGGTCGATATCGGCCCCGGCGTGACCTCCGTGAAGAAGGGCGACCATGTGATCCCGCTCTACACTCCCGAATGCCGCCAATGCAAATCCTGTACCTCGCAGAAGACCAACCTCTGCACCGCGATACGCGCCACGCAGGGTAAGGGGCTCATGCCCGACGGGACCAGCCGGTTCTCCATCGGCAAGGAAATGATTCATCACTACATGGGGTGTTCAACCTTTTCGAACTTCACCGTGCTGCCGGAAATCGCAGTTGCCAAGATTCGCGAAGACGCCCCATTCGATAAGGTGTGCTACATCGGCTGCGGCGTGACCACCGGAATCGGCGCCGTCATCCATACGGCGAAGGTGGAGCCCGGCGCCAACGTGGTGGTATTCGGTTTGGGCGGCATCGGCTTGAACGTGGTCCAGGGCGCCAAACTGGTCGGCGCCGACAAGATCATCGGAGTCGACATCAATCCGAAACGCAAGGCGCTGGCCGAGAAATTCGGCATGACGCACTTCGTCAACCCGAAGGAAATCAAGGGAGACCTGGTGCCGTATCTGGTCGATCTGACAGGCGGCGGCGCCGACTACAGCTTCGAATGCATCGGCAACGTCGACCTCATGCGCCAGGCGCTCGAGTGCTGCCATCGCGGCTGGGGGGTTTCGGTCGTCATTGGCGTTGCCGCCGCCGGCAAGGAGATTAGCACCCGGCCATTCCAGCTCGTCACGGGGCGGGTATGGAAGGGTTCTGCTTTCGGAGGCGTACGCGGGCGCACCGGAGTTCCCAAGATCGTGGACTGGTACATGGACGGCAAGATCAACATTGACGACCTGATCACGCACACGATGCCGCTAGAAAAAATCAACGACGCCTTCGAGCTCATGCACTCGGGTGAGTCGATCAGAAGCGTCGCGATTTATTAACCAAACGAGGATACAAATATGTCTGTAAAAATTCATCCCTCCGTGGATAACGGCGTCAAGGCCGGCGATTCGGGCTTTGCCGGCGGCACGCTGGTGTGCAAGTGCACGACCGACCCGGTCAAGGTGACGATAAAGAGCAACGTGCTTTTCAACCACGTCTGCGGCTGCTCGCAGTGCTGGAGACCGGCGGGCGCGTTGATGTCGATGATCGCGGTGGTGCCGACGGACAAGGTGGAAGTCGTCGCCAACGGCCAGAAGCTCAAGGTCGTCGATCCGTCGAAGACCATTCAACGCAATGCGTGCACGGTATGCGGAGTGCATATGCATGGACCCATCAGCAATCCGAAGCATGCCTTCAACGGCCTGACCTTCATTCATGCCGAGCGGTTCGACAAGGGGGGTTGGGCTGCGCCGGAATTCGCAGCGTTCGTTTCTTCCGTCATCGAGACCGGAACCAAACCCGAGGATATGAACGGAATTCGCGCACGCCTCAAGGAGCTCAAGCTCGAGCCGTACGATGCCCTGTCGCCGCCGTTGATGGACATGCTGGCGGCCAACACCGTGAAACAGAACGGAGTTGCCAAGCCGGCGATGTCGTAAGTCCTTAGGTTTCCCCGGTAAAGGGCGGGAGTCTCACGACTCTCGCCCTTTTTTTTCGGTCGCGCCCGAGCGGGCGGTCTCCCTAGAACGACATGAACGCGCCGATGTTGCCGTTGACGCTCTTGTTTTCCCCTCCGTCATGGGCCTTGGTCCAGACGTCGCTCACTTCGCCGAGCAGGGTCAGGTTCTTCGTCAGCGAGTAGTAGACGCCCGCCGTCACCTTGTTGTTGCTATCCAGCAAGGTCGGCACCGCAGTCGCATCGGCCGCGTTGGCATACTGCAATTTGCTGACGCCGTAGTTGACGCCCAGCTTGACGGCGCCAATGGCATAAGTGCCTTGAAGCAGATAGCCACTGGATGTGCGTGCATTGCCAAGGCCGTCGTCAGCAAAAAAGAAGAGGCCGGTCGTTCCCAGGCCCTTGCCATGGTAGTAGGAAGCGTCGACTTCGAAGCCGGCCACGTCGACCTTCACGAACACATCGGCGGCGCTGCTGGTAAATTGCTGCGTGCCCCCCAAGGCTGCGCCAAGGCCAGTGTAGTCTTGCTTTTGGGTGAGCCCCGAAACGGATGCGTAGAATTTCATGTCGTCGGACATCTTATACGTGTACGTCACTTTGGCTTGCAGACCGGGCGCCTTCTTGGGCGCATTGCTGTCCTTACCGGCCGCGTTGAGCGGTGCGGTCAGCGAGTTGAGCGGATCGAAGATGCCGATGGTGGCATTAAATCCCGCGATGTCCGGCGTTGTGTAGTCCATCTGCGCCAGCGTATCCGGGTACAGGTATCCGAAGCCGATGGAGCCCAACGTCGTATTGGAGGGCGACGCCGTGGAGGCGGATCCGGCGACGCCGACCCCCGGTAACGTCATGTCATTGATGATGGCATCGAAGGCGAACAGGCCGAAGTTGCGCCCCAGAGTAAACGTGCCGATCTCCTTGTTGCCGAAGGTCATAAAGACCTGGCGAACGTCCAGTCCCGTCGTCGCGAGCCCCACGTTGGTCGCATTGCCGCCGGTCGATTGAAGATTGGGACTCCCGCCATCATTGCTGGCGATTCCCGGATAAAGCCCGAAATGCGCCGCGATGTCATAGCCGTTTTGCGTCGTGCTGAGCCCGAACGTCAGCGCGGCAGGCAACAATCCATTGCCCACATTGGACACGCTGCTACCGCTGGCGCTCCCCGTGCAGGCGCCACCCACGGTTGTAACGGGAACAGCCTTGTCCGGCGATTCGCAACTCGAATAGATGTAATGTACGTTGACGTTGCCAGCGACCGAAAATTTCCAATCACCCGACACGATATCGAACGCTGACGCCGCCGACGCCGCCAGCGCTCCGACAATCGCCACGCCCACCCTGAATGCCGCACTGTTGCTGTTTTGCATCTCGCCCCCTCATGCCAATGTTTTTGCTGATGATTACAACAAGTTCCGTGTGGGGTATTTCCCAATTCACGGGTTCCGCGGGAAGAATTAGCAAACAGCGTGCCATCCACTGGGAAATGCATGGTTTAAGGGTCCCGGCACGGTCAGCGGCCGCCCTTTTTGCGCTGCCGACCCTCCCGAGTACGGCGAAGGAGCGATACCGAGGGCTGAGTTGCCTCCACACAACATCGCATGCCCACCGCCGCGACGCACAAGGTCTGCGAATGGACCACCTGTTGGCGCAGCGTCCCGTTTTTGTGACACATGTGACGCAGCGGCCTGACACACTCGCGACACCGCGTTCGCGCACTTTCCCGACGAGAATCGGCCACAATAGAAGGCCGCGTGCATTGCATGCTCACGAGTTTCGAGGACATCAATGAAGATGATCGATGGTCGACTTCTGGCCGCGTGTTGCGCATTAGGCCTTGCTACGTCCGCGTTCAGCGCGGAATCGGGGTACCGGGTTTTCGTCACCAATGAAGGATCCGGCGATCTGACCGTGATCGATGGAATCACGCACCGCGTTACCGCAACGTGGCCCCTCGGAAAACGTCCGCGAGGGGTGATCGGCGCCCCCGACAAGAAGCGGCTGTATGTTGCGCTCAGTGGCTCGCCGCTGGCGGGCCCGGGCGTGGACGAGAAGTCGCTGCCTCCGGCGGACAAGGCGGCTGATGGAATCGGCGTCGTTCGATTGAGCGACGGTCATGTCGAACGGGTTCTGACCGGCGTCTCCGATCCGGAGCAGGTGGCACTCAGTCCCGATGGATCTCGGCTCTTCGTTGCCAGCGAGGACTCCGGCATGGCGGCGGTCATCAATGTCGGCAGCGGCAAAATCCTGAGCAAAGTCGACGTCGGCGGCGAACCCGAGGGCCTCGCCGTGAGCGCCGCGGCCGGCCTCCTGGGCGTCACCTCCGAAGAAACGAGTTCGGTCACGCTGTTGGCGCTCGCCGATTCCAAGGTGACCGCGCATCTGCCGGTCGGTCAAAGGCCTCGCGATCTTGCGTTCACGCCCGACGGAAAATCACTGTTCGTATCAGGCGAAAACGACGCTTCGATCACCGTGATCGATGTGCCCGCGCGCCGCGTACGCCAGACGCTGCATCTGACCGGTCCCGGCGCCAGGCCCAAAGGCGTCGCAATCTCACCCGACGGCGCTCGCGTCTACGTGACCACGGGCCGAGGCAGCCATGTCGATGTCCTCGACACCGGCAGTCTCAAACTCATTGCCTCGATCGCGGTCGGCGCGCGGCCGTGGGGCATCGGGTTGAGTCCGGATGGCCGCTTCTTGTACACGGCCAACGGGCCCTCGAACGATGTATCTGTGATAGACACGGTGTCCATGAGCGTTGTCGCGACGGTCAAGGCGGGAGAAAAACCCTGGGGCCTCACGGTCGTTCCGACGGATTAAAGATCGATGTTCGATCATCTCGACCCGGTTGTCCTCGCGCGTGCGCAGTTTGCCTTCACCATATCCTTTCACTTCATCTTTCCCGCGTTCTCGATCGGTTTGGCGAGCTACCTGACGGTGCTCGAGGCACTCTGGCTCAAGACCGGCAAGTCGCTGTACCTCGATTTATTCAAGTATTGGGTGAAAATCTTCGCGGTGGTCTTCGGCATGGGGGTGGTCTCCGGGATCGTGATGTCCTATCAGTTCGGCACGAACTGGTCGGTGTATTCGCAAAGGACCGGACCCATCATCGGGCCGCTCATGGCCTACGAGGTGCTGACCGCATTCTTCCTCGAGGCCGGCTTCCTCGGGGTCATGCTTTTCGGCATGACGAAGGTCGGCAAGGGCCTGCATTTTTTTGCAACCTCCATGGTCGCGCTCGGAACCCTGATCTCGGCGACATGGATCATCAGCGCCAATAGTTGGATGCACACGCCGGTGGGCTTCGCCATCAACGCCCACGGCCAGTTCGTGCCGGCCGGCTCGTGGTGGCCGATCGTTTTCAACCCGAGCTTTCCCTACCGGCTCGTGCACACCGTGATCGCCGCCTACCTCACCACGGCATTGACCGTCGGCGGCGTCGGCGCCTGGCACCTGCTTGGCGATCGCGCCAATCCGCATGCACGCACCATGTTCTCGATGGCGATGTGGATGGCCGCCCTGGTGGCGCCATTGCAGATTCTGGCCGGAGATACCCAGGGTCTCAATACGCTCGAACATCAGCCTCTCAAAGTGCTGGCCATGGAGGGTGACTATGAGCCCAGCCCCGACGGCGCTCCGCTGATTCTCTTCGGCCTGCCGAGCGACGTGGATGATTCCGTGCACGATCGGCTCGAGATCCCCAAGATTGGATCGCTCATCCTGCGCCACGATTTGCACGCTTCGCTCCCCGGACTGAAGGATTTTCCGCGTGACAAGTGGCCGCCCGTGCCGGTGGTGTTCTGGTCATTTCGAATCATGGTTGGCTTGGGGCTGGCCATCCTCGGACTTGGACTGTGGAGCCTGGTCGCTCGCGCCCGCCACCGGCTCTACGATTGGTCCTGGTTGCACCGCGCGGCCGTGCTCATGGGACCCGCCGGGTTCTTCGCCGTCATCGCGGGGTGGGTAACGACTGAAGTCGGCCGGCAGCCGTATACCGTCTATGGCCAGCTTCTCACTGTCGATTCGCATTCACCGCTCGCTGCTCCGGCGGTGGCCACTTCGCTGGTGGTGTTCGTCGTGGTTTACTTCACCGTTTTCGGCGCCGGCGCCGTTTATCTTCTGAGGATGATGGGGCGCCCGCCGACGTCGCAAGAAGACGATCTGCCCCGCACTCCGCATCACGCGGGATTCACTCCGACCCATGACATCAAGCCGGAGGCACCGTGATTCACAGCGACCTCACCGTCGTTTGGGCCGGCATCATCGCCTTCGCCGTGTTTGCCTATGTGTTGATGGATGGGTTCGATCTAGGCATCGGCATCCTCTTCCCGGCGTTCGCGGTCGGCGAAGAGCGCGATCAAGCGATGAGCTCCATCGCACCCGTGTGGGATGGCAATGAAACGTGGCTGGTGCTCGGCGGTGGGGGGCTATTCGCGGCCTTCCCGCTGGCCTACGCCATCATCCTGCCCGCCACGTATCCGCTCATAATCGCGATGTTGCTGGGTCTGGTGTTTCGCGGCGTGGCATTCGAATTCCGCTGGCGCGATCCGGCGCACCGGGTCTATTGGGACGCGGCATTCACCATTGGTTCGCTGGCCGCGACCATCGCCCAAGGGATCACGCTCGGCGCGGTTCTGCAAGGTATACGTGTCGCTGACAACGCCTACGCCGGCGGTTGGCTCGACTGGCTGAGCCCCTTCAGCCTGCTGACGGGCGCGTCGCTCGTCCTCGGGTATGCGCTGCTGGGCGCATCCTGGCTGATTTGGAAGACGGAAGGCGCGGCGCAGGCGCATGCTCGTCGCATGGCGTTCGGTCTCGGCGTCGCCACCCTGATTGCAATGGCGGCGGTGAGCGCTGCGACGCCGTTTCTGCATTATGACTATTGGCGGCGCTGGTTTTCGGTACCGGGGGTTTTCCTGACCGCTCAGATCCCGCTGCTGGTTCTCATCACTGCGGCTGTGTTTTTCTGGGCCTTGCGGCGCGGCAAGGAGCGGGTCCCTTTCTTGATGGTGCTGACTCTGTTCTTCCTCAATTTTCTCGGTTTGGGTGTAAGCGTGTATCCGTATCTCGTACCTCGCGAGGTCACGATTTGGGATGCCGCAGCACCTGCCCAAAGTCAGCAATTCATGCTGATCGGAACCGCCGTCATTTTTCCGATCATCATCGGGTACACGGCTTGGGCCTACTGGGTGTTTCGCGGCAAAGCCGGCACCCACGGCTATCACTGAGCAGGCCGGTACCCTCTTGTGTGGAAAAGGCTCGCATGGATGATTGCCATCTGGGCGGCGAGCGTCATGGCCTTAGGCGTGGTCAGCTTGTTGCTTCGCCTGTGGCTGAAGCCGTGACGGGCCATCGGTCCCGCCTCCGAAGGGGACTCATCTTTTCGACGTGACGTTCTGACGTCGTGACGTCAGAACGTTGTCTTTCAAACAGAAGTTCCCCCGGGGGACCCCCGCGTCTACGCAATTCCCGCGCTGGGATTGTCGTCCCGAGCGGACGAGGTGGCTACCGCCGGCCTTGAACCGCCGCCGATTCCCCGCTCGGGTTGGATCCGCGCGTTGCCGCCTCCCCCGGCTCCGTGCCCCGCCAGCCTCCGCCCAGCGCCTTGAAGACCGCGATTTGGTCTTGGACCAGGACAGAATCGGACGCCGCGACCGCGGCATCGGCTGCCACCAGCGATTGCTCAGCGGCGAGCAGATCGAGGTTGCTGAGCGAGCCGGCGAGGAACTGATCGTGGGCCATCGTGAACGCACGATGAGATCGAGACTGCGCATCGGCCAGCGCCTGACGGTTGTCGAGCGCGGCCCCATAGAGAGCCAGCGACTGTTCGGTTTCCTTCAGTGCGTTCAAGACCACCGAATCGAAAGCCGCCAATGCGGCGGCCGCGCTTGCCTTGGCCTGGCGCACCCGCGCGCGCGGCAGAGCCTGATTCGGGAAACTCCAGCTGACGCTCGGACCGATCCCCCAGGTCAGCCCTTCCTGCGTAGTAAGATCGGACAATTTGGTGGCGACGCCGCCATAAAGGCCGACCAGGCTGATCCTTGGATAGAGATCCGCGGTCGCAACTCCGATGCGGGCGGTCGCGGCCGCCAGCAGGCGCTCGGCCTGGCGCACATCCGGTCGCCGCTTCAGCAGAGCCGCTCCATCCCCGACCGGAATCAGCGCGGCGAGAAGCGGCGGCGTCGCGCAGGTCTCGAGGTCCTTCGGTGCATAGACGGGGGTACGGCCCAGGAGCGCAGCGAGTTGGAACAGCGCGGCGCGGCGTTGACCCGCCAGAGGTGGAATCGCGGAGCGTATTTGCGCAACCAAACCTTGGGCGCGGACGACGTCGAATTCGGAGTTGGCGCCGGCCTCGTGCCGATACTGCGTAATCTCGGCTTCGCGGCTTACGACTTCGAGCGAATGGTTCGCGACCGCGAGCTGTTCACCCAGGGCGCAGATCTGGGCATAGGCCCGTGCGGTCTCGGCGGCGACCACGACCTTGACGCTGTCGCGCGCGGCGGCCACAGCCTGAGCATTGGCGCGAGATGCCTCCACAGACCGATGCACACGGCCAAACAGATCGACTTCGTACGACACCTCCAGAATATCCTCGAGCAGCCAGATCGTTTGCGGCCGATGTCCCCCCAGTTCGAGAATCTCGTCGGTGATGGCGTCGCGGCCATGGATGCCGCCAACTTTGGCGACGGTCTCCGGGTAGCGCGCGGCGCGCGCCGCGGCAAGGCCAGTGCGCGCGGCGGAAAAATTCGCTTCCGCCGCGGTAAGATCGGCGTTGGCGGCAAACGCCTCCTGCAGCAACGCGTCGAGGCGGGAGTCGCTGTACAGCTTCCACCAATCATCCGGCGGCTCGGCTGCGCTCTCGGCCTCCGCTTTCATCGACACGAGGGGCGCCTCCGCTCCCGTCGGCAGCGCGGGTTTCCGATAGTCTGGACCTACCCGGCATGCAGCCGCCAGCGCCAGCATCAGGGTCAGCGTGATCGAGGGTCTGGCCAGTCGGCGCGGGGCAGTCACGACGGTGATCCCCGCTGCGCCCCAAACAGCGGCCGCGCAGAGGCAGGACCGAGCGGCGCCGGCCTGTGCGTGATGGCCAGCAGCAATGCAACCGCGGTGAGCGTACCGACAGCGACGAACGAGTCGATCACCGCCTGCGTAGTTGCCATGCCGCGAACCAGATTTCCCAACACGCTCGCGGCACGAGCCGCTCCGGATGCCGGATCGCCGGCCTTCGACGTGATCGCGGCGTAGCTTTGCAATCGTTGCAGCACCTGGCGGCTGCCGCTCTCCACATGCAGCCCGATGAGATTCGACGCCACTTGTTCGCGCACTCGGGCGAATGTGACCACGAACGCGAGGCCAATTTCGCCGCCCAGGAGCCGGGCCACCTGAACCGCGGCGCCGAACGTCAGCGCGTCCTGCGGTCGAAGGTGCAGGATGGCGAAAAAAAGCACGCCGGACAGCGCGAAGCTCTGACCCACCGCCTGCAGCAGTTGCGAAGGAAGAAACTGGTCGGAACCCCAGATCGGGGTCAGGCCGTAGGCCACCATCAGACAGGCCACGCTGACGAATATGAAACCGATCGACGCCACGAGGCGCGGATCGGATCGGCGCAACATCAAACCGGCCAACGGACAGAAGATGAGCTGAGGCACCGCGATCCAAAACAAAGTGTCTCCAACCTCCAGGGCGCGAAAATTGCGCACGGCGCCCAGATAGAGCGGAATGAGGTAGGCGGTGGAGAGAATCGTCAGCCGCAACAGGGCGATCAACACCAACAGCTTCGGCAACGGCGCCGCAAACGCCACCTTGAAATTGACCAACGGATTCGCGATCCGCGCTTCGTGGACCAAAAAGCCCATGAGCAATATCGCTCCCGCGAGCAGGAGGCCACAGACCAGGCCGGAGTTCAGCCAATCCAGCCGATTCCCCTGATCCAACGCGGCATAGATCAACGCCAATCCCAAACCACCGGAAAGGAGGCCGAACACATCGCCTCGCGGCCGGTTGGCAGCTGCGGGTTTGGCGCGGACGCCGTAGTGAAGGCACACCGCCATGATTGCTGCGAGGGGTGCGTTCTGCCAGAAGATCCATCGCCAGGACAGGTGCTCCACATACCATCCTTCCAAGGACGCGGAGATATTCAGCGAAAGTTCGAGGTTCAAGGCATAAAGGGCGATGCCGTATGCCCAATACCTGGGCGGAGTATTGAGCAACACGAAGCTCAAGGTCAGCGGCACGAAGAAGCCGGAAGCCAGGCCGCCCGCAAACTGCAGAGTCAGCAGCATCGTCAGGCTGTTCGACATCGGTACCATCAGGGAGATCAGGCCGAATGCCAGCGCCGCGGCGATCAAGACACGTCTCGGACCAAATGCGGCCCCCATCCAAACCGCGGCGGGGGCCACCAGCATCTGGGCGGCGGCTTGTGCCGTGGTGATCCAGGCGCCCTCATCGAATCCCGCATGGACGGCGCCGCGAATGTCCGACAACCCGAATGTCGACAGCCGGCCATTCAACGTGGAAATGAAGGTACCCATGAGCACCGCCAACAGGCCGAGCCACGGAATTTGAGTCGGGGCCGGAGGAGAACCCGCAGGCGCCGCCGCGTCGCTCATCGCTGCCGGCCGCTGCGCGTATCGATCTTCGACACCACGGACATCCCCGGCAACAACCGGTCGCCGATGCCATCGGTATCGTCGATGGCTATCTTGACCGCGACTCTTTGCACGACCTTCGTGA
>JAXDQI010000216.1:0-34141 GCA_034667965.1 Gammaproteobacteria bacterium
ATACGATTTCAGGCCTTCGAAACAAAAAAGACTGTGGTCCGCGCCGGCAATCAACACGGCAATCTCGGAGGTTCCCTCTTCGATCTTGCCGCCATGGGGTGCGAGGATGACCACGCGGGAGCCGGGGCGCTCGACCCGTCGGACGCAAAAATCCCTTCCTTGCGCCTCATGCTCCGCAAGTTCCCCGAATGACGCGTACTTGCTCATGCCGTCATCGGCTAGACGCCCATGGCATCCATCGTGCGATACGCGAACACCGACGGGGCCAGGAACCAGGGAACCCCGGAATAATAGGGACGCGTCGGGAACGGGAGATCGTCGAGGGCGGTTCGGCCCTCCTTGAGGTTCATCATCTGCTGTCCCACCCGCTGCCCGAAATACGGCGCGAGCGGCACACCCTGCCCGCAATATCCCATGCAGTAGTGGATGCCCTCGTGCCTTCCCAAGTGCGGCAGCGAATCGAAGGTGTATGCCACCCACCCTACCCATGCGTGGTCGATTCGCACCGATTTGAGCTGCGGGAGGATGCGGGTCATCATGGCCTGCAATCGCGGCACACAGGCCAGCGGGTCCTTCTCCGCCAGAGCCGCCCGGCCGCCGAAGATGATGCGCTCGCCGTCGGAAGAGGGCCTGAGATACACCACCACCCGCCGCGAGTCGACGACATTGCGGCCGTGCGGTATCAGAGAGCGGACCGCATCCACCCCCAACGCCTGCGTCGCGATTTGGTAGCTGCCGATCGGAATCACCCGCCTGCGATGCCACGGCGAGACCGGGCCCGTGTATCCGTTCGTTGCGATCAACACCTTGCGTGCCTGAATTTTTCCGAGCGGGGTGAGAATCTCGAATCCATCCCCGGATCGTTGCACCCCGACGACCGGACAATGATCCAGCACAGTGGCGCCGGCTTGCTCCGCGCGGCGCAACAGAGCCACCAGCATGCGCATCGGGTCCACCGATGCATCATCGTGATAGACACAGCCTCCATGATAGAAATCGCTGTCGATTTCGCGGAACTGCTCGTCTTTGGGGACCACGGTGATCCGCTGCTCGAGACCCCGAGGTTGATGTTGCGCATCCCGCGCCATGGCGGCGAAGTGCTTCGGAGTGTGCGCGCCGAAAAAACACCCATTCTCCCGCCAGTCGCAATCCACGCCCAGCGTCGTCGCCAACCGGCGCAGGTAAGCGACGGCTTCGCGGCCTTCGTGGCAGATGGCGTAGGCCTTGCTCTCACCGTAGCGCGACGCAAGCGCGGCAAGCGAGGGCTTGATGCTATAGGCGACCTGACCACCGTTTCGGCCGGAGCATCCGGCGCCCACCGCACCCGCATCCAACACCCATGTGGAGGCCCCGGCCGCCGCGGTCTCCCGGGCGGCGGACAATCCGGTATATCCCGCGCCCACGATCAAGACGTCGACCCGGGCGGGCAGCGGACGCCGCGGCAATTCAGGGACTGCGCAACGTTCCTGCCAATACGGCTTGGTCTCGATGGCCATGTCAGTAGTGCGGCGGCCGCTCGTCGTCGGCGGATCGCTGGCGCTCTTCCGACTGCGCGGCGGCGAGGCGCTCCGCCACCTCCTTGATGCGCGCTCCCAGCGCGCGGATTTCCAGTTGCTGCCGAAAAACCACGTCACTGAGCTCGGCGTTCGCTTGCTCCAGGAACGCGATCTTGGTTTGAATCTGCTCCACCGCCTCCTCGTTCATGTCGCTCCATCTCTCATCGCGGCGCTCTTCTCTCAGGTGCCGCAGAATGTTTGCAAGACGCGCTCCTCGGGCAGCGGCGGAACGGCGAAGGCCGCGCCGGAGTCAGAGTCCTCGTAGGGATGCGCCAGAACGTCCACCAATGTCCCGAATGGCGCGTAGTCGCCGCGCTCCACAGCCGCCGCAATCATCGCTTCGATGCGATGATTGCGCGGAATGATGCCCGGATTGACCAGGCGCATCAACGCAGCATGTTCGCTTCCCGGCTGCGGTTCGCGCGCCAGCCGGGCGCGCCAGTCCTGCGACCATTGCCGGAAACCGGCCGGATCCGCAAACAGCTCATCCATTACCGCATCCTCCATTGCCGCATCGCCGGCGATGCCTTCAGCGGCCGCGCACAACCGGCGGAATGTCAAAGTGAAGTCCGCGCCGCCGCGCTGCATCGCATCCAACAGCGCGCGAATCAAAGCAAGGTCGCCATCCTCTTGCTTGAACAACCCCAGCTTTTTCCGCATGCCCGCAAGCCAGCGCTCGTCGAACTCCCTGGAGAAATCGGCGATCACTCCGGTGGCAAGCTCGATGGCTCTGTCGGTCTGCGGATCGATGCACGTCAAGAGCGTCTCGGCGAACCGCGCCAGATTCCACTGCGCTGCCGCAGCCTGATTCCCATAGGCATAGCGGCCCATATGATCGATGGAACTGAACACCGTCGCCGGGTCATATGCATCCATGAACGCGCACGGCCCGAAATCGATGGTCTCCCCCGAAATGGCCATGTTGTCCGTGTTCATCACCCCGTGGATAAATCCCACGTTCATCCAGCCGGCAACCAGGCGCGCCTGTCGCTGCATAACGGACCGCAATAATTCCAAATACGGATTGGCGGCGGAGTCGGCGTCGGGGTAATGCCGCTCGATCACATAATCCGCGAGGCGCCGGACCGCCTCGGTGTCCCCGCGGGCGGCGAAATATTGAAACGTGCCCACCCGCACGTGGCTTGCGGCGACCCGCGTCAATACGGCCCCCGGCAATGCTCCCCCTTCGCGATACACGGGTTCACCGGTCGCGACGGCCGCAAGCGCGCGGGTTGTCGGAATTCCGAGGGCGTGCATGGCCTCGCTGACCACGTATTCTCGCAGGACGGGACCCAGCGCCGCGCGCCCGTCGCCGCCTCGCGAATACGGCGTGCGGCCCGAGCCCTTCAATTGGATGTCGCGGCGCCGGCCGAAGCGGTCGCGCACTTCTCCCATCAAGATGGCGCGTCCGTCGCCCAGTTGCGGTACGAATTGGCCGAACTGATGGCCCGCATACGCCATCGCGATGGGCAAAGTACCGGGCACCGCTCGGTTGCCCGAGAAAATTTCGGCGAGCGCTGTTTGATCGGGGCCGGGGACATCGAGCCCAAGTTCCGACGCAAGCGCCGAATTGAAGGCTATCAAGGTCGGATCCGCCACCCGGGTGGGGTCGACGCGGGTATAAAAATGCGCCGGCAGCTGCGCATAGCTCTCGATAAATGCCGGCTCTAGTCGCTTCGCACCCGCCGCCGCTGCGCTATCGGTCTGTAACATGCTCCTATGTTAACAGCGATCTCTCCACGTTCGCGTGTCCGTTGACGCGCTTGCCCACGCGGTCCTGCTTGACCAGCCGCGTATACAATTTCACGTAGTTCTGGGCCATGTGATGCGCGGTGAAACGTCGGTCGAATTCCGCTCGGATTCGATCGCGGTCGAGCGTGCCGATTTTTGCCACGGCATCGACGGCCTGTTGTTCGTTTTCCACGATGAAGCCGGTAACCCCATCCTCCAGTACTTCCGGCACCGATCCGTTGTTGTACGCAATCACCGGGGTTCCGCAGGCCATGGCCTCGATCATCACCAGACCGAAAGGCTCGCGCCACGCGATCGGAAACAGCAGGGCGGCGGCATTCCCCAGAAACTCGCTCTTTTGATGCTCGCCGATTTCGCCGACGAATTCGACGTCGCCCCGCGACAACAACGGCTCTATGGTGGTTCTGTAATACTCTTGGTCGACCTTGTCGACCTTGGCCGCAATCTTGAGCGGCATGCCGGCCTTCGCGGCGATTCTGACGGCGGCATCGGGAGCTTTTTCCGGAGAAATGCGGCCCAGAAATCCGAGGTATCCGCCGGTTCCGGGGCCCTTCGCGAGCAGATCCTTCGGCAGCCCGTGCAATACCGTCGCCACGTAGTTGGGCTGCGGCAGAGGACCGCGCTGTGAATTCGAAATGGACACCACCGGCATTTCGTCATACACGCCGTAGAGAGCCGGGAGTTCCGGCAGGTCGAGCCGGCCATGCAGCGTCGTGAGCGACGGGGTCGCGAGGCGGAGCAGCATTGGATAGCCGAAATAATCCAAGTGAGCGTGAATGACGTCGAATTCATGTGCACGCCGCGCGACCATTTCAAGCTGCATGAACAACGGAACGAAATAATCCGTCACGCTTGGATCGAGACGCAGGGCCCGCGGCCACATGGCATGGAGATCGGCCTTCGTCACGCTGTCGCCAGAGGCGAAAAGCGTTACATCGTGTCCGAGTTCCACCAATGCATCTGTCAGATAAGCGACCACACGCTCGGTGCCGCCGTATAGTTTCGGGGGTACGGCTTCCGTGAGCGGTGCGACCTGTGCAATTCTCATATCGACGTTCCGTCCCAGTGTAGGATTGTTGTAGGAAGTATGACGCAGTCACGCGCCGGTAGTTCCCGTGGCGCCGCAATCGCGATGGAACCGATGCCGATAGAGCCACTCTTACCGTGCATGTCCGCATTTTCGTCATGTATTTCCGCGTTTGATACGCGGCATGCGGGCTGCGATGAAATTTTTACAAACTAACAATGGGGCGTGTGTGAACACATCAACTCTGCTCAACTCGTCATCGCCGGCCCAAACCGCCGACGATGTCGTTCCGGCTCCGCAATACGCCATCGCAGCAAACGCCACGCTGCAGGAACGCCGGACGCGCACGCTGAAGCATGGAGACACTTTCGCGGTCTTCGATCAGCGCGGCGACATCGGCGGCGAACCGGGCAATTCCGAAGGGCTGTATTATCGCGACACCCGGATCTTGTCGCAGTTCCAATTGCTGCTCGAAGAAGCCCGGCCGCTGCTGCTGAGTTCCATGACCCAGGACGATAACGCCGTGTTCAGTGCCGATCTCAGCAACCCGGACATGCTCATCGACGGGCGGATCGCGTTCCGCCGCGAACAGATTCACTTGAACCGCATCAAGTTCGTCTGGGAGGGCACCTGCTACGAACGCCTGCTCGTGCGCAACTTCAGCGACGCCCCGCTGCACGTGCGCCTGACGTTCCGATTTGCTTCGGATTTTGCCGATCTGTTCGAAGTGCGCGGAGAGAAACGCCCGGCGCATGGCGAATCCTCCGCGGAATTGGAGAGCGGCCGCGCAGTGCTCCTCAAATACATGGGCCTGGACAAGATCGAGCGGGCCACGCGTTTGACGTTCGATCCCGCGCCGAAAACGCTGACCACGGGGCGTGCCTCGTACGAACTGTCGCTGAAGGCCCGCGAGACGCGCCGGGTGTTCGTGCGCTACGGCGTACCCGGCGGCTCGCACGAGGTCGCCGACGACGACTGGAACGGCCGGGGGTTCTACCGCCAGATGCGGGCCGCCCGCCACGCGCTGCGCGAATCGAGTGCGCGCGCCGCGAGCGTCGACAGTTCCAATACCGTATTCAACGAAATCGTGCGCCGCTCCGTCTCCGATTTGTACATGCTCATCACCGACACGCCGTATGGCCACTATCCGTACGCCGGCACGCCGTGGTTCAGCACCCCCTTCGGCCGTGACGGACTGATCACCGCCCTGATGACCCTGTGGATCGACCCGACCATCGCGAAGGGAGTTTTGAATTTTCTGGCCGCGCACCAGGCGACCACCAGCGAAGCCGTGCGCGATGCGGAACCCGGCAAGATATTGCATGAGGTGCGTCATGGCGAGATGGCGAATCTGCACGAGGTTCCATTCGGCCGCTATTACGGCAGCGTCGACTCCACCCCTCTGTTCGTTTTACTGCTCGGTGAATACTTCGTCCGCACCGGCGATTTGGAATTGGTGCGCTCGCTGTGGCCGAACGCCGAGGCGGCCTTGCGGTGGATAGACACCTACGGCGACCGGGACGGCGACGGCTTCGTCGAGTATTACCGGCAGACGCAGGAAGGCCTGGCCAATCAAGGGTGGAAGGACTCCCACGACGCCATCTTCCACAGCGGCGGCCGGATGGCCCAGGGACCGATTGCCTTGTGCGAGGTTCAAGCCTACGTCTACGGGGCTAAACGTCATGGCGCTCTGTTGGCCGGGGCACTGGGTCATCACGCCCTGGCCAACACCTTGCAGGCGCAGGCGGTTGCGCTGCGGCGGCAGTTCGAGGAGAAATTCTGGTGCGAAGACCTGTCGACCTACGCGCTCGCGCTCGACGGCGACAAGCAGCCCTGCCGCGTGGTCTCCTCGAACGCCGGTCAGGTGCTGCTTACCGGCATTGCATCGCCGGAGCGTGCGGAGCGCGTCGCGCAGACATTGCTTGCGCCCGCCATTTTCAGCGGTTGGGGTATCCGCACCGTGTCGTTGTCGGAGGCACGCTACAACCCGATGTCGTACCACAACGGTTCCGTATGGCCGCATGACAACGCATTGATCGCGATGGGCATGGCGCGTTACGGCCAAAAGCAGGCGGCCGCAAAGATCTTCAGCGCGCTGTTCGACGCCGCATCGTATATGGACCTGCGTCGCTTGCCCGAACTGTTCTGCGGTTTCGTTCGGCGCCAGCGCAATGCACCCACGCAATACCCGGTCGCCTGCTCGCCGCAGGCATGGGCCAGCGCTACGACGCTCTGCCTGCTGCAGGCCACATTGGGTCTCGAACTCTTCGACGGCAGCCGCGAGGTGGCGTTCTACCGGCCGGTGCTGCCGGCATTCATCAATCACGTCCACCTGCGCAACCTTCGGCTCAGCGGCGGCTCGGTCGACGTCCTCCTGCATCGCTATGGCGACGGTGTGGCGGCGACGGTCACGCGACGCGACGGCGATGTCGTCGTGGTGGTGCGCCACTGATCGATCAGGCGCGCCGCCGCGCCGGCGGTGGCGGCCTGGCATTTTCGTCCGGCGGCGACGCGCCGGGTTGCGTGGCCCCGTCGTCGGGCGGCGCGGACCCCTGCGCGGCGGGGTCGCGCTCGCCGTTCTTGGGAGCGGCTCCGCCTGTGCCGCCGCCCGTGCCGCCGCCCGCCTCCTCGTCCGCATCCCGCCGGGGTCGCGTTTCCGGCATGACGAATGCCATGAACATGGCGAGCGCGCCGATGGCCAGCAAGGCGAAGAAGGCCGGCTTGGTTCCGAAATGGTCCGCCATCCATCCCGCCGCCGGCGTGCTCAAAGTGGCGCCGATCCCGACGCCGAATCCGACGGCGCCCAGGGACAAATTGAAATGGCCCGACCTCCCCGCCACATCGCTGACGATCAACGGCACCATGATCCCGAAACTTGCGCCCGCAATGCCGTCCAGAAGCTGCGCGGCAACCAGGATGGTCGGATTTTGAGTCGCCGCGAATACCATGCAGCGCAGCGGCAGCATGCTGAAGCCGATCATCAACACGATGCGCCGGCCGTAGCGCTCCGCGAAGCGGCCCACCGCCGGCGACGCGATTGCGACAATGATCTGCGGCAGCACGATGCAGGCGGCGATCAGCAGACTTGGGTTCGATCCCTGCGCCGTCAGCGTACCGCTGATCAACATCAGCATCGGCGCATTGGCGAAGGTGAACAACATGGCGCAGGCGCTGAAAATCAACAAGCGCCGATCCGCCAGCACACTGAGGTATTTCACCGGACTCTCACCCGCTTTTAGATGCGGGGGGCGCAGTTCCTCCGGCGCCACCGCGGAACGCCGCAGCGGTAGCAATGCGACCAGCGCCGGCAGAGTCAGCAGGGCGGTCAGAAAGAACACCGCGCGCTCCGACACATACTGACCGCAAGCCCCCATGAGGGCCGCACCGACGCCGTTGCCGATGGCGGCATAGCGCGCGTTGCGTCCGAGCCGGAGGCCCATGCCGAAGCGGCCCGCAATCACCAGGCTCATTGCGGCGATGGCCGGCCCCAGGGTACAGCTCGAAATGCCGTGCAGGATCTCCGCGAGATACACGAACAACGGGATCGGATGTATGGCGAACATCAGGGCACTGATCGTGAACACCACCACGCTGAACGCCGCGACGCGCGTCTTGTTCGGCATGAGATCCACCAACGCACCCGCCGGCACCTGACTGGCCATTGAACTCACCGTCCCGATGCTGAGCGCGAGGCCGATGGACGTTTGCGTCCAACTCTGACTGCTCAGGTACACCGCGATGAAGGGCCCGAATCCGGTCTGGATGTTCGCCACGAAGAGATTGAACCAATCCAGCCCGCGGCTGGCGCGGGCTTCAGTGAAGTTCGCCGCACCCTCGTTGTCGGCCGGAACAGGCATCCGCTCACTTCTTGGGATTGCTGGTGGGCGGCGCTGCCGTTGGAGGTGGATTTGCGGCCGGTGGCGCGGCAGACGCAGCCGGCCCGGTGGCGGGCGCCACTGGGGCAGGCGCAGCAGGGGCTGTTGCCGCTGGGGCTGTTGCAGGCGCCGCCGCTGGGGCAGACGCCGCCGGGGCTGTTGCAGGCGCTGCTGGGGCTGCGGCCGGCGCCGGCTCCATCAAGGTCTGCGGGCGCGGATCTTCCCTATATTCCGGCGCGGCCTTCAACTTGTCCCGGCTCAAGCTCAACAGCAACGACGGATTGCCGCGGTCCGGATTGAAGCGCAGCAGCGGCCAGTCGACCGCGATCCGATGATCGCCCACCCCCAAAAAGCCGCCGAAATCGATGATCGCGACGCGCACGCGCCCCGTGGAATCAGCCAACACATCCACGACGCGCCCCAGGTCATCACCATTGGGGCTCTGAACTTTCTTGCCCAGGATCGATACGACGGGCACCGGCAGCGGCTCGACCCGCGCGTCGATCACGCCGCCCGGGGGCGTCTCGGGCACCGGCGGGGCCGGCGGCGGCGGCGCTTGCTTCACCACCGGCTTCGGCTTGGGTTTGGTCTTCGGCTTTGGCTTGTTTTCGACCGGCAGGCAGGGTTGAAGCGCCGCATTGTCATCCGCCGGCTGGGGCGCTTCGTTGTTCGACTCCTCCGGCTCGGATGTGGGCTGCGGCGGCGACTCCGGCTCAGGCTCGGCAGACGCCGGCGGCGCCGCACTTTCGCCTGGCCCGGGTCCCGGCTCCGCCTGCCCGCTGCGATGCGGCGCCCCCCGCATGGTGCCGCAGCCCGACAACGCGGCGGCCAAGGCAAGTGCCGCGCAAAATCTCAATCGCTTCATGGCATCTGCTCCGCGCCCACTCTCGTTTGACGGCCGTACATTCGACTGTAGACTCCTTTGGTTTGCAGCAATCGGCGCGGTGGACCGTCTTCGACGATGCGTCCGCGATCGAGCACCACGATTCGATCGAATGCATCGAGCGTCGATAGACGGTGAGCGATGGCGAGGACCGTGCGGCCCTTGAACAGCCGCGACAGTGCCTCCTGAATCGCTTGTTCGGATTCGGTGTCCAGAGCTGAAGTCGCCTCGTCCAGCAACACGATGGGCGCATTCATGAGAAATGCGCGTGCAATTGCCAACCGCTGGCGCTGGCCGCCCGAGAGCTTCATGCCGCGCTCGCCCACCAGGGTGTCGAACCCCTCCGGCAGCTGGTTGATGAACTCCGTGCATTTCGCGGCCTCGACGGCGCGGAACACTTCCTCGTCGCTTGCCTCCGGCCGCCCGTAGCGCAGATTCTCGAGCAGCGAGCGGTGGAACAGGGAGATATCCTGCTGCACGACGGCGATCGAACCGCGCAAACTCTCCTGCGTCACTCCCGCGATATTCTGACCGTCGACAAACACCTGCCCGGCGGCCGGATCGTACAGCCGCTGCAGCAGCGCGATGATGGTTGACTTGCCGGCTCCCGAACGCCCTACCAAACCGATCTTTTGACCGGCCGGCACGTCGAGCATGAAATCCTTGAGCACGCTCTGTCCGCTCGGATAGGTGAAGCACACACCACGGAAGCTGATCGAACCGCCGCCGATCATGAGCGGTTTGGCGTCCTCCGAATCCTGCATTTCGTGCGGCAGCCCGAGCACCTGCACCGCCTCGCCGAGCTTCGCGAACTGCTGCACCATGTCCACCAGGGCCATGGCGAAATCGCGCGAGGCATGCAGCACCGTGAACCCCAGCGTGGTGGTCAGCACGACGTCGCCGGTGGATATTTGCCCGCGCCGCCAGAGTTCAACCGACCAGACCAGAACGCCGGCAGTGACGCCGAACACCGTGAAGGCATGGAACAAGCGCAGCCGCTCCAGCGATCTCAAGCTGGCGCGCTGCGCCTGCATCTCATCCTCGATTTTTTCGGTGAGCCGCTGCTGCTCACGGCGGGCGGCCCCGAAGGCGCGCACCAATCCGATGTTGCTCACGATGTCCGTCAAATCCCCGCTCACGTGCGCCGCATGTCCTGCGAAGCTTTGATGCAGTTCTCGCCCCTGCGATGCCAGCCAGCCGATGGTCGCGCCGAGCAATGTGATGACCACCAGCAGGACCACGGTCAGGTGCCAGTTGATCGTCCCCAGCACCATGACGCTTGCGATCACGGCGGTGCCCGGGGGAATCGTGCTCCACGTCAGCGAGTTCTCGATCAACCAGGCGGCGTTGGCCGCCGCCGTGATCCGACCGGCCAAGGCGCCCGGAAAGCGCTCGACGAAATAACGGGTCCCCTGGCCCGACAGGTGATCGAAGAGCTCCAGCCGCATGTCGCCCCCCACCGCCACGAAGGCGTGAGTCGACACCCACCCCGCCAGCCGCCACAGTAGGTTGTCCCCGGCCACCAGCGCGAGCAGCAGCCCGACCGCGCCCCACAACACCTGCGCGGCTGGACTCCGCGTCCCGAGCACGTCGACCAAATGCTTCACCGCATATTGGGAGGCGACCGCGCAACCCACCGCCGCCAATACCGACAACAGGACGATGGCATGACTGAACAGGCGGCGGCGCACATAGTGGGCGAGAAAGCTGATCGCGCCTCGGGAGGCATAGCGTGGCAAGGCCATATCGGGTTCGCGCGCCTCATGCGGGTGGAGCGTTATTCTTAGTCAACCAAAATGGTCAACAGGCCGGATAAAGGTGACAGTCTGTGTCAGCTTTCGCTTACACGCGGCGAATCGCGCGCAGCCGCACCTGGCGTTGAAGCCCGCAAGATCGCCGCTGCCGGTCCGGCCGGCGGTGATCACTCAGCCGTGATCACTCATTTGCCGGCGGGGAACGCCGGAATGATGCCGGGGATGACGTACTGCTGGACGATGACGATCACGACCAGCAGCAGCGTCAATACGATGCTGTGCACGAAGGTGCGCGCCAGGACCGCGCCTTCCCGCCCCTTCAAGTTGGTGACCGACACGCCGGTCGCGATGTTCTGCGGTGAAATCATCTTGCCGAGAACGCCTCCCGACGAATTGGTGGCGGCGAACAGCAAGGGATTAAGGTTCAGCTGTCGCGCCGCGACCACTTGCAAATTTCCGAAGAGCGCGTTCCCCGACGTGTCGCTGCCGGACAGGAATACCGCCATCCAGCCGAGGAAGGGCGAGAACAGGACGAACGCGCTGCCGCTGGAGGCAACGGCAAGACCCAGCGTATAGGCCAGACCGGAGTAGTTCATGACGTAAGCGAGCGCAACCACGAGCATGACCGTCGCGACCGCCAGCCAGATCTGCCGGATGGTGCGTACCGCGCACCGCACGAGTTCCGCTGCCGGCAAGCGAACCAATGCCGCAGTGATGAGTGCGGCGAGCAATATCGCCGTTCCGGTACCGAGCGGCTGGAATGCCCACACCGCCGCGTAGGGTTTGTCGTGGTAGAGGGTGATGGCGATGGCCTTGTCGAGACCGGGCCAGGGAACGTTGATTTGGCCCTTGGCGCTGATTTTGAAGGACGACCACAGAATCACGGTGGCCGACACGATCAGCCAGGGAATCCACCCCTGCCACGCGGCCACCGGCGCGCGAGCTGACTTCGACGTGTCGAGCGGCGAGTGCGCGATGGAGTACTCGGCTGTCTCGGCCGGACGCCATACCTGCAGGAAAAGCACCGTGACGATGAGCGACCCCAGCGCCGCGAGCACGTCCGTGAGGGTGTAATCCAGATAGTTGGACGCGGCGAACTGCGCCGCACCGAAGCTGACGCCGGCAACCAGCAACACCGGCCAGAGCGTCCGCACCGAGCGCCACCCGCCGTACAGCGCCATGACGTAGAACGGCAGGATCACCGCCATCAATGGCAATTGACGGCCGATCATCGCCCCGAGCGCGGCCGCAGGCAGGCCGGTCACCGCGGCCAGAACCGTCACGGGGGCGCCGAGCGCGCCGAACGCCACCGGAGTCGTGTTGAAGATGAGCACGAATACCAGGGCGTCGAGCTCGGCAAACCCGACCAGGATGAGGAGCGACGCGGTGATCGCCACCGGCGCGCCGAATCCGGCGATACCCTCGAGCAGCGCGCCGAAGCAGAATCCGATCACGACCAGTATCACTCGACGGTCGTTAGGCAAGCGGCCGATCACCCAATCCCGAAACGCATCGAAGCGGCCCGATGCCACCGCGATGTTGTACAGGAACAAGGCATTGATCACGATCCACATCACGGGCCACAGCGCGAAAATCGCGCCGTTGCACGCCGAGGCCAATGCCATCTGCACCGGCATTCCCCAGATCGTCACCGCGATCGCGAAAGCGACCACGAGTCCGGCGAGGGCGGCCTGCCACGCGGGTCTCTTGAATACTCCCAGAAGTGCAAGGACGGTGACGATGGGCAGTAATGCAACCAGGAACGACAGTCCCAGACTGCCGCCTACCGGGGTCAATAGTTGGTGGAACATATCTACTCCCTATATTTTTCTATTTCTTCGCGAGATCCCGCACCATGTAATCGATGGCGTGATTCCACGCGTTGTCGTTGTCGCCCCGGAAGTCGAAAGACTTCCTCGCCGCTATCTGTCCCGTCTGCACCTCGTGGATCTCATACGTGAGGCTCAAGATGAGCCCGCTCACACGGTCGACCCAGGCAACAAAGACCAGATCGGCATGCAACGCGTGGCCCACGTCCAGATCGCATCCGTTGCAATCGTGCAGGTAGGACTGCTGCGATCTTAGCGTATCGATCATGCTTTGCGCGGCACTATTATCGAGAATCCGGTACATCCCGGTACGCTCGAGATCCTGGCGAAGTCGCGCGCTCATCGTCTTGAGCCGCGCCGCATGTTCCGCCTCGAATTCGGGTCCGCCCAAGTCTCCCGTAAGCTCGAGATCGAGGATGGCAAGCGCCGGCAACCGGCCGTCATTGCCCGCCGTGGCGACGGGCGCCTGTTCCGCGCTCGCGGGTCCCTGCGGCGCGGCAACCGCCGTCTGCTGTCCTGCAGCGATCCAGCCTTCGAGTCCTTCCGGAAACCAGAGTACCCGGCGGTAACCGTAACCGATCGCCCGTTTGGCCGCATTCCAGCTCAGCCAGCACTTCTCGTGGCAGTAGACGACGAGCGGCACATCGACATCCCCCCCGGTCGCTCTTGCCAAGCGGCTGCGGTAAAAATCGTCGACCTCGCGAATCAGCGTCCCTACTCCGACCCCGGGAAGCCACAGCGCATCCGGAATCGCGCGATGCGGCAGAGGCAGCCACGGAGCGCCGGGAGCCAGTTCCGCAGGGCGTCGCGGCGCATTCGAAGCGTCGATGACGACCGCCTTGCCTTGCCGCAACAGGGCTTCGACGTCCTCGACATGGATGACCTTCCCACCGTGAATGGTGGAAGGCGTCGGCGCATCGACATTGCCCTCCCAATAGCCTTCAGGTTCGGCCACCCCTTCCGCACCCATCGCCACGCCGCTCCCTAGTAGGACCGTGCAGACAACAAAGAACCTGAGCGCCAAGCGGCATCGACTCATCAGTATCTCCGCGCTAATCCACGGCCGCCGACGCGCTAACTCGCAGGCGCCGGCACATCGAAGCTCTGCCCGAAGGTCGAATCCTTCGTGTCGCGCACCAGCACTTTGAGCTGGCCTTTTTGGGGCGGTATGAACCCAAAGCTGATGACCGGGTCCGAGCTGAGGGAGATATCGGAGTCAAGATGCATCACCGGCTCGCCGTTGTAACTCACGTCGATGGTGCGAATGAACATGGCGGGAGTGTAGAGGCGGGTGGATTGATTCATCTGCATGCCGT
This sequence comes from Gammaproteobacteria bacterium, assembly GCA_034667965.1. Lineage (GTDB taxonomy): Bacteria > Pseudomonadota > Gammaproteobacteria > Steroidobacterales > Steroidobacteraceae > Bog-1198. Next base: position 13,993 of record JAXDQI010000216.1, read on the forward strand.
TGAAATTGGGATGCCGGATCATGATCTGCGCTTCCATGGGCTTGCCCGCGGCGAACGGCTGCATGAGCCGCACCTTGATATGGCCGATGTCCTGCAAGGCTTGCTGCTCATCGGCACCCGCCGGCGCCGAACATCCGCCGGCCGCCTTGACGAATCGAGCCGCCGAAAACAGCTGGTTGTCGCGCGTCTCCGCAACCACATGCATGTAGGTATACGCGTTCACGCGCACCCGCAGCTTGAGCGAATGCGGATCTCCCTGCGGTCCGAATATGAAGTGGCCGGCCAACGGGCCGGGGTTGTTGTCGATGACGAGGTAGATGCCCTTGATCGCCTGGTCGCCCTTGACCGTCAGACTGACCGGCACCAACGCCGCGTCGAGCGCGCGAGCCGGCGCTTCGATGCCCAGCCACGCGCTGCCGTCCTGTATCTTCCGGTCGCCGAACAGAGCGTGCTGCAGCTCCTTCCAGCGCTCGGTCCGCTCGGCCTCTTCGGCGTCCGGTGAGTCGGCGGCGTGGGCCGCGTTCAATCCCCAGCCCGGGCAGAACGCCAGCAGGGCGGCCGGAATCAACAAGGCCCGTATCATTCCCATTCGACCTCCTTAAACGCCTGAGTGACGTTATGGCCCTGATAGTCGTCGAATAACTTCCACTTGCCGCGTTCGGACAAACCCACCGAAGCGACGGCGTCGCTGATCTCCATTCCCGCCTTCACCGCCGCCCGGGTCTCACGCAATAGCACGTCGAGATAGCGATCGAGGTCCTGTGCTCCGGAGGGCCAGTTTACGCTCACCGGACCGTGTCCAGGTACTGCCCGGCTCGCCGCGACGGTCTTCAGCGACGTCAACACGCTCTGCCACCCCTTCAGCCGACCGTCGAGTGCGGGCACGCGCTCGACAAACAACAGATCGGCCGCCAGCAGCGTGGCGCTCGATGGGTCGAACACCGACAGATCGCAGTCGGAATGGGCCACCGGATGTGCCGTGAGGAGGAGGATACGATCTCCGAGATCAAGCTGACCGCGATCCACGATCAGACGCGTCGGGATTACCACCGGACCGGCCTTGCCCTTGCCGAGAACGGACTCCAAGCCTCGCCGATAATACTCTCCGCGCTGCTCCAGGGCGTTCGGCAGACGGGCGTGGCCGATAAATTCTGGGCGGTCTTGCTCGAATGCCCCCGCGCCGAATATATGGTCGGGGTGGACGTGCGAGAGCACCACGAAGCGAATCGGCAATTGCGTCATCTGGCGAATCCGGGCGCGCAAGCGCTGGCCGTCATTCAGGCTACCGCCCGGGTCGATCACGGCCACAGCGCTCCGGCCCACGATGAAGCCGATATTGGCGATCGCGTCGCCGTTGGCGGCACTGGCGTCCTCATCGATGCCGCGGCGGATGTGGATCCCGGGCGCCACCGCCTCGGTGACTAGCGCACCTTCCGCGGCGCGGCTGCGCCTTGTCGCGGCCAGCGACCACAGCACCCCGACGCCGGCGAACAACGCCTCGCGGCGCGATATGTTCGCTGGAGAGGTCATCGTCACCCTTTACGGCACACCATCAAGATTTCGTCGACGTCGTCGGTTCCTATCGTGCCCGGATGCAGTCTCAGCGGCTTTTGAAATCGCAGGCCCAACGGCATGATGGCGCGGTTGTACCACCACAGGGCCCGTTCTCGCTGATGGGTCAACCACCACATCCCAGCATCCAGCAGATGCGACGACCGTGGTTGCATGCCGAAAATCGCGCTGCGCTCGACCATGAACCGATGCTCCGCCAACTTCTTCCACAAGCGTTCGGGTTCGTAGCGGCGGCGATGTCCGACGAATTCATCGAACGGCGTCCAGCGCGCGGGATGCAGGGGGACGGACAGCAGGAGCAACGCCCCTGCTTTGGCCACCCGCGATAATTCCGACAGGGCCGCATCCTCATCGTCGACGTGCTCGACGATGTCCAACGCGCAGACCAGACCGAAACTATCGCTCGCAAACGGTAGCGACGTGACCTGGCTCAAGGTCGCGGATGCGCCGCGCCCCCGCAGCTTGACCAGCGCCGGCATGCTGATATCGACGAAGTGCGTGCCATCGAGCGGCAGTCGCGGCCGCAGGCCCGGCGCCACTTCGAGTCGGGTGCCGCCTTGCGGTAAGAGAGACTGGACCAGCGGCCAGGTGTTGAATCGCTGCGGTTCGACCAGGCGCGCGCCCGCCCACAGCGAGTCGTAGTAGCGGCGATTGGTGTCGAGGAGTTCGCCCACCACCGGCGGCACCGTTCAGATTGCCAGCCGGCGTATATAGTCATGGCGCTTCTTGGTCGTCCGCGCCGTCGACCCCAGCGCATCGGGCCCGGTCGCCGCCAACACATCCTCGATGACCCGCGCCAAATGGTCGCGCATCGCATTCCTGGCCGCCCTGGGATCGTGTTTGCGCAATGCGACGAGAATGCGCCGGTGTTCGCTCACGCGCGGTTGCACGCCGACGCGGCGCGCGCGCTCCAACATGTAAACGCACAGCGGAGATTTGTGCCGCAGGTCCAACAGGTTCTCGATCACCGTCGCAATCGCCGTATTGCGTGTGGCGCGCGCAATGGCGATGTGAAATCGTCGGTCGGCAGTCCAATCTTGCTGGCCGCGCGCATTCTCATCTTCCATCTCGGCAATGATGCGCTCCAATTCCTCGATGGACTCGTCGCTGACCTGGGTCGCCGCCAACGCCGCCGCCTCGCCCTCGAACAATCGGCGCGCCTCGGTCAATTCGAACGCTCCGATGTCAAGGTCCACCGCGTTGCTCGAGGCCGTCGGCTGGTCGGTCACATAGATCCCGGACCCGTGGCGAGTTTCGGCCAACCCGCGAATCTCGAGGGCGATCATCGCCTCACGGATCGTCGGGCGGCTCACTTTGAACGCCACCGCGAGGTCGCGCTCCGACGGCAGGCGCTCGCCCGGCTTGTACTTTCCGGACAGGATGGACCCCATAATCGTGCTCGCGACTTGCTGGTAGAGCTTGCGTGTCTCGGGGGCGACTGTCATCGGAAGCGAATCTTGACTGCTTCCCCTTCATATGGCAACGGCGTCCATCCGGCAACGGCGTCGCTTCGCAAGGCCGCGTCGCGTTCTTGCCTCTTCTTTGCGAGAATGTGGCCATGGATAGCGGCAGACTCGAGGTACGGCTCGACACAAGTTTGGAATCCTTGCTGGAAAATGCGCCCCGGAACGGCAGCCCCGGCGTATTGGCAACCGTGGTGGCTACCGCCGGTTCGACTTACCGCAAACCCGGCGCCCGCATGCTCATTATGCGGGATGGAAGTTACTTCGGATTGCTGAGCGGCGGATGTCTCGAAGCGGATCTTGCGCTGCACGCGCGTCAGGTTCTGGACAGCGGCGTGCCGCGCGCGGTCGAGTACGACATGCGCGGGCCCGACGATCTCCTGTTCGGGATCGGGGCGGGCTGCGAGGGGGCCATGCGCGTTCTGCTCGAACCCGCGGGACCCGGAAGTCCTGCCGCGACGGCTCTCGTCAACGCCGGCCGTTCGTCGCGCGCGGGCCGGTCAACTTCGCTGATTGTGGTGCATGAGTCCGAGGACCTCGTCCTCGGCACCCACGATACCGCGCCGCCCGCGCTGTCGGGCGCCGCGGAACGGGCGCTCGCCGATGCCGAGTCGCGCTCGGTCGACACCGACATCGGCGGACGACGCACCCGCGCCTTCGTGCAATTTCTTGCCCCGCCACCGCACATCCTGATATGCGGCGCCGGGCCCGATGCGCAGCCGGTGACGACCGCGGCTTTGGCGCTGGGGTGGCGCGTGACGGTGGTGGACCATCGTCCCGCCTATGCGCTCGCCGAACGCTTCCCGGGCGCCACGGTGCGACGTGTCGATGCGCGGGCCCTGCGCGCCAGCGTCGCGGTCGCAGAGTGCCACGCTGTGGTCGTCATGAGCCATCATCTGCCGTCAGACGTCGCGTATCTGCGCGAGTTGGCGGAAGCCGGAGTGCCGGACTATATCGGCCTGCTCGGTCCGTCAGCCCGCCGCCGGCGAATCACCGAAGAATTGGGCGCGGCCTCCGAAAAACTGCACTCACGTCTGCGTGGTCCGGTCGGATTCGACATCGGCGCAGTCACCCCGGAGGGGATCGCGCTCGCGATCATAAGCGAAGTTCACGCGTGGCTTGCGGAACGCCCCTAATGCCCGCTTCCGCCGGGTAGCGTAAACTGCGCGGCCACGGGCTGGCAGCCGCAATACAACAACGAAGACCGGATGTTCATCGCTGAATATCCGGTTGTCATCGATCACGAATCGGTAGGGAGACAGCATGAAGAAATTTCTGGGGCCTTTTGGCCTGTTGATGGCAGCCCTTGTCGTGGCGGCCTGCGGATCCAGTTCGCAGACCGTTCAGGTCGGCAACTCCACCGCACCGGGCAGCCTTGCGCTTGATCCACCCTTTCGAATCGCCTCGGCGGACGCCGCGACGTTTGCCGCCCAGGTCGGCGCGACGGCTTCCGGCAAGCAGCTGCTGCAGTTGACGGGCGCTCCGACCTGCGGCGTGGACTTCTACTATCTCAAGTTCTGGACGGTGGGCGGCGCCAAAGAAACAACTCAATCTTCCGGAGCGCTGATGGTGCCCACCGGCGGGACCGGCTGCTCCGGCCCGCGACCGATCGTCCTGTATGCACATGGAACGAACACCAATCAGGCGTTGAATATCGCCGACGTCACCGACCCGACGAATACCGAGGGGGCGCTGATTGCGGCCATGTTCGCGGCGCAAGGCTACATCGTCGTCGCGCCCAACTACGCCGGCTACGATATCTCGACCCTTGGCTATCATCCGTTCTTGGACGCCGCGCAGCAGTCGGGGGAAATGATGGATATCCTCACCGCCGCCCGCACCGCTCTGCCCAAGACCTTCGCCGCTGCCACCAAGGACAACGGCAAGTTGTTCGTGACCGGTTATTCCGAGGGCGGACATGTCGCGATGGCCACGCAGCGCGCGCTGCAGGCCGCGGGCGCCACCGTGACCGCCGCTGCGCCCATGTCCGGACCTTATGCATTGGAAGCCTTCGGCGACGCGATCTTCTTCGGCAGCGTCAATTTGGGCTCGACGGTGTTCGGTCCGCTGCTGACCACGAGCTACCAGCATGCGTATGGCAATATCTACAACGCACCGACGGACATTTATTCGGCCACCTACGCCGCCGGCATCGAGACGCTGCTGCCGAGCAAGACGCCGATCGATACGATTTTCACCAGCGGCCTGCTCCCGCAAACGGCGTTGTTCAACAGTACGACGCCGATAGTGAACATCCCGGGTCAGCTGGGCCTGTCGGCCGCATTGACCGCCGCCTTAGCCGTTCCCAGCGACCCTAACAATCCCGAAACGCCGCTGTTTGCCGCCGGTTTCGGCTCGTCCTACCTCATCAACAATTCCTTCCGCGTGGCGTACGCGGTCGACACGGCAACGAATCCCGACGGCGCCGTACCGACGCCTTCCGCGGGAGTACCGCTCGCCGCGACGCCGCCGACGCAAACCTTTCGCCTGGCGCTCTACACGAATGATTTGCGCAACGGCAACTGGCACCCGAACTCGCCCACCTTGTTGTGCGGGGGCGATCTAGATCCGACGGTGTTCTTCAGCGTCAACACCCTGACCATGGCAGCCTTCTGGAGCGCTTTGCCCGCCGGCCTCGTCACGGTACTGGACGTGAACGGTGCCCCGTCGGGCCCGTTCGCTCCAATTCAGGAGGCATTCGTCGCCAGCCAAGACTCGCTGCTCGCGTTTTACATGTCCGCGGCCGGCGGCGGCCTGTCCCTGGCGGCGGCCGAGCAACAGTTGGTGCAGGGATATCACAGCGCCGTCGCACCCTTCTGCGCCGTCGCAGCCCGTTCGTTTTTTGCTAAATTTTAAAGGGATCGGCAATCATGAAATCCATCAATAAAGCGCTGATTTCCGCCGCCACCGTCGCCGCGTCGCTCTGCGCCGCGCCGGCCTTCGCCGACGACGACGTGTTCAACAATAGCTTTCGTCTCGGCTCGTACACCGTGTTCTATCACACGCATGCGGACGATATCACCGGACCGTTTGTGCCTGCCGGCGTGAACCTCAAAGCGCAGGATCTGGAGACCTTGTACGTCGGTTTCGTCCGCCGGTTGTCGCCGGCGTTTGCTCTCGAACTCGCGCTGGGATATCCCCCCCTCAACAAGGTCGAGGGCAAGGGACCCGCCACGGTGGGATCGGTGCCTTACAACGGCCAGGTCGTGTCGACGGCCCGGTGGCTGTCGCCCACGGTTTTGCTCGAATACAATTTTCTGAGCGAAGATTCGAAGATCCGGCCCTACATCGGCGTGGGCGTGAACTACACCAATTTCTACGACCGCAAATCGACGGCCCAGGGTAATGCCGGTTTGGGCGGACCCACGAAACTATCGCTCACCTCATCGGTGGGCCCGGCGGCTACCGTGGGTTTGGCCTACGCCATCTCGCCCCGTTGGCACCTTTACGGCTCGTATTCGATCTCGCGGGTCAACACCAATGTCACGGCCGATACCGAAGGCGTGATACGTACGACGACCATCAAGTTCGGGCCGCAGGCTCTGGTCATTTCCGGGGGCTATTCTTTCTAGCGCATTCCCTCGCGCGCAGCAGGGAGAATCGCCCTTGTCCATGGGGCGCTGAAGTAGGGTACCCTATCCGCGGCTGCGTCAACGGGCCAAGACCCGCGTCCGCCCAGCACGGCATCGTCCGCGAGGAGAAAAGATGAGAACTTTCTACGTATCCGTAATCCTGGCGGCATTGGCGCTTGGATTCAGCGACGCAAACGCGGACGGTCAGAAGCTGCGCATCATCAGTTGGGCCGATTACGTTCCCGCCGACCTCATCGCCGCATTCAAGAAGGAGACGGGCATCGACGTCGAAGTCACGCTTTCCAACAACGAGGAAATGATTTCCAAGCTGCGCGCGACCGGCGGGGCGGGATACGATCTCGCGCAGCCGTCGCAGGACCGGATTACGTCGGTGCAACGCGACTTCGGCATCTACAAGCCCATCGACCTGTCCAAGGTGAAAGTTGAGGAATTCCAGCCGGCGCTGCTCGATATCGTGAAGCGCAACACGACCCTCGACGGCAAGGTCTATGCCCTTCCTTATCTCTGGGGAACGGACGGCATGGTCGTCAACGTCAAGCGCGCGAAAGTCGAAGACTACCCCGATGTCTGCAAGCCGGAACTCAAGGGCAAGACGGCGATACGTCTGCGGCGGCCGGTGCTGATGGCGTTCGCTTTCGCCGCCGGCAAGGATCCGTTCGCGCTGTACGGAAATCCGACCGCCTACAGCGCCCTCATGGATCAGGTCGGCGCCGCGATCATCGCGTGCAAGCCCAATTTCAAATTCTTCTACGACAACAAGGATCAGCTCTTGAATGGCTTCCGTTCCGGTGAACTCACGGCGGCCATCATGTGGGACACGGGCGGTTGGACGCTCAATCGGGACAATCCGGACATTCAATACATCGTGCCCCGCTCGGGTGCGCTCGGCTGGCTCGATACCTTCGCATTGCCCGCCCGCGGCCGCAACGACGCCGCCGCGTACGCCTGGATCAACTTCACCATGCGGCCCGAAAACGCCGCGCGGGTCATCAAATCGGTCGGAAATTTCTCCGCCGCCAAGGACACGGCGCCGCTGGTCGACCCCCGTCTCAAGGCGCAATTCGCCGCGGCTTTTCCCGAGAGCGCATTGAAGAACATTCATTGGTATCCGTCGATTCCGCCGGGGCTCGAGGAGATCGAAGGCAAGGTGCTCGACCGCATCAAGGCCGCAAATTGAGCACCGCGGATCTGGTCGCGGACGCGGTAACGAAGCGCTTCTCGGATCATGTGGCCGTGGATTCGTTGTCCTTTTCGGTGGAGCGCGGCAGCTTCTTCTCGATTCTGGGCCCATCGGGCTGCGGCAAGACCACATTGCTTCGGATGATCGCCGGGTTCATCGCTCCGGATGGCGGCGACATCGCCATCGGCGGCAGGAGCATGCGCGAGGTGGCGCCGAATCGGCGCCCCGTCAATATGGTGTTCCAGCAACTGGCCCTGTTTCCGATGATGTCGGTGGGCGAGAACGTGGCGTTCGGACTGGCGCGCCGGGGCATGGCCCGAGCGGAACGCGTACAGCGCAGCCACGCCATGCTGGAACGTGTCGGACTGGGTAATGCGGCCGGCAAACGCGTGGATGAACTGTCGGGCGGCCAGCGACAGCGCGTCGCGATCGCACGCAGCCTGGTGCTCGAGCCTACGCTGCTGCTGCTGGATGAACCGCTGGGCGCGCTCGATCTCAAGCTGCGCGAACACATGAAGATCGAACTGAAGCAATTGCAGGCCGCCTTCGGTACGACTTTCGTCTACATCACCCACGATCAGTCCGAGGCGCTGGTACTGTCGGACCATGTGGGTGTCATGAGTCATGGACGCTTCGAACAGTTGGGAACGCCTCAGGATCTGTATTACCGGCCGCAGACGCCGTTCGTGGCCGCCTTCGTCGGTGCAAACAACCGAGTCGTGGGCCGCGCGACCGGCCGGGACGGTGCGCTCGTCGAAATCACCACCGCGGATGGCTGGATCATCCGCGCGCGTGGGTCTGGTTCGATCGCCGCGGGCGATGCCGTGGAGGGATTCGTTCGCCCGGAGGCGGCCAGTCTGGGCCGGCAGGCGCAGGAGCTGCCCGGCGGCCAGCCGTCTCACGCGGGTCAAGTACAAAGCCTGTTGTTCGACGGCGCCAATTCCGCGGTGCTCCTGCAGGAGGCGCGCACTCGACGAGAATTTCGCATCGCCCTCCCGCAGACCGGGCAATTCTCGGATCTGCGGCCGGGCGAATCCGTGCTGTTCAGTTTCGATCCCGATCGAGCGGTGTGCTTTGCGGCGCGGCCGGGAGCCGCGGGACAGGATGCATAGCGCCGCCGTAACCCGCTGGCACGGACGTTTGAGTCTGGGCCTGCTGCTGGCGCCGGCCCTCCTGTGGCTTGCCGCCTTGATCGTGCTGCCGCACGTGGATCTCGCGGTGCTCTCGTTTCGCGCACGGGTGGGCCCACGCGACTATGTGGCGAGCCTCGCCCAGTACAAGACCTTCTTCACGGAGCCGCTGTACTGGCACGTATTCCTTCGTACGGCATTGATGTCGGTCGCCGCAACGCTGCTGACGCTGCTGCTCGCGTTTCCCATCGCGTGGATCATTGCGAAAATGACGACCGGCCGGGCCAGTTCCTGGCTGTTCGTACTTTGCTTGATTCCATTCTGGGTGAGCGAGACCGTGCGCACCCTCGGATGGATGATCCTGTTGCGGGAGTCCGGCGTTCTACCCTCATTGCTGGTGAAGCTTGGACTGACGGCGGTACCGGTCGAATTGCTCTACCACGACGCCACCATCCTGGTGGGCCTGATCTACACGTCGCTGCTGTTCATGGTCATCCCGCTCATTTCGAGCCTCGAGAGTCTCGACAACTCCTTGATCGAGGCCGCATACGATCTCGGCGCCGGCGGATTCGTCATTCTCCGCACCATCGTGATTCCCCATGCGGCACCCGGCATCACCGCGGGCTGCATCGTCGTGTTCATGCTCACGTTGGGGAACTACCTGACGCCGACGCTGCTCGGCGGAAAGAACTCCCAGTGGTTCACCGAACAGATCTATACCCAATTCATCACCCGCTTCAACTGGGAACAGGGTGCGGCGTTCGGCTTTCTGCTCCTGGCGTTGTCCACGGCGATGGTGGTGATCGGCCTCAGAATCTCCGGTCAACGGTTCGGCGACGTGATGCGCCGGACATGATCCCGTCGCTGCCCCGTCCTGCCTGGCTGCGCGCCGCCACCGCGGTTTATCTGGCCGCGTTCATGGCCTTTCTGTTTCTGCCGTTGATCATCGTTGCGGTGTTCTCGTTCAACGATGCACCCTACCCCGCTCCTCCATGGCGGGGGTTCACGCTCGACTGGTTCCTGGGAAACTCCGCCACCGGACGCACCGGTCTGTTTGCAGATGCCGAGCTTCTGGGCAGTATCTGGACCAGTTGCACCGTGGCCATCTGGGTGACGCTGCTGTCGGTGCTGCTGGGCACGGCGAATGCGTTTCTCATCGAGCGCGGCCGATTCCCCGGCAAGCAGTCCTTGTCCGTTCTGATGCTGGCACCGCTCGTCATCCCCGGCGTGATCCTGGGAATATCGATCCTCGCCTTCGCGAGCCGCATCGCTGAATTCGCCGACGATACTCTCGGCCTGGAGCTGGATTTCTTGCGGCCCGGGCTGCCCCTGGTGGTGCTCGGTCAATTCTCCTACATTGCGACCATTGCCACCCTGACCATCAGCGCCCGCCTGCGACGCTTCGATCGGACTCTCGAGGAAGCTGCCTTGAACCTGGGGGCCACCAAGGCCGCCGTGTTTCGCACCATCGTCCTGCCGTACTTGCGTCCGGCGCTGCTGGGCTCGGCCGCCATCTCGTTTCTGATGTCTTTCGCGGATTTCAATACGACGTTGATGCTGGTCGGCACGGATTCGCCGCTGACCGTGATGATGTATGGACGGATGCGCGAGGGCGCGACTCCGGTGTTGAACGCCGTCAGCTTGTTCCTGATGGTCGCATCCGCCGTCCTTGCTCTGGCCTTCATGCGGCGCCGCCCGGCAAACTAGCACGGCGAAGTCACGGGGCGGGCGGCGACGCCTGCAGGAGTTCGAGGGCCGTGGCCTGCCTGCGTTGAAACCCCTTCCATACCGTCACCTCTCCGGTGCCCGGGCTATAGGCACCGTAAGCCGGCGGCGGCTCGGCGGCCGGCCAGACCCCCGCGGAGGACTCGACGACCGGCACATTGAGATAAGGGGCAAGTGTCTCATCGCCCTTGACGAAACGTCCCAGGAACGCCGTGATGAAATGCGCCTCGATGGCATTCACCCGATCCTTTCTCCACACAGGGTCTTCAAACCACTCGAGATCCCAGAGCCGGCTGCGCATCGCATCGGGTGCCGGGTTCAAGCCAAGGGAATGCCCGCCGCCTTTGAAAGTCAGGAGAAAGCGCTGCGCATTGAGGGAGGCGTCGAATATCGCCCGCGCGCCGGTGGCGTAGTCGACGGTCCGGTCCATGTCTCCGGCGATCAGCAGCAGCGGTGCGTGGATTCCGAGCAGTCCTTCCGTCCCCCAGGCAGCGAGTTTGCCCCCGCCGGCCGGCGCGATTGCGACCACGGCGCGCAATCCTTTGACCTTGACGGCACTCTCCAACGGCGCCCCGCGAACATAAGGGGTGAGCAGTGAACCGGGCACCAGCCGCGTCGGCGGCCCGGCGGGATCGAATGTCGCCCCCGCGGCGGTCAATACCCCGTAGCCGCCTTGCGAATAGCCGACCAGAGCGAGACGCGACGGATCGATTAGGTGTTCGGCAGCGAGCTCTTTCTTCAATGACTCTGCCACGAAGACGATGTCCAGCGGCCGCCGCAGCAATGGCTCCGCGTACTTGGTGCGATCCGTGATGGGAGGATCATCATGATGGATGGCCGCGACCACATAGCCCTTGGAGGCGAGATTCTCCGTGAGCCATGACATGGCCGCCGGATCGTTGCTGTAGCCGTGCGATACGACGATCAGGGGAAAACCGGCGCCGGCGGCGGTCGCGTCGCGCACTGCGATGCCGGGCACCGAAAAGCTGACCGGCGGGGCGGGAGGCTCCGAGGGAAAGCTTGCGGTATACACCGCTCGACGAGCGCGCGGCTCCGGCCTTGCCGGGTACCAGAGATCGACGGTCAGTGCGCGATCCCGGCGCGGAGCCGTATCGGTGGCCGAGACATAGGACAATACGTCGACTTGATCGGGCTCGACCAGCTTCAGAGTTCTAATCCCAACCGCAAACTCGCCGAGCCGCGCCAATTCGGGAGCGTCGACGCCGAACTGGCTGGGCGCGCCCGCCGCACATGCATCTCCCGCCGCAGCAATCGCCGCTATCGCCAGGGTGCACCTTACAAACAGCCCTTTTTCCGCCATACCGCACCTCTGAAACTTCACGCGTGCCACGGGACGCGACCGCGGTGACCGCCGGAATCTCGATACTGTCAGGTTTGCCGTCCACGGCAAACCGCCGCCTGAATTTTTGCCTCGATGAATTTTTGCCCCGAGAGTATGCGCAGTAGCGCGAACCGTTTAATGTTGAACGATCGAAAAGTTAACCGGTCGATGAATACGATGGCCAGTGGTCCCCACAATCAGACGCTCCTGCGAGTCACCTACCTCGAACAAAAAGAGCTCGCGCTTCCGCCCGCCCTTTATTGGGGCAGCGAGCGCATCGCTGTCGAGCGGTTGGGGTGCGGCGAGTACTTGGCGCTCTACCGGCGCGTGGGGGCCCCCTTGCGCTGGGACCAACGCCTGAGGATGCCCGCGGCGGAGCTCGATGCCCTGCTCGCGGGCGAATCGCTGCACATCTACGTTCTGCGGGACGTGAGCGGAGAGGCGCTCGGATTCTGCGAATTCGACCGGGCCGCCTTTCCTCAAATCGAACTCAAGAACTTCGGACTCGTGCCGCAAGCGCAAGGGCGCGGACTTGGGCCTTGGCTGCTTGCAACGGCCCTGCAAGGCGAATGGCGATCGAACCCCGATCGCATATGGCTGCACACCGATGAGTGGGATCATCCGGCGGTCAGGAGCGTGTATCAGCGCGCCGGTTTTCGCGTATTCGACGAGCGCGATGAGCCGGCCGATCAGCTCTAGGAGCCTGTATGAGTATTCTACGTGTGCAGCGATTCTTCAATTATCGGGCCATAGGAGTCCGGGAAGGTCGGCGAGGGATTCGATCATCGCGTCGCAGGCCAGCGAACGCGGATCCCTGCCCTCGTTGTACCCATAGGGCACACACACGACCGGAATGCCGGCGGCGCGGGCCGCCGTCACATCGTTGATCGAATCGCCCACCATCAGGACCTGCGACGGCGATAGTCCCAATGTTTGGCAGGCGAACAGCAAAGGTTGAGGGTCGGGTTTCTGGCGTTCACAGGTGTCGCCGCCCACGACGACGCCGATCCACCGCATGAGATTCAATCGCTCCAGCAATGCACTCGCGAATCGGTGGTGCTTGTTCGTGACGACGCCGATCCGCAAATGAGCATCGTGCAGGCACCGCAACGTCTCGCCGACGCCCGGATAGGGCTGCGCGTCGGATTCATCGCTTTCCTCCAAGGCCCCATAGTGATGGAAAAAACGATCGAGCATCGCCGCCTTTTCGCCATCGCTGAATTCGCGGCTCCGCGCCGCGGTGGCACGCTCGATGAGCATCGTCGATCCGCGCCCGATCATCCGGGCTACATCGGCGACCGGCAGCGGCGCCAGATTCTGCTCGCTGAATGCGCGGTTTAGGGCCCGCGCAATATCCGAAGCCGTGTCCAGCAAAGTGCCGTCGAGATCGAACAATACGCCGCCAAGCGCCCGGTCGTGCCAGGCAGCCGTGCCTTGAGTGTGTGCCATGATTGCACGATGCCAGAATTCGAGCCGTTGCGACAGGCGGGGCCCACCGGTAAGCCGGGCGACACCCGCCCGTTCGGGGAGGCTTCCTGAGGATCAACGCAGGGTGATGCTGACGGGGCAGTGATCGCTGCCCAAAATCTCAGAGTGAATCGCCGCACTCTTCACCGAGTCGCGCAGGTTCGCCGACACCAGAAAATAGTCGATTCTCCACCCGATGTTGCGCGCCCGGGAGTTCGCAAAATGACTCCACCACGAATAGTGGCCGTTTCCCTGCGTGAAGAGCCGGAACGTATCGACGAACCCCGCATCCAGCAGATTTTGAAATCCTTTACGCTCCTCGTCGGTGAAGCCCTTCTTCCCGCGGTTCGGCTTGGGATTGGCGAGATCGAGTTCGGTATGGGCAACGTTCAAATCGCCGCACAAGATAACCGGCTTGCGGGTCTCGAGCTGCCTGCAATAGGCAAGAAACGCCGGATCCCAATGCTTGAAGCGCAGATCCAGCCGGCTGAGGTCGTCCTTGGCATTCGGCGTATACACGGTGACCACGTGATACTTTTCAAATTCAGCCGTGATGACCCGCCCTTCTTCGGCGCTGTCGCGTTGCAGTTCGTCGGCAAAGCTGAAGCGCTGCGCAAATTCCGTCGGATATCCGTTGGTGATGGCGATCGGTTCCTGCTTGGAAAAAATAGCCGTTCCCGAATAGCCCTTCTTGACCGCCGAATTCCAATATTCGCGATAGCCCGGCAGATCGATTTCAATCTGCCCACGTTCAGCCTTGGTCTCCTGGAGACACAGGATATCGGGCTGATGCTTCTCCAAGAATGACAGGAACAGTCCCTTGCGATGGACCGCACGAATGCCGTTCACATTCCACGAGTAGAGTTTCATGACGTTTATTGAATCCGCTGGCTGAAGCTCACGCCGTAGGCCGCAGGTCGGGCAAGCAACACCGGATCCGCGGACGGTTCGATGCCGGCTGCCAGATTGAGGGGGCTGAACATGATCAATCTCTGGGCGGATGCTTGATCCTTGACGGTTTGCGTCAAGGCAATGGTGCCCAAGGGGACGAGTTTACGATCGGCCGGCCACGTCGACGTGGGGTCGTCGAGCGAATCCCCCTCGCCGGCAACTTGCGCCAACAAGCGAAATTTGACCGGTCCCCGGGCGATCCGCTGGGGCAACTCATCCATCAGGTAATTCGGCTGGGCTTTCGCCGCTTCCGCGTCACTCAGCGCGTGTTCACCGGCGATCGGAATGATCTGGTAGCGGGCGTAGCGGCTCACTCCCTTGGCATTGGTGAATTTGAAGGCATTGACCCCGTAGAACGCGAGGGTCGCGAAACTAACCGGAGCGGGCCTCGGCGTGCTCACGAATTTCACCGCCGCCGGATGAGTGCTGAGAAACTTTTCGATGGGAGTGGGCTTCGGTGCATCAGGTCCACTCTGTCCGGCCGCCTGCAGGAACGCCAGGAAATCTTCCGGTGTTGCCACCGGAAAGCCGTTCGCCGAGAGGCTCACGATGTCCGTGGCGGCGCCATCGGGCAGCGTGAATCGGATGGCTATTCCGTGCGGACTGGCATTGGGATCCGCATCCGGCAGCGTGGGCACGCCTGTCGGATCGGAAAACCGGACCAAGACCGGCACGGCTTTCGCGAAGTGCGGCGCCTTGCTGAACGATGAGGCGGCAGGACTGGGCGTGAACGTGCCCTCGACCATTACGCCTTTCGCATGATTCGCCCGAAAACCTTTGTGCGGACCTTTCGACAGCACGTTGAATGCGTCTACCAAGGCCACCGGCAGCGGCTTTTTTTCGGGTGCCGGCGCATCGGCGGCAACGGCGTTGCAGCAGTGAGCGAGTCCTACGATGATGGGTAGTGCCAAGCGAAAATTGCGCGAAGAAATCATCTTAGCCTCCAGTGGCAACCACATGTCTTTCCATTCCGGACCGTCACGACAGTCGCGTTCTTCGGAGTTTCGTGCGGCCGGTTGCCGCCCCAACTTCCATTCCCGTGATCGATTGCAACTTTACCATCGCGAATTCGACGAATGCCGATACCGCCGTGGGAATATGCTGCCGGCTCGGAAGGACGATGTTCAAGTCGGCGCCGTCCCGGCTATAGGCCTGCAGCACGTGAATGAGGCGTCCGGCCCGCAGATCCGTCGTTATCATCATGGCCGGCAGCAAGGCAACCCCCAGACCGGACAGGCAGGCTTTCATCAGTACGCGCGCGCTGTTGGCGCTGAACCGTCCGGTAACCTCCACGTCCTCCTCGCCGCTCGGTCCTTGCATCGTCCATGTCACGCTGTTTTGCCGGGTCGACACGATCAGGCAATCGTGGTGTGCCAATTCCTGGAGCGTCTTCGGGTGCCCTCGAACAGCCAGGTAGTCGGGGCTCGCGACCAGATTGAAATGTTGCGAAGTGATCTGGCGGAACACGGAGCGCATGTCGCGCAAGCTGCCGCCGCGAAATGCAACGTCGATATCTTCATCGAACAAGTCGGCCCGCGCGTCGTTCAAGACGAAATCCAGGCGCACCCGAGGATGCCTGCTGAGAAATTCCGCGACCCAGGCGATGTTGAAGAAATCGAGAAAATCCACCGGCGCCGCAATGCGTACCGATCCGCTGGGCGTGTCGCTGCCGGCGATCAAATCCTTGCCCGCTTCCAGAACGCCGTCGACAGCGGCCGCGCAGCGATCGAAGAACGCTTGTCCGGCCGCCGTCAGCGTGAGCTTGCGGGTGGATCGCTGCATCAGGCGCGTGTCCAGGCCTGACTCGAGTTCACGTATCCGTCGGCTCAATGTATTGGGTGGTACGCCCAAACGGCGTGCCGCTTCGGCGAAACTGCGCGCCCGCACCACCTGGACGAACATGCGCACATCATTGAGGTCTAGCATCGGATTACTTCCATCGACGGCATAGTCTGTTCCGATTGTGCCATCTAGTCAGAGAAACCGTCGGCGCTTATGCTTTTCCGCCGATCCCGTGCCTCGCTGACAGGAGAATCAAATATGGCAAAAGTGCTGGTGGTTTACTATTCGTCCTACGGTCACATCGAAATCATGGCGAATGGCGTTGCCGAAGGAGCCCGCTCGGCCGGCGCCACCGTCGACGTCAAACGTGTGCCGGAGACGGCGCCGGCTGACGTCGCCAAGGCGGCTCATTTCAAACTGGACCAGAGCGCGCCGATCGCGAAGATCGACGACCTCGCGAATTATGATGCCATCATCGTCGGCAGCCCCACCCGCTTCGGCCGTGTATCCTCGCAAATGGCTAGCTTCCTGGACCAGGCCGGAGGCCTTTGGATGAGCGGCGCCCTGCACGGCAAAGTGGGCGGAGCTTTCACCTCGACCGCGACCCAGCACGGCGGTCAGGAGGTGACGCTGTTTTCGATCATCACCAACCTCATGCATTTCGGAATGGTGATCGTCGGTCTGCCTTACAGTCATCAGGGCCAAATGACCCTCGATGAGATAGTGGGCGGCAGCCCCTATGGCGCAACCACCGTCGCCGGCGCCGCCGGTCAGCGGCAGCCCAGCGCTCTTGATTTGGCGGGCGCCAAGCATCAAGGCAAGCTGATCGCGGAAACCGCACAGAAGTTGTTCGGCTGAGCGGCGAATCGGCTAAACGGCGGGTTGCGCGCACGCCTTGGGTTGGCGGGGACACGCCCCGCTGCGGGGACAAATGACGCTGGCGGTTGAGTCCAGCGCGTCGGCAATCCAGGAAATGTTGAGTACCTGCGAGGCAGCGCGGATATTCGCGGCGGCTTCGGCCGGAATCTTGCCGTCGCCGCCGCCCAGCCTGCACGACTCGGCAACCTCGGCGACCACGCCCTCGCCGTCGAATCCCTGCGCCTCCAATGCCGGCAACAGGTCGACGCCGACGGACAGCACGTGCAATTCGTCGAGCGCGTCGCGCGTCAGCAGCGAATGACAGCAATACAGCCGGGCGCGCTTTCCCTCCTGCATCACTGATATTTGCGATTTGGGCTTTTGAACACCCTGGGTGGAGTCCGGAGCGTCGTTCAACAGGCGGAAGACCGCCCAGCGCGGGCATGGATCCGACACCAAGCTCATGTTGCCCCACGGCAGGGGGATTCCGTTGCCGCGATAGACCGCGCGCAGAAAACCGGGAGGATAGGCATCGAAGAAATGCCAGTGCCGGTAGGGAGATACCGCCGTCATCCGGCGCATGACCAAGGCCGCGGTGACGCCGAGCTTGCGGCCGGCGGAGACACTGTGCGCCTCGCGGATCAAAAATCGGCGAAAGGGAATGCGCGGGCATAGCAGCGCACCCGCGAAGAAACTGCATTCGAAGTCCCGCCATGCATAAAGCACGTCCTGCGCACCCATGCCGGCGGCGGAACTCGAGGCTTCGCCGTCTCCCGAATACGTGGCGCTGTGAGGCGATATGGCCCCGTCGCCGTTGTGCAGTACCTTGTGGCCGATGAAGAACGCAAGCTCATTCTTGAGGCGCCCTTCCTGGCTGCGCAAACGCCGGTTGACCAGCACCGTTCCCGGCGCTTCGAATCGGGACCTTATCAACGCGCCGCCCGGCGACTGGGCGCCACGGGTCTCTTCGTCGAACCATTTGATCTGCAGGCCATGGCGTTTGCAGATGGCCAACAACGCATCGAGGGTGAGCGGCATCTCGCGGCCGCCGCATTCCTCGGCCGCCCGCTCGATATCGGGGAAACTATTGTGGCGCGTTTCCTGCCAAACGCGAATCAGCAATTGGGCAAATTGCCGCCCGGTGGTGCCGGTCTGGGACAACAGTTCGGGCAGCGCGTTCTGCAGGAGTTCGTGAGAGAACAAAAAGGCCGGCTCCAGCGGCATCGCCTGCAGACCACCGCGTTCGCGCTGTGCCGGCGCCACCTCCACCTCGGTATTTTCGTCCAGGAACCAGCGTGAATCCTTGCCGAATATGCCCGCCAGCATGCTGAGCATCTGTGAGGAAGGCATCCGCTTGCCCGTTTCCACCATGCTCAGGTAGGACACCGACGGCGCCCCCGCCACGTCGATTTGCACGCATCGGGCCGACAGTTCATCCAACGTAAGCCCATTGCGTTTGCGGAGCGAACGCAGTTTGGCGCCCAAAAAATGCCCCTGGCGTATCAGGCCTGCCATGAGTGCCCCGCTGTGTACATTTTACCCGGCCATGTGAAATTCACATTGTGAAATTTCTATTGTGTAAATAACCTCGCTGAACACTTTAATCTGCGCACAGGTCGCGACGCAAGCTCGCAAACCATACCTGCGGGACAACTTATAGGAGACCGATGATGACTGAGCTGAGAGCCCCCGATTCGCGCTGGCATGGTGTCGAACGTCCTTACACCCCCGCCGATGTCGCCCGCCTGCGCGGCTCCGTTCACATCGAATACTCCCTGGCGCGGATGGGTGCAGAGAAGTTCTGGGGTCTGTTGCACAGTGAACCGGTGGTCGCCGGCTTGGGCTGCATGACGGGCAATCAAGCGGTGCAGAGCGTCCAAGCCGGGTTGAAGGCAATTTACTGCTCGGGCTGGCAGGTGGCCGGCGACGGCAATTCCGCCGGCGAGATGTATCCCGACCAAAGCCTGTATCCGGTTGATTCGGTGCCGAAGATGGTCGAACGCATCAACAATGCGCTGCTGCGCACCGACCAGATTCATCACATGGACGGCAAGTCGCAAATCGACTGGCTGGCACCCATCATCGCCGATGCCGAAGCCGGCTTCGGCGGCAATCTCAACGCCTTCGAACTGACCAAGGCGCTGATCCGCGCCGGCGCGGCCGGCGTCCATTTTGAAGACCAGCTGTCTTCCGCGAAAAAATGCGGCCACCTGGGAGGGAAGGTCCTGGTGTCGACCGGCGAGGCGATCAACAAGCTCGTGGCTGCCCGCCTCGCGGCCGATGTTCTCGACGTTCCGACCATTCTCATCGCACGAACCGATGCCGATGCGGCGGATCTGCTGCTGTCGGACCACGACCCCCGCGATGCGGCCTTCATCACCGGCGAACGCTCGTCCGAGGGCTTCTTCTACGTGCGGCCGGGCATCGAGCAAGCCATCGCGCGCGGCCTCGCCTACGCTCCGTATTGCGATTTGATCTGGTGCGAAACCTCCAAGCCCGAACTCGGCGAGGCACGCCGATTCGCCGACGCGATACATGAAAAATTCCCCGGCAAGCTGCTGGCCTATAACTGCTCGCCGTCCTTCAATTGGCAGGCCAAACTGGGTCCCGCGGCCATGAAGAGCTGGCGGGAAGAGCTGGCCGCCATGGGCTATCGCTTTCAGTTCATCACGCTCGCGGGCTGGCACGCGCTGAATCTCTCCATGTTCGAGCTGGCAGCGGCTTACCGCGACAACGGCATGCTGGGATATTCCCAGCTGCAACAGCGCGAGTTCAGCCAGGAAGCGGCCGGCTACCGCGCGGCCAAGCACCAGTCCTTCGTCGGCACCGGCTATTTCGACGCCGTTCAAACCGCCATCAGTGCCGGGGCACATTCCACAGGCGCCATGGCGGGAAGTACGGAAACTGAGCAGTTCACGGCACCGGCGGCCAAATCCGCGCCGCAGCGCGACGTCGCCTAAGGAGCCTGTCTGAGTATTCCACGTGGCCGCGACCGCGGCAGATTTCCCCTCAGGCAAGGCGGAGCCGACGAAGTTGGGTCGAGACCCAATGAGGAGGCGACAACGCCGCATGAGGGGAAATCTGCC
>JAXDQI010000217.1:0-3407 GCA_034667965.1 Gammaproteobacteria bacterium
GCCAGAGTTCGATCTGGTCTTTCAGGCTGTCAGGAATGCTCGCGGGATCGCGGTTATCGATCCAGAACTGCGAGTCCTCGCGCTTGCTGAGGATATAGTGAAGCTTGAGGAACTCGATGATCCGATCCCAGCGATATTGCGTGGTCGCGTTGAAACGTTTTGCGATAATGTCCATTGTCTCGCGCGACGAAGGCAGCATTGCGCCGATCATTTCCGCGGATAGCTCGATGAGCACCAGCGCGGATGCCTCGAGGGGCTCCAGGAAGCCGCCGGCGAGGCCGACGGCCACACAATTGCCCTTCCAGAATGTCTGGCGGTGCCCGGCATGGATTTTGATTTCCCTGGGTTGCAGCGATCGGTGTTTCTCGCCGATATACGCTTGCAGTTCGCCGAGCGCGGCATCGGCGGTAGTATGACTACTCGAAAATACATAGCCCACGCCCCGGCGGCTCTGTAGCCCGATGTCCCAGATCCAACCGTGTTTCTGCGCGGTCGATACCGTATGCGGAACGATATCGCTGTCCTCGGCGTCGTAGGGCACTTGTACGGCCAAGGCGCGATCGATGAACAGCACGTCGCTGCAATCGACGAAGGGGACACCCATCGTTTCGCCCAGCAGCAGCGACCTGAACCCGGAGCAGTCGATGAAGAGGTCGCCATCGAGTTGGCCCGACTTGCTCGTCTCCAGATAGGCGATGTCACCCGTCTCGCTTCTAACCACCCTGGTCACGTCGTCGACGAGGTGATGGACGCCGAGCCGGTTGACGCAATGATCGCGAATGAAGGAAACGAAGCGCCCAGCGTCCAGATGATAGGCATAATTGGCGATCCCGGCATATTCGGGAGAGGTTATGAGTTTAGGCGCGAGTCCGAGTTCGCAGACCGCCTCCTGGTAACTCACCGCATTGGAGAAAGAAGGAGCGTCTTGGCGCTTTTCCGTATATTCCATCCAGGCCGATGCCAGGTCCAGACTTGGAAAACCTTCGGGCAGCACCAGCGGATGATAATAGAAGTCCGCCGGGTCGCCGGTTACCCAGCGCGCAAACTTGGCCCCTTGCTTGAATGAGGTATTGCATTCGCGAAAAAAATCGGTTTCCGAAACACCCATTTTTTTCAAGGTCGTACGCATCGTCGGCCAGGTACCCTCGCCGACGCCGATCGTGCCGATCGTATCGCTCTCTATCAACTTGATCCGGATGCCCTGCCCGTCTTCCGAGCGGTGCCGCGCGGCGATGATCCCGGCGGTAAGCCATCCTGCGGTGCCCCCGCCCACGATGCATATCGAACGAATCATATGCGCCATAACC
The DNA here is from genome assembly GCA_034667965.1 of Gammaproteobacteria bacterium. Classification (GTDB taxonomy): domain Bacteria; phylum Pseudomonadota; class Gammaproteobacteria; order Steroidobacterales; family Steroidobacteraceae; genus Bog-1198. Next base: position 1,308 of record JAXDQI010000217.1, read on the forward strand.
AGTTTCCCCGCGGCAATCGCCCTCAGCCGCGATTCGTCAATCAGGCCGACGAGGAGTGTAGCGCCAATAACGCGGAAACAAGAATGGAATTGCCGGGGACGATGACTTGCGTCCCCGGCAACTCATGCCGCCGTTCAAAAGCCCGCGCGAAACCCCACCTTGAACCTGGTCCCGCTATCCTCGGCAGACAGGAACTGGTTCTGATAGTAGGCGTATTTCAGCACAAGGGTATTCGTAAGGTTAACGCCTTCGGCGAACACCGCGAAATTCTTGTTGATGTGATAGGTCGCGCTCGCATCCAGCTGGTAACGGGCTCGCACCTGCGTAACGGCCTGTCCGGCGCCGTTCAGCGGAGGCGGCGAGAGATACTGCAGGAAGTGATCGCGCCAGTTGACCGCCGTTCGAGCCTCAAACGAGCCCTTATCGTAGAACAGTACGGCATTGGCCGAGTTGGATAGGCCGGTAACCGCGAATTTGTTGCTGAGATCACTTGTGCTCAGCTTCTTGTCGCTATTCGCCAGGGTACCGTTGAGTTGGACACCCAAGCCGGTCTCTCCAAACGCTTGCTGAATCGCCATTTCCTCCCCGGTTACGACCGCTGTTGGCCCATTTACGGGAGCCGTAATGGAGAATTGCGCGGGCAAACCCGTAGCGGGATCGAGCAGCGGTGTCTTTGCATTATTGTTAACCGCTCCCGTTGATTGATTCAAAACGATGAAATTACTGACGTTTTTGTAGAACAAACCGAGAGAGACGTAGTTTGATTTGTCGTAATAATATTCGACCGAGACATCCAGGTTGTTGGACCGGAAAGGGTTCAGTTGAGGATTTCCGCTGGAAGCGGCAAAATTTCCCGGTCGCAATGTGGCCAGAGTTGTCACCGGGGAAAGCTGCTCGAGCGTCGGACGCGTCATCGATTCCGAAGCGGCAAATCGAGCAACCATGGCATCGGTCAGATCCCACCTGAACGTCATAGCCGGCAGAACATCCGTATAGTGGCTCGAGGACCCGACCGTGCTCGTACCGGCGGTGGTAACGCCATATTGCGTCGCGTCGTTGGCCAGCGTGTGCAGCCCAACGAACTGCGTGGCCAAGCCGCTGATATCCGCGTGCGTATCTTCGACGCGCACGCCGACCACGGTGGTGAACTTCCTTCCCGCTAGACTGCCAACGAACTGCGCGTCCAAATAGCCGCCAAATACTCGTTCGACGACCACCGAATCGTTCACTCTGGGCGGAGCGAAGGTGAACGCCGGATTGGTCAGGCGCTGGGCGGCAGTTATCGCATTGAATAATGACGGGCCGTCGAACGTGAGCCATTGCGTCGGCAGGCGATTCGCGCCGCTCAACCCGGAGAGGAAATTGCTACCCGCGTTGAACACGCCAATCGGAAAACCCGCGGGCGACGGATTATTGTAGCCACAGGTCGTGCAGCCGGTACCGCCATCGTTGGAATAGAGCGCCGTATCCTTCTTGTCTCGCGAAAAAAACCCGCCAAAATGGAGAAAGGTCAAGCCTTCGTTCGGGCTGTCGCCTTTGACGGTGAAGTCGGCGTGCAGCTGACTCACCGAATCATTGACGCCATAGCCTCGGAGGAGCATGACGTGTTCGAAAACCGGGCTGCCACCACCCACGACACCGCCAGTGTTAATAAAACCGGACGTGTAGGGTAGAACTGCGCCGTCCGACCGAAAACGAATCGTCTGATTGGGTATGCCGAGCAGGGCAAGTTCACTCTCTTGTCCACCGTTCGGATCTTCGTGGGCCAGAGAATAGCTGCCGTCAAGACTCAGGTTCACGCTATCCGAAATGTTCCAGTCCGCGTTGAGTCCGCTAGCGACCAGATCTGTCTTCTTACTGTATTTCTTGTCGTGGAAGTCGGTCGCCTGGCCGGTCGACTGCGTCATATCGATCACCGTTCCATTGGCGTCGGTCGTGACGTTGCTCAGATTGGTCGGGGTGAACCAGTGCCCATACGACCGCGTGTCATCCGTGTTCGTGAACTTGGAATACAGCGTGTCGGACGTCAGCGTCAGTTTATCATTTGGCTTGTATTGCAGGACCACAGTACCGCCAATACGCTCGCGAGTCTCGAACTGC
>JAXDQI010000218.1:0-5696 GCA_034667965.1 Gammaproteobacteria bacterium
TGGAACGTGATAGGGTGGGTTGTCCCCCCACCAGCCTTTCCAGTTCATGTCGGGCCAGGAACCGCGAATCGGCCCGAACATGTTTCTTCCGAGAATCCAGGCGCCAACATTCTTGAAGCCCCGCGCATCGAAGTCGTCATCGATCCCCGTTGTGCCACCGTCGGCGCCAAATAGGGTCCGTTGGAACGTGCGTGTCGGGACTAACCACTGGTGCATATCTGTCCCGCCCACGCCGAGCGGATTCCTGATGTCCTGATTCGGACCAGCTCCGTATCCGTCAAGCGAGATGGTAAAGCCCTCAACTCGGACGCGTGTCATTTTCATGCCTTCCTTTCGATTGACGCCTAACTACTTTCTAGAAGTAGACCGCCGAATTGCGGCGATACAAAACCGCAGTTCTGCGGGGGAAGTAAATTGGGTTGGTGCAACCACTTGATCTGACTACAGCACCGTTACATTGCACCGTCAATATCGACGTTGAATTAGGCCGTGAGACCGCGGAGTCCGTTGGCAGCCGCCGGCGAACTTCCAGGTTCGACCCTCTGCGGTCAATCGCGAGAGTCTGCAATCGAGCACGCCAATTTCATTCGGCGGACCCCTGTATCGATTCGTCGATGATCTGCGAGTATGTGAAGAGCGACTTCAGTTCAAGGCCAGCACCCGCGAGCGCCGCCTTTCCTCCCGACTCTCGATCAATGACACAAAGAGCGCTAACTGGCCAGAGTCCATCTGCCTTAAGCATGGAAAGCGTGTCGATGAGTGCGCCGCCGCTGGAGACCACATCCTCGATGAGCACGAATGATCGGCCTTTTAATGACGCCCCTTCGGCGTATTGGCAAGTGCCATAGGATTTCGGCTTCTTTCTGATAAAAGCCGTAGGAAGGCCAGTTACTTGACTCAACATGGTAACGATCGGGATTCCGCCCATTTCCAAACCAGCGAGCGCATCGCTACCGGAGGGAATTAGCGGTGCCATTGCATTGGCGATCGCGAGCAAAAGTGCCGGGTCTGCCTCGAAGCGGTATTTGTCGAAGTACGTGTCGCTGACTCTGCCAGAACGGAGCGTGAAATTCCCCGACAGTTTAGATGCCATTCTTATGCGGCGGGCGAGATCGTCCATTCAGCGTGTCCTATCATGGCTAACTTTGAGGTCGTCTGAAAGGCAGCTTTGCGGCGCTCATTCTAACCTGACGAGTGTCAACAGTTGAGCCGGGTCCTGCGCGTCAGAGGCACGACCGACGATGACCGGTTCATAATCGGAAAACACCCAAGCCAGTGATTGCGACATCCCTTCCGATGGGAGTAGGGTTAGCGCGGCGGCAGATCCTGATACGCCGTGGCGTCCCGAACACTTAGAGAGCATCGCAAATGTGAAGTTCATGCCCGTGGTCTGGTCTGCCCTCTGGCGCAACCGCGCGGAGTCGGTACTCACGCTGCTTGCGCTGTCCGTCGCATTTGCGCTGTTCAGCGTGATGATCGCGATCAATGCAGCCTATGAACAGGCCATCTACGACACCCGAATAGACCGCTTGATCGTGACTTGCGCCTTCGACTGCGGGACCATACCGCTGGGCTACCGCGAACAGCTGGCCCGTCTCGGTGGGGTCAGCGCTGTCGGGGGCGAGTTGTGGGTTGGTGGCGGCAAGGACCCGGATGAGCACCACCTGACCACGGTCACTTTCATGGACGAGGGAATGCGCTCGGCGTGGCCGGAGCTGCCAATGACCCGTGCAGACTGGCGAGCTCTCGACATCTCTCCCACCGGCATCTTCCTGACTCGCACGGCGGCGGCGCGTCGCAATGCCCGCATTGGGGACACCATGACGATGAACGCGGGGCCGGGCAGTGGCACGGACGGCTCCGGCACGTGGTTCTTTACCGTCTTGGGTTTCATCGCGGACCCCACGGGCTGGGGGCAGCAGTGGTCCCCAAACATGATCGTCGGGAATCTGCGTTACTTCCAGAATTCGGGTAATCCTGACGAGCGAGACCTAGTCAATTTCCTGCGTGTCGCGGTCGACCGCCCGGAACACGCGCGCGCCGTCTGCCGTGAGATCGAAGCATGGTTCACGAACGCGACCCCCGCGCTGTCCTGCGTTCCGGCGAGAGAGAATGTCGAGGAGCTGATGGATGCGAACATCAATATGCGGCAAATCAGTCTCGGAATCGGGGCGGCCGGTCTTTTTATGATCCTGTTTTTGTGCGCGAACGGCACTGCCGAGTCAGTCCGCGAGCGACTCTCGGAGTTCGGAATCCTGCAGGCCATTGGATTTGGGAATGGCCGAATAGCCTGGCTGGTGATCCTTGAAGCGGCCGCCCCGACGATTCTGGCCGCTCTGATCGGCAGTGCAGTCGCACCCGGTGTGGGTATGTTCCTTTCGCACCTCGCGATCAAAGGAGTGATCAATATACCCGCAGTGCGTGCGTCGCCAGTGGCGCTTGGGTGGGCGTTAGCGGCCGCTCTGCTCATCGCACTGTTGAGCGCAGTGGCGCCGCTGTACCGATTGCTGCGCACGGACGTTGCCGCGATGATTGCCAGACGATGAGCGAGTTGCGCCAAATCGCGGCGGTCTGTGTGGTTGGCATCGGCACCCTTCGCGACAGGTACGTTCCAGCGCTAGTTATCGTCATCGGCATGGCGTGCGTCGTCGGGGTACTGACCTCGATGCTGTCAGTAACTGCCGGTTTGACGCGCGCCTATCTCAGAGCCGAAGACGCGGCGCGTGCCATCGTGTGGGCCGAAGGTGCCGACTTCGACCAGAGCCGTAGCCTAAAACCCGACGTCATCGGCACGATTCTCGATGCCCCGGGCATAGCCAGGGAGGCCGACGGTGTACCCCTTGCGGACCCTGAGTTCATGATGTGGCTGCCGCCGGTTGAGGGATTCGCCGCCGGCTCTCTCCAACTGCGTGGCATTGGTCCCGCCGGCCTCGCACTGCGTCCGGCCTTTCGGATCGTGGCGGGCCACATGTTCGGTGCAGGCATGCGGGAGTTGGCGGTGGGCGTGGGCGCGGCACGCAAATTCGGCCTCCACGTAGGCAGCGAAGTGCGGCTGCGGGACGGCAAGTGGCCCATCGTCGGGGTCTTCAGTTGCGGCGCCGATATCATCGAAAGCTATCTCGTTGGCGACGCGCTGACCGTCATGGCCGCGCGTAGAAGCCCCGGCTTCGCTCAGGTGATTGTGCAACTCGTGGATACCCAGGCATACCCCGGATTCCAAAAGTGGCTCATGGAGAATCCTGCGATCGATGTCAGCGTCGAGCGCAAGACGGACTACGATCTGCGGGTGGTCGGAGCGGATACTTCTTTCTTCACACGCATGGCCTACATCATTGGCGTAATGATGGCGCTCGGCTCATTGTTCGGTGTCGTGAAAATTATGTACGGGGCAGTACGGGCGCGCACGCGCGAGATCGGCACGCTGCGGGCCATTGGTTTCGGCTCAACACCGCTTGCCTTGTCTGTTCTCCTTGAGGCGGCGTTGCTTGGTGCAGTCGGCGCAGTCGTCGGTGCCGCGATAGCCTGGCTGATATTCGATGGACGTCAGATGTGGGTATGGGGGGCATTCAAACTACGCGTCTCACCGCACCTGTGGGTTCTCGGGCTGGCGTGGGCGATCATTACCTCGCTACTCGGGGGTCTCTTTCCTGCGCTGCGCGCCGGACGTCTGCCACCGTCCGAGGCGCTTCGAGCCGAGTAAGGCGAATCGGCCCGACAGCCGTTGACGAAAGCGAATGCCAATGTTCCGTAAACCAGCACTGCGAGGACTGCGCCGGGCGCAATCAATGCAAACACGAGGAGGATTGTGGCGTAGTCGCCAAATACGCCGAATAGCCCACCCGGCTTATGAGGTACGAATCTTCCAGGAAATAGCTGGGACATGCGTGGACAACGTAGGGTAGTTACCCGATGCGGTCAACTGCCCGGAATCGGACCCGGACCGGTCCTTGGTGGATGGCAGGTCCCGCAGTGATTCCCACCGTGTGGCTCAGTTCTTGGTATATTAACTATACCTTTATTATACCGTTCCGTTGTGTTAAAAGAACTGCATGGGATTTGAGTACGATCCGGAAAAGAGCGCCGAGAACAAGCGCAAGCACGGCGTCGATTTTGAGGAAGCTCAGTCTCTGTGGTCGGACTCTGCGCTGCTAGAAATCCCGGCGCGCGTCACTGATGAGCCGCGCTGGGTAGTGATCGGAAAGATGAATTCGAAGCATTGGTCAGCGGTGATCACTCGGCGCGGCGACAATGTGCGAATCATTTCAGTAAGACGTTCGCGGGACGAGGAAGTGACGATTTATGAAAGCCAAGACATTTGATCGCAAATTTGATGCAGCAGAGAAGATCATCGATCACCTGGACCTAAGCAAGGCCCGACGTATTGGCACGGACCCAAAACGGGTGAATGTTGATTTCCCGGGTTGGATGGTGGACTCCCTGGACCGGGAGGCACGCCGGATGGGCGTCACGCGGCAGTCTTTGATCAAACTGTGGCTCGCTGAGAGGCTGGGCCAGCCGATTGCCGCCGGAAACCGCCGTGGTTCGTGAAGGTCTCACGAATGAGTACTGACGACCCATTGCAGGCGCTGGCGAACGTCCGCAATCTGGCAGTTCAATCCCGCGAAACGCCGCAAAGCCCCATTCCGATGGTACAAATGCGAAGCGAACCCGGCCTGGTTGGAATTAGAAGCACTTGCTGAGGAACGACGCTGCTCGATCGGAGATACCGACGATTTTGTTCGTTGATTGCCGATAGAATTTGAAATTGAGCTCAGTCCCTGCCTGGCCATCATTCCACTCGGTGAGATGCTTGAGCTCGCGGCGTCCCATTGGCCGCTTCGCGAGCGCCGTTCGTTCGATAGTGACGCTCACGCGCGGCGTCTGGCGTGTTATGCCGCGTTCCTTCGGGATGGCTTCGACGTGAGTGACAATACCGCGCGCGATGAGCCCTTGGCCGCCCTGAGTCTCGCTCGCGAACACGAAAACCGTGTCGCCTTCGGCGATCATCTTGCCGCCATACATCGTCTTGTGGGCGACGAACGTGAACGTTCTTGCCCGCGGATCGACAACCTCCGCTTTGATCGCGTACGCCATGATTGTCCCAGATCGAAGCACGAACCGTAATCTGCCCAAAGTCTACGAACGATCGCTTCGTGGCACAACCAGGCAACGCAACCATCGGGGGTTTGGCCGACTGGCGACCGAACCGATGTCCGGCGATTTCACCCTTTCGACCCGTTGCGGTCTGTCACAAACGGCAGCAATCGGGCCGCGCTTACTAACAGGCAGCGCACAGCACAGGGCCTAAGCGGAAGATCACGACCATCGCGTCTGCCAGCCATAGTGGTGAGCCGGTGGTTTGCTTGTCGATCGACGCCCGCCGCCGTTGCGGCCCAGGGCTCTTCAGATCAGTGTAGTGGCGGCCTTCTGGGGATTGTCGGCTGACCTGCTTCCTGGGGGTATTGGACGGTGCTCTCAACGATGTCTCCCGAGTCGAGGGAACCGAGCTTGACATCTATCGCCTTGCCACCCAGCAGCCGCCGGAACCGGGTGAAGTACGCGGGAATCCCCTCGGACCGAGATATTTCCGCTCCGGCGAGCAGAGCGTAGTGGACATGAGGGAACAAGGCGTCACCCGAAAATCCGACCCGACCGACGCTGTCTCCCTGTTTCACGAGATCGCCTGTTTTGACGAC
>JAXDQI010000219.1:0-14952 GCA_034667965.1 Gammaproteobacteria bacterium
ACTCAGCTGCACCAGGTGGTGATGAACCTATGCAGCAACGCGATCCAAGCCACGAGCGCGGGCGGCACCCTGCGCGTGGCACTCGAGGCCGTGGATCTGGCCGCCGAACGAGCGCTCTCCAACGGCACGCTATGGCCGGGCCATTACGTGCGCCTGACCGTCGAGGACAGCGGCTCCGGCATGGACGCGGCCACGCTCTCGCGCATCTTCGAGCCGTTCTTCACCACCAAGGAGATCGGCCGCGGCACCGGCCTCGGTCTGTCGTTGGTGTACGCAATCATCACCGATGCGCGCGGCGCCATCGATGTCCGCAGCATCCTCGAGCAGGGCAGCACCTTCACCATCTACCTCCCCCGCGCGCAGGACGCCCCGGTCAGCGCCGAAGAGGCGGCAATCCCGCTGCCGCGCGGCAACGGCGAGCGCATACTGCTGGTCGATGACGACGCGAATGTTCTGGCGATGACTGCCGAGGTGCTCTCGCGCCTCGGCTACGAACCGGTGTCATTCTCGGACAGCTACGCCGCACTCGCCGCATTCGACGCCGCGCCCAGATCCTTCGACGTCGTCGTCACCGATGATGTCATGCCCGGACTCACCGGGACCGGGCTCGCGAGCGTGTTGCGCCAGCAGCGGCGTGAGTTGCCGATTCTCATGGTGAGCGGATATGGCGGCCCGATACTGGCACAGCGAGCACTCGCCGCCGGCATCAGCGAGCTGATCGTGAAGCCGCTGCAGTCGCGCGACATCGCCGCCGCGCTCGCTCGCGCCCTGCACGCCGCTCGGTAGTTCTTCATCGCGCTTGGCGCGACTCGTCGTCTCGATCAGCCGCCCGCCCCTCGTCAAGGCCTGTGATGGCGCTTGTCTCATGCGCCGTTTAAACCGCTGAAAATCCGCGTGTCAGTCGTATACCTCCTCCTTTGAGAGGATGGTGACTGTCGAGACAATCGGACATAAGGGCGAACCGCAATCAGGACGGTCTGTTGCTGCAAGTCGCCGCGTGCCTTCGAGCGGGCGGCCAACGCGAGCATGCCGCCCCCGCCTTATGGTCTTGATCAAGGAGTCCCGATGCGCCAAGTACTGGTACCTGTCTGCTTGTTCATGAGCGCGGCACCGCTTCAAGCCGCCGACTACACGCTGCTCGCAACTCCGCAGACCGTTGAATGGGGTTACTACTCCAGCGAGGCGAAGCCTGCTCTCACGGTGCACTCGGGCGATACGGTACGCATCCAGTCGCTCTCGACCTGCGGCTCGCGCAAGGAAATGATGAGTCACGGCATCAAGGCGCAGGATATTCCGCCCTACACCGACCCGATCGACAAGGAAGAACCGAAGGATATCGGGGGAGGGCACATTCTGACCGGCCCCGTCGCGATCGCCGAGGCCGAGCCCGGCGACGTGCTCGAAGTGCAGATCCTCAAAGTCGACATCGACGTCGACTTCGCGTGCAACGTTTTCGGCCTCGGCACCGGGTTCTTGCCCATGGAGTACCCCTACGACCGCTACAAGGTCATTCCGCTCGATCGCAAGCGAATGATCGGCAAGTTCGCCCCGGGCATCGAGCTGCCGCTGCGGCCGTTCTTCGGCAGCATGGGAGTCTCTCCCGCCCAAGGCAAGGTCGACAGCGCCCCGCCTTTCGCGCACGCCGGCAATCTGGACAACAAAGATCTCGTTGCGGGCACGACGCTGTACGTGCCGGTGGCGGCGAAGGGCGCTCTGTTCGAGGCCGGCGATGGGCATGCCGGCCAGGGCAATGGCGAGGTCGACATCGAGGCTCTCGAGACCTACCTCTCCGGCACCTTTCGCTTCATCGTCCACAAGAACCGCCATCTGCTGTGGCCGCGTGCCGAGACGCCCGAGTATTACATTTCCATGGGCTTCAGCAAGGATCTAAAGGAAGCCGCCGAGCATGCAGTGCGCGACATGATCGAATTCCTCGTGGAGGAAAAGCATCTGAGCCGCGATGAAGCCTACATGCTCTCGAGCGTCGCGGTGGACGTCGACATCACGCAGCTCGTCGACGGCAACGTCGGTGTGCACGCGCTGCTGCCGAAAAAAATCTTTACCGGTGCGGCCGCGCCCTGAGGTTTGCATGATGACGAGAAGTAAACAGCGAAAAATCCGTTGCAGCATGCGGTCCGATGTGGCGCGGCCGCAGCCCCGGCGACATTTCTTGCTTGCAAGGGCGCTGCCGTTGGCGTCTGCGATCATCGCCTGCTTGAACACGGCCCAGGCACAGGAGGCGACGTCTTCCGGTAGTCTCGAGGAGGTCGTCGTTACGGCGCAGAAGCGCACCGAGAGTCTGCAAAACGTTCCGCTCAGCATCACAGCGCTGGGTACGCAGCAGCTGGAGGAACTGCACGTGCAGAACTTCGACGATTATATCCAGTATCTGCCGAGCGTGAGTATAAAGACGACCGGGCCGGGGCAAGGCAAAGTTTATATGCGCGGCGTATCCAGCGGCGGAGACTTGGTTCATGATGGATCAGCGCCGAGCGTCGGCGTCTATCTGGACGAGCAGCCTGTCACGACAATCCAGGGTGTGCTCGACGTCCATATCTACGATATCGCGCGTGTCGAGGCGCTGGCTGGACCGCAAGGGACACTGTACGGCGCGAGTTCCGAAGCCGGGACCCTGCGTATCATCACGAACAAGCCGGAGTTCGACGTACTGAAGGGAGCCTACGACATTCAAGCCAATGACGTGGCCCACGGCCGCCCGGGCTACTCGGGCGAAGGTTACATCAACATACCCATCAATTCGGCAGCGGCGATCCGGCTGGTCGGCTGGTACAAAAAGGACGGCGGGTACATCGACAACGTTCCGGGTTCGCTGACCTATCCGGCGACGTATTCCAACGGTGCGCCCGGAGCCCCGTTTACCATCAATAACGGTCCGAGGCCGAGCAATCCGGCTCCGAATACGGTTTACACCGGCACGGCGAAGAACGACTACAACGACGTAGAGACCGTCGGTGCGCGGGCGGCGTTGCGTATCGCACTTGGCGATCACTGGACGATTACGCCCACGGTCCAGGGCCAAGAGCTCACCTCCCATGGCATCTTCGCGATGGAGCAGACCAAATCGGTGCCTGGATACCCGGGACTGTATCCAACGCTCGGCAATCTGCAGGTGCAGCACTTCAATCCGGAACTCCAGACGGACGACTGGACCCAAGCGACGCTCACGATCGAGGGCAATATCAGCGACTTCGACGTAACCTACGCGGGCGGTTTCTTGCATCGCAACTCAACGCAGGTGTCCGACTACGCCGACTATGCGCTCGCCTATCAGATCGCCTATACGCGCGGACCCAAGTATTTTACGGACAACGCGGGCAACTCCATCAGCCCGTCTCAGACCATCAGGGACACCGATAGCTACAAGATGTACAGTCACGAGCTGCGTGTCTCGACGCCCAAGGACTTTCCGGTACGCGCCACATTCGGCGGCTTCACTCAGCTCCAGACCAACGCCTACATCCAAAACTACTCCATCCCAGGCCTCAGCGATGCCCAAAGCGTGACCGAATGGCCGGGCACTTACTATTTGACCGATGAGGCGTTGGTTAGGCGCGACTACGCGGGCTTCGGTGAGGTGACATGGGACGCAACGTCTCACATCAGCCTGCTCGGAGGGCTTCGTTACTATAAATACATCAATTCGTCACAGGGGTATTCCGGCTTCAAGACCTCGGCGTCCCAGTGCGCGGATCCGGCGCTACGCGACCCATACAGCGGCGGCCCTTGCCAAAATCGCTTCTCGGTCGCAAAGGGCAGTGGCACGACGCCGAAGTTTACCGCTACCTACAAGTTCGACGATCAGCGGCTGGTGTATGCGACCGTCTCGAAGGGATTCCGTCCGGGCGGAACCAACACATTTGGGCCCCAGTACCAGTCCGACACCCTGCAGAATTACGAGGTGGGCTGGAAAACCAGCTGGCTGGGTAACACGCTGCGCGTCAATGGTGCGATCTTCCAAGAAGACTGGAAGGACTTCCAGTTCACCTACCCAGGCCAGTACGGTATTTTCGTCACCAAGAACGCGGGCGGTGCGCGCATCCGCGGGATTGAGACGTCGATCGACTGGGCGGCCACGAGCTCGCTGACCTTTGGCGGGGGATTTTCGTGGCTGAACCCGATCTTGACGGTGCCCTACTGTAAGTATGCGGATCAGAACGGCGGCGTTCAGACAGCCACCTGCTTCAACTATGCCAGCGGCACACCGGTCGCGGAACCCTATGCGGCGCCTGTCGGACAGCAGTTGCCCAGCACGCCGAAGTTCAAGGGGAATCTCACGGCGCGGTACAACCCCGCCTCGGTCGGCGAATGGCAACCCCATGTCCAAGGCTCGTTGGTGTACCAGTCAGCAGTGTGGGCGGATTTGCGCACCGAGCAGCGCGAGGACCTCGGCCAGCAGCCCGCCTACGCAGTGGTCGACGCGAGCATCGGTGCGGAGAAGGGCGGGCTCGGGGTAGAGTTGTTCATCAACAATGTGTTCGACCGGTTGGCCGAGAACTATCGTTATGCCGAGTGCAACGCCGCCGTGTGCGGAGTGCAGGCGGTTTATGCCAACGTTCAGAAGCCGCGCCTGATCGGGGTAAAATTTGCGCAGAAATTCTAGCCGAGCTTCGCACGCTACGAAATATTGCGCGGTCGTGCTGGGTGCGGCGGCCTGCGCCGCGGCGGCGGCTGAGCAGCCGATCCTGCGGGAAATCTCGGGCTCACCCGATCCGGGACAGCTGCAGGCCACGGTTCAGGCGTTGGTCGGCTTCGGCACCCGCCACACGCTGTCGGATACCGCGTCGCCAAAACGCGGCATCGGCGCCGCGCGCCGCTGGGCACGATCTCGATTCGAACAGATCGGCCGCGATTGCGGCGGGTGTCTGACCGTCGTGATGCCATCGCAGACCGTTACCGGCGAGGACGTGCCCAAGCCGGCCGAGATCGTCGACGTGGTCGCGATTCAAAAGGGCGGCACCGATCCCGAGCGGGTCATCGTGTTGACCGGGCATATCGATTCACGCGTCAGCGACATCATGAATGCGACCGCCGATGCGCCAGGTGCGGACGATGATGCCTCGGGAGTCGCCGTGGTGATCGAGGCCGCAAGAATTCTGAGCCGTTACAAGTTTCCGGCAACCATTGTCTATGGCGTGCTGTCGGGCGAGGAGCAGGACCTGTACGGCGGCAAGGTGCTCGCCGACTATGCCAAGGCGAAGGGCTGGCGGGTCGAGGCGGATCTCAACAACGACATCGTGGGCGCTACCCGCGGGCAGAACGGCCTCGTGAACAACACGCGGCTGCGTTTGTTCTCCGAAGGCACCCGTGACACCGAAACCGCCGAGGACGCCAAGCAGCGGCGTTTCGAGGGCGGCGAGGAAGATTCGGCATCACGCAACGTGGCGCGCTACGCCAAAGCCGTCGCGGAAAGCTATATGCCCAATTGGACCGTGGCACTGGTGTATCGTCTCGACCGCTTCGGCCGCGGCGGCGATCATTCGGCGTTCAACGCGCTGGGGATGCCTGCGGTGCGCTTCACCGAGAATGCCGAGAACTATCGGCACCAGCACCAGGATTTACGCACGGAGGGCGGCGTGGAGTACGGCGACACGATGGTGAATGTCGATTTCGCTTATCTCGCCAAGGTGACTGCCACCAATGCGCTCGCCGCCGCGTCGATGGCCTCGGCGCCGCCGCCGCCCACGAACGTCAAGATCAATGGTGCTGTCACGTCTGACACCCGGCTGTCGTGGACTGCGTCGCCCGGTTCCCCGGCGGTGGGATATCGCGTTTATTGGCGCGACACGACCGAGCCGGCCTGGACGCATTCGCGCGATGCCGGTAAGGGCGAGGCACTGACGCTCGCGAACGTTGCAATCGATGATTTCGCATTCGGCGTCGCCAGCGTTTCCGCGGACGGCTTCGAAAGTCCGGTGGTGTTTCCGGGTGCGGCGGGAGCGTTCTGGGCGCATTGAATGCCGCGGTGCGCGCTGATTCAATTTCCACGGCCTGCTCCCTTTTTGGACGGCGCCCGATGTCGAAATACACTCGTTCCCGCATATAGAACCGCGATCGCCAGCACGGTGCAGCCGATTGCGATCCATTCAGCGCGCTGTAAGGTCGCGAGGATGAAGCATAGGCCGACGATGGCGAGCAGCGGGATCATGGCACCCCCGCGCAGCCGCAATGGGTTCTGCGTTTGGCCCAAGTTCTTGCGTTGCAGTTGCCAGGCTGCCGCACAACTCACGATGTACACGAAGCAAAATGCGCCGCCGGAGACCAGCGCCAGCGTGGTGAAGGTTCCCACCGACGCCAGAATCCACGCAACGCAGGAGTGAACGACGAGCGTGAGCAGCGGCACTCTGCGAACCCGAGTCAACGCGGCAAGCGGCGCGGGCAAAAAGCCGTCGCGCGCCAGCGCGTACAGCAAACGCGACGATCCCAAGAGATCGCCCTGCAGACAGCCGAGCAACGACACCGATGCCACCAGCACCATCACATGGCCGCCGCCGCGTACGATGAGATCGGCGACGGCGGCGAGCGGCGCGCTATTGCCGGCGAGCGTGCTGCCGAGCACTCCTTGGACCATCCACTGCAGTACCACATAGAGAGCAATCACCACGGCCACGCCGGCGAACGCCGCCTTGGGTATCACTCTGACCGGATCCCGTACTTCGCCGGCCGGTGCCAATGCCGTCTCGATCCCGGAATAGGCAAATACGACGATTACCAGCGAACTGCCGATCGAGGCCCAGGTCGGCGCCGCGGTGATGCGTAAATTATCCAGATGCACATGCCCGGATCCGACGACGGCCAGCAGCGCCAGGGGCAACACCTTGGCGGCGGCAAACACCACGATCACCGCCGCGCCGAGCTTGATGCCGCGCGCGTTGAGCGCAATGAGCAGGCCATAGATGCCGAGCATGAACAGCGCGCGCGGCACGGGCTGCGAAACCAGAGGGACTACATGCGCCACTTGATCGGCCAAAATCGCCGACAGGGTGCCGCTCCCGGCGACACTCGAGATCCAGAAAAAAGTTGCGATCGCAAAACCCGGAAAGGCGCCGAACGCGACAGCGACATAGCTGTACGGACCTCCGGTTACCGTCACGCGGCTGCCGGCCGAGGCGAAGCACAGCACGATCGGTACGAACAACACTGCACCCAGGACAAATGCCAGCGGCGCCGCGGCACCCATGGAGGCGGCCAGCGTTCCCGGTAATGCGAAAATGCTGCCACCGATGGTGACGTTGACGACGGACGCGGCGAGTGCCCAAAAGCCGACGGCTCGAACCAGCACCGAATCGCGTGAGCCGTGCGGCAGGGCGGTGTCAGACAATGGCTTGCATCGGTAAGGCGGCCCAATGATACTGTTTGATCATAATCAGATTCACTGATCAGATACTCTAGGGCAGCGGCCACTTGAGCGTCGACAGCGGAGCGGCATAATTTGCGGAATCCTAAATCCCCGGAATCGACCAATCCCATGCGAAAATCGAAGCCTAAGAGCGTGGCGCGCAAAGCCCCTCCCAACAGCGGCGCCACCCGCCAGACCTGGCGGAGTGTCGCCGGCGACAGAGCGGTGCCTGGAGAAGCGGCGCACAGCCGCGCATACGCCGTACTCAAAGAAGCGGTGTTCGCGGGACACTTTCGGCCCGGCGAAGTCGTGACTCTGCGCTCGCTCGCGAAACAGCTGTCGATCAGTGAAATGCCGGTTCGTGAGGCCTTGCGCCGGCTGACCTCCGAAGGCGCGTTCGAGGCGCTGCCCAACCGCTCGGCGCGCGTGCCGATGCTCAACCGGCGTCAGGTCGAACAAATTCTCGAGTTGCGTCAACAGCTCGAGGGCAGGGCCGCGGCGCTTGCCGCGCGCAACATCACGCTGGTGCAAATCGAGCACTTGCGTGCGCTGCAAGACGGTATCGAACAAAGCATCGAAAAAGGCGATTCGCGCACGCACACCGCGCTCAACATGGCGTTTCACTTCGAAATCTATCGAATCGCCGACAACCCGGTGCTGATTCCGTTGATTCAAATGCTCTGGCTACGCATGGCGCCCTTGGTTGCGAGCACCGTGCCGCTGCTGACCAGCAAGCCCACGGCTTTCCGCCGCGTCGGTGTTGAGAACCACGAGAAACTCCTCACGGCGTTCCAGGCGCGCGACCCCGCCGGAGCAGAAGATGCAATGCATCGCGATCTGCTCGGATTGACGAAGATCCCGGGATATTGGGAAAGCTTGGAGCTGATGCCGGGCTGAAGTCCCGACCGAGCCGGGAGCCGTTGCGTGGTCCAAGGCGGCGCCGGTCACTTCGTCGCGCGCGGCAGGATGTCTGCGTGGCGGGTCAGGTAATCGCGGACTTCGCCCACGAAACCCTCGAGATCGCTTTCCCGCATGGGCAGTGACAGATTGATCATGCCGCGTTGCGCGACGTAGTAGCCTCGTGAAAACATCTCGAGCTGGAACAAACGCCGCACTGGAGCCGTGGTGGGCTCGAGCAGCGACGGTTCGGTCATCGGCACATCCCGCCAGTGGGTGTTGAGCACGCCTCCGAGACCTGTTGCCTGAAAGCCCAATCCGAGCGATCGGCCCAGCGCATTGAGCGCATCGCGCAGGGTGTCCCCGAGCGCATTCAGACGCACGCAGGCCTCCGGTGTGTACACATCGCGCGCGCCGACCAAGCCGGCGCTCATCGCGACGACGTTGTTGTTGAAGGTACCGCCCTGCGACAACAGCCCGCCGCTGCGGGTATCGAGGTGACGCATCAGCTCGCGCGAGCCGCCGAACGCGCCGAACGCGAATCCACCGCCCCAAAATTTGCCGAGCGCGGTCATGTCCGGCTGGATGCCGCGCAAGCCTTGTACGCCCCCGGGAGCCAGTCGCGAAGTCATTACTTCATCGAAAATCAGTACGATCCCGGCCCGCCGGGTCTCTTCACGCAGCATGGTGAGGAATTCGGCGGAGGCCGGAATGCAGCCACCGGAGCCCATCATGGGCTCCACGAGCACGGCAGCGATGTCGTTACTGTTTGCGCGCAAGGCCGCGCGGGAGCCGACAATATCGTTGTAAGTGGCCTTGACCAACGGAAACGGCACGCTCAGACCCGGATCGGTTGTCCCGTAGATCATGAAGCCGCCGTGATAGCAGCCGTTGAACACCAGTAGTTTCGGACGCTTCGTCGCATGGCGTGCGACCAGCGATGCAAACAGCACGGCTTCCGAGCCGGAATTGCAAAATCGCACCTGCTGAATGGAAGGAATGCGCTTCGAAATGAGTTCGGCGAGCTCCATTTCCCTGGTGTTCAACCCGCTCAACGAGACTCCCGCCTGCATCGCGTCGCGCACCGCCTGTTGAAGCGGTTCGCAGGTATGCCCGAACACGCCGGCCGCGTAATCGCCGACCAGGTTCAGGTACTCGTGGCCGTCGAGATCCGTCACACGGGCGGCGTGGCCGCGCGCAATGGTGAGCGGAAACGGCGCATAGAACAAAGTCTGGCGCGAGTGTCCGCCCGGCATGACGTTGCAGGCGCGTTCGTGCTGCGCCCGGCTCAAAGGATTGGCGGCGACGAACTGTTGTTCCGCGCGCGCGAGGGCGGCATCGATTGCCGAGGTATCGTCCCGCTTTACAGCCGTATTCATGGAATTCTCTTAGGTCGTTGTCCGTCGGTGAGGTGTGGCCGGCAGCCCGAGCAGCTCGCGCGTCTCGGCGGGGGTCGAAATTTTGCGGTTGAGTTCTTCGGCTATCCGCACCACGCGCTTCACGGATTCGGCGTTGTCGACGAATTTGCGGCCGCGGCTGTGATACAGATTGTCCTCGAGACCCACGCGCGCGTGACCGCCCATGAGCAGCGCCAATGTCGTGAGAGGCAGCTGGAATGGGCCGATGCCGGAACACAGCCAGACGGTTTGCTCCGGCAGCTCCTTCAGCAGCTGCAGCACGTTCTCGGGCGTGGGGTAGCTCGCCGTCTGCGCACCCATCACGGTCTGGATCAAGTAGGGTGGCTCGACCAGGCGCCTGTCGATCAGGTCACGGATCACCCAGGAGCCACCCGAATGATAGGTCTCCATTTCCGGCTTGATGCCCCGTCTCTTCATCTGCGCGGCGAAGTTCTCGACGATGCCGTAAGTAAACGGAATGCAAACGTCGATTTCCGTCTCCGGCCGCGGATGAGGCAGCGGCGCCACGCGCGCCTTCATGGTGAAGCGACTCATGTCGGGGGTCAGATTCAAGGATGCGACGTCGGGTAACGCGTCCAGGCAGGACAGCCGCTCCTCCATGTTCATCTGCAGATCGCCACCGGTCGTATTATTGACGACGATGTCCGGACAGCGCTCGCGAATCTTGCGGTTGACCTCTTGCCAGTCCGGTGTGCGCCGCGCGCCGAGCGTTAGGTCGTGGGGGTCGCGTGCGTGCACGTGCACCATGGATGCGCCGGCCTCATAGGCCGCATGCACCGCATCGGCGATTTCGTCAGGATGCTCCGGAAGCTTGTCGTGAGCTTCCTTGCCCTGGATGCCGCCGTTGATGGCGACGCAAATCATCGCCGGCGGAAATCCGGCGCGGGTCTGCTCCATGAATTCGAAAGTGTCGGCGTAATGCCAGGCAAGCTTTGCCATCGTGAGACTCCTTCCATGCTGGAAATATGATCACATCACGCGCTATTGATCACGTCAAGCCAAGCGCCGCGAAGAGCGGCAAAAACAATCCGAACGCGATGCTACTGTGCCGCCTCCTCCAAAATGATACGTCGACGGTCCTGCTCCGAGACGCCGCGCCGCGACGCCGCGGAGCCTACCCAGAGTGTCCACCCTGCAGCGCCAAGGCCGAGCAGCAACCACCATTCGACCGGAAACGATTGCCCTGAATCCATGCGTTGTTGCACCAGGGACAATGCGATCAGGTATAGGGAAAATACGACCGCGGCCCAGACCAGCCATCGGCCGCCCGGCACGCGATAGCCGGCTGCGGGAGCGCCCGAGCGGCGCCGGTGGCGTAGCACGGCGATGCAGACGACGGCGTACATCAACGCGAACACGGTCGATGTGACATTGACGACGGGCAACAGCACGCCCTTGCCGAAGAACAAACCGATGATGCTCAGGGCCGTGACCAAGACCAGCGCGCGCCTAGGCGCTGCGCCGCCGGCACCGGCGGAGCCGAAGGACGGATGCACCAGGTGGCTGCGGCCGAGTGCGAACAGCACGCGGCTCGCCGCAAAGAAAAGCGCATTCCAGACCGCGATGAGACCGAGCAAGCCTCCGATGAGCACCAGATCGGCAAGACCATTGGATCGAAACGCCACCCGAAACGCTTGAGCCACCGGCAACTCGAAGGACAAGAGTTGATCCCGCGGCAGCACCATGGAGACCGCGACCAACACCAGGCAGTAAAACAACAGCGACACCAGAATGCAGCCTGAGAGCACGCTTGCGATGCGGCCGCGATCGCCGGCGTTTTCCAACTCGGCCGTGGCCTGTGGAATGGTGTTGAAACCGCCAAAGAAATAGGGCGTTACGGCGAGCGCCGAGAAAATGCCGCCGAAACCCCATCCCCAGTTCGACGGTGCCAACAGCGGCCGTAGATTGGCGATGGACCCGCGACTGATGCCGATGACGACGAAAATGCAAGTCGCGATCAACAAGGTATAGGTCGCGAGATCTTGCACGCGCGCCGCATCCTTCGCGCCGCGCCAGTGCGCCGCCAATAGCGCCAGGGACACCCCTGTGCCGATGGCCACATCACCCACGTGGACCGCGGCGCCGAATACCGCGTACAGCGTCGGCCCCCGGATACCGGGGATCAATTCGTTGCACAGCCAGCCGACGGAAACGGCGAAGAACACGCAATTGATGATGTAGATAAATGCGAGGCAGAGTCCAGCCACGTACGCCCAGCGAGTCCCAAAGAACTGATAGGCGTAGACGATTTCGCCGCCGGCAAAGGGCAGTACAGCGGCGAGTTCGGCATAGCACAGACCGATGGGGATCATGGCCACGGCACCGACGATGAAGCCGATTGCGGCGCCCAGGGGACCTGATGAGGCGAGCACGGAGCCGAGCACCATCAACCACGCAACGCCGACGATGGTGCCGACGCCGAGGGTGAACAGGTGCCGGCGTTTCAACGTCTTTTTGAGGCCGCCCGAATTCACCGCGCGACTCGTGCGCCGCGCAGGCGCGCGGTGGCTTCGGCATCGACATTGACGTCGGCGGATTCGCGCGAGCCGGCGAGTACCACACCATAGGTGTCGCGGGCACTCGCCGCACTCACCCAGCCTTCGAGCACATCGTGCCGCACCCGCTCGGGGTCGCGTTCCAAAGGACTGCCGTATCCACCACCGCCGGATTCGAGCCCGCGAATCCACTCTCCCGGCTGCAATTCCACGAGGCCGATGGGCGGCAAGGGTTCTTCACGCCCGTCGACACCAATCTTCGCCGCCGAAGAGCGTTGGCCGGCTTCTCCGCCCAAGGTGCCGCAAGGCGGGTCTTCGTGCATTTCAGCAAAGTACGCCACAGTCATCGGGTCATGCAGCGGGCCGTAGACGATTTCGCCGGCCGGACCGCCGCGGAATTTTCCCGCGCCGCCGGTGTCGGCAACCAGCCGGACCGAGCGAATCATGACAGGATATTTCTGCTCGATGATTTCCGCACTGTCCACCATGGTCGACGCCGCCGCATCGGGCATGCAGTAGGTCACCCAGCCGTCACAGGTCGGCGTCGCCGGACCCCCATTGTTGCCGATGACCACCTGATTGACGTATGGCGCGCCGCCGCGGCGCCGATCGGTGCCGGAGAGCACCCCGAATCCCACGCCCATCGAAGCCGCGCCTTCGGCCAACCCGTAGCCCGTGCCCAACATGCTGAAAGCGCGTTGCGTTGCATTGATCAATCGATTCGTGACGTTCGACGTGGCCATCGACGTGGATGCCGGAAAGCGTGGAATGCCGACGACGCAATTCTCGCGCAGCAACACAGAGATGCGGCGGAAGCTGCCTTCGTTGCGCGGCACGGTGGCATCGATGCAATTGAGAACGCCGATGAGTGCGCCCGCCGTGGCACAGGTCTGCGACAGATTGACGCCCACGGGTACGCAGTCGATGTTGTCGCGAAGGTCGACCTCGATTCTGCCTTCGTCCGGTTTCACGTGAACGATCACATTGACCGGAATGCCATCGGGCAAGCCGGGCAAGGCATCATGCCGGCCTCCGGCGACCATTCGTCCAGCCGGCAACGCCCGGATCGCGTGCGTCATGCGCCGCTCCGAATAATCCAGCCAGCTGCTCACGAACGCGGCGATGGTGTCCACGCCATACTTCTCCACGAGCGTCTTCAAACGGCGTTCGCCGATGCGCGCTGCGCCCAGCGCCGCCAAATAATCTCCGTACCACACCTCGGGTACACGGATGCGCGTGCGGCACATGCGGATGATGTCGCCAACGTCCTCGTAGCGGCGTTGAATTCTCACGCACGGGAAATTCAACCCGCCTTCCTGATAGACGTCCTTGGCGAACGGCATGTAGGTGGACGGATCGGAGTTGCCGCAATCCGCCTGATGCGCCTTGGCGGCCACCGTGAACAAATGGGTGCCGTCGACGAACACCGGCACGAGGATGGTGTGATCCGCCGTGTGCGTATTGCCCAGGTAGGGATCGTTGTGCAGATACGCATCGCCTTCCGCGAGATCCGCATGAAACTCGAGCATGGATTCGGTTTGCCGCCCTCCGCCGAGCACATGGATGGGCAGGCCATCCGCGGACGATAACAATTGATGGTCCGCCGTGACGACGGAACAGGAGAAGTCCTTGGCGGTGTTCAGGATCGCCGAGCGGCCGGTCCGAAACAGCGTGTTCGTCATTTCGCGCACGATCGAATCGAGTCGATTCGCCAGCACGGCAATGACGACCTGATCAAGCCCCGAAGTTTTCGCGTTCGTCATCGGTAAGTTCAGGACGCAACGTCCACCATATAGTTGTTGAATGCGGTCACGGTCGCCGTGCTGCCGGGATAGAGCACCAGGGTCGTGGTCGGTTCGACGATCAACGCCGGGCCTGCCACATGGTCACCGGGACCCAATGTCTCGCCACGATACATCGCAATGGGTACCGCGCCTGTCCCTGAAAAGTACCCCGGAGCGCTGCGGACGGGGGCAACCGATCCGCCGGATCGGTGCGGCGCCGCGTTCAGTGCGGGTCGATCGAGTTCACCCGTAATACGGCCCTTCCATTGGATGAACTCGACTTCTTGATTGCTTTCCGAGACGGCGAAAATCGATTCATGCGCGGCATGGAAGGCATTCACCAGTTGCCCGAGATCTTCCGGCCCGCGCACCCGGGGTCCCGGGAGCGCGACGTCCAACTCCCAGACTTGATACAGGTAGCGGGCTTCCACGAAATACTCGGCTCGAAACCGTTCAATGCCACGCGCACGCAGCGTCTGCGCGAATTCGTCGATGGACCGGCGCAGACGGTCAAGCATGACGTTCACGGCCGCATAGTCGAAGCTATTCGATTGGGCGACCTGGCTCGCGCCGAACTCTGTGACAATGTCCGTGTACTGCGCACCGCAGGCTGACAGCGCACCCGCCATCCGCGGCACAAGCACTTGTGCGCACCCTAGTTCACGCGCGATGGGAACGACGTTCAGACCGGCCGCACCGCCGCCGGCCAGCAGCAGGCTCTCGCGCGGATCGACGCCCTCGTTGATGGTGATTTCCTTGATCGCAGCCACCATGTGTTCGCTCGCGACCGTCAGTATCCCGGCCGCCGTATCCTCGGCGCTCTTGTTGAGCGTCGCCGCAAGCTCGGAAACCGCCGTGAGCGCCGCCGCGGCATCGAGGCGCATTCGACCGCCATTAAAGTACTCAGCGTCGAGGTATCCCAGCACCATCGCGGCGTCAGTCACGGTCGCACGAGCTCCTCCGCGACCATAGCAAGCCGGCCCCGGATCGGCGCCGGCGCT
>JAXDQI010000220.1:0-6627 GCA_034667965.1 Gammaproteobacteria bacterium
GCAGTCCAGAGAGCCGCAGCAGTCGTGCGTGTGGGGGGACGAATGACCAGGACAGCGGAGCTCGTCCACCCCGCTCGCTTGCCGCTCGGGCGGGACAATATTTGCATGCGCCACTTGCCATTGCATAGCGATGACGAACTGCAACATCAGCAGCGCTGCAATCATCCCATTTGTGAGCCTGTCACGCATGATCCTCAGCGTACACCTCTCGCCGCGATGAGAGAAGAGACGCCCCTGTGCGTTAGGACGTGATGGTGATGTGATTATCTACTTTTGTGACGCCAGGAGCCAGCCACGCCGCACGCTCCGCCTCGTCGCGCTCCGCCCATGACCGAACGCTGCCTCGCAACACGACCTCGCCGCCGCTGG
This sequence comes from Gammaproteobacteria bacterium, assembly GCA_034667965.1. Taxonomy (GTDB): domain Bacteria; phylum Pseudomonadota; class Gammaproteobacteria; order Steroidobacterales; family Steroidobacteraceae; genus Bog-1198. The sequence goes on from JAXDQI010000220.1 coordinate 370, forward strand.
CTTCAACCGTGATGCGATTCGCGTCGAGTTGTGCGCTGCGCTTCAATGCATTCTCAATCTTCGACTTGACCTCGGTCGGACTCACGTGCGGTGCGAGCTTGATTTGGTTGATGACGCCCAGCACACCCTTGACACGCAGCGCCGTACTCTCCGCCTTCGCACGCTGATAGTTCCAGTCCAGATTGCCCTCGAGAGTGACCCATCCCTCCTTGACAACGCTCTTGATGCTCCCGTAGGAAAGAGGCAGTTCGATCTCGAGCTGCGCGACCAGGTCTCGCGCGATCTCCGGGTCCGGTCTCGAATCTACGGAGGCGAGGCGAACTTGGACGTCATTCGCCACAGCCATGACTCCACTGATGCGTTTCGCGTTCGCTTCCGCCTGCAGCCTCTGATTATAGCTGCCGACGAATCCAGTCAGGGATACGACTCCGTTCTTGACCGACACACCAATGTCAGTCGCATCCACATCCGGGTCATACTTCAACTCGTCTTCCACGTCCCGTTTTACTTCGCTGTCGGTCCTCATGATCGATCTCCTTTGTTGACGTGGGTTCCAATTCGGCGCCGACGCTGTTGACAGAATGATGCTCTCGGGCAAAGACGCCTTGATTGCCGTCAATTTGCGGTCACGCGGCCAGTTGACGCCCGTCAAGGCGTTCCGTGAGGACCAACCGTAGTATTTTTCCTGCGCATCGATCCGACCATCCACCGAGCTGGACACTGGGTACTCTGAACTTGTACTGGAGGCGGCATGAGCACGTTACCCCGCGTCGCAGAGTCTACCCGTGAGCAAATCGCACGAGAGTTTGACGACGCGGGCCCAGATGCATGCATTGCCGAGATCACGACCCATCTGCGTGACAACAATCCCGAATGGCTATTCATGGCCGCCACGTGCGCCGGCGACGTGGGCGATCCTCAGCGGATCATGGCCGGGTTCTGTATGTTTTATCGACTATTGATTGCGCAGGCGGCGCCTGGTCATCCAATGACGAGGGAGTTCGGCACAGCTCCCGGGCTCGATCCACTGCCGCGCGTCACCGCGGCGACACGTGCAGCGATCGCGGCCGAGATCGACAAAAACGGCACCAGCACGTTCGTGCATGACGCGATTCAAGACCTGGAGGACGGCAACCCGGAGTTGCTGCAGATGGCCCATTACTTCGCGTCCTCGCATGAGAACTATCTGGGTGTCATGCTGGGATTTGCACTGCTGTACACGGCACTGCTCGTTCAATCAGGCGCTGACAGACGTTCGATGCACTGAGTCTCCTCGCGGCGAATCAGGGAACGGAGCGTCCACTCAGCTACAGAATGAGCAACGTGTTCCTTGCGCTATCGTGCAGCCGTTTGGAGATCCCCTACGCCGGGCAGCTCGCGCGGCATCTCGCCCTCCGGTGCTTCATCCAGGCCACGCGCTAATTTGTGGCCCGCGTAAACCGCGGCTTGGATGGTGCCAGGTGCATAGCAGTCGCCTATTCGGGTCAAGCTGGTAATACCGGCCTCGCTCCAGCATGGCCTCATATTGGCAAGATCATGATAGAGCCCATCCGCCGGCAGCCGGGCTGTCACGGTCACAATTGCAGCCGCTTCGCGCTCAAATACGCCGCCAGTGAGCCCGTTTTCGAGCGTAACCGTGCCGCCGCGAAAGCTCAGTACGTTGGTGTACGGCATGAGCTCGACGCCCAGTCCCAGGAGCCGTCGCGCGATGGGCAGGGCTTCCATGGTGTTCGCCGTCCACGCCGAGATGATCGCCGCCGGAGTAACCAACGTCACGGGAAGCCCCGCCGCGCGGCAACGCTCGGCCAGCACACCGCCCATGTAGTAATGGTCGTCGTCGAAAATCACGACCGGACCATCAGGAAGGCGCTGCGCCATGAGATCGTCGGGCGTGAACACGCTTTGACCGTCGAACCCTACTATCGGGAAACCGCTGATCCGGCCGACGCCATCGCGCCGCCAAACGGCACCCGTCGCAATGACGATGTGGCGGGGAGCAAACTCCATCACGCTTCCCGCGTCCATCGGGCTATCGCGATAGATCGACACGTTTCCGAGTCGCTCGAGTTGGCCCACCCGCCAATCCCGCACGCGCGCCCATTCGGAAAGTCCGGGCAGTGCCGCCTCGCGAGTGACGCGACCTCCCAGCAATGTGGTCGCTTCGGCCAGATGCACTTCGTAGCCCCGCCGAGCGCAGGCGAGGGCCGCCTCAAGTCCGGCCGGGCCGGCGCCGACCACCAGTACTGCACCATCGGACTTCTTGGGCGCGATCCGCTCCGGGTGCCACCCGCGCCGCCACTCCTCCCCCATGGTCGGGTTCTGGGTACAGCGAATGTTGCTCGAAGTGTAGTCGCTCGACACGCAGATGTTGCAGCCGATGCATTCGCGAATATCCTCGATGCGACCTTCCTCGATCTTCTTGGGCAAGAATGGATCTGCGATGGAGGGGCGCGCCGCACCGATGAAATCCATGATGCCGCGCCTTATCTGACTTACCATCGTGTCGGGGGACGTGAAACGGCCGACGCCGACTACCGGCTTGGTGGTAAGCGACTTCACGAAGCGTGCATATTCTTCTTGATAGCCCTCCTTCGCGAACCGCGAGGACTGGCTGTCATTGCTCCAGCTGGAGATGTTGATGTCCCACAGGTCGGGCAGCTCCGCCAGCATTCCGATCACATCGCGCGCCTCGCCGTCATGCGTGATGCCGGTGGGTCCCATCAGCTCGTCTGCGCCGAAGCGCACGGCCACCGCGCATCGATCGCCGACGGCGTCGCGAGTATCCTCAATGAGCTCGCGCAAAAGCCGCGCGCGGTTCTCCAGGCTACCGCCATATTCGTCGGTGCGGTCGTTCTTGCGCGACTGGAGGAAATGCATCGCGAGGCTGATATCATGACTCGCATAGACATAGATTATGTCGAAGCCGGCCCGCTTGGAGCGGATGGCCGCGTCGCGGTGCCAGCGGCGCAGATCAAGAATATCCTGCTTGTCCATTGCTCGGGCCTGGACCGGACTGTAATAAACGATGGGGCGGTGCGACGGCGCGATCGGCACCTCCCGCGTGCCCCAGTTGGCGCTGGAGGCACCGTGATGGACCAACTCGATCGCGGCGAGTGCACCATGCTCATGAACGGCATCTGCCATGGTGGCCAGCGCGGGAATGTCCGCATCAGACCACAACCGGCCTTCATGGAACGGTTCACAGTCGCTCGTCGGGTGAATTTCCACCTCTTCGGTCGCAACCACCGCCCAGCCGCCCTCGGCCTTGATACCGCGAAGCGCGGCCAATGCCTTCGGCTGCGTCCAGCCCATACCATTGCAATGCGGCACTTGAAAAAAGCGATTCTTCGCCTTGACCGGCCCGATCGCGAGCGGCTCGAATAAAATGTCGTAGCGCGGATCGCGAGTCATATGCGGTGAACGCTCGAACCTGAGCTCATTCGACGTACGTCTGCGACTGTTCGCGCATGTATTGCGGCAAATAATAAAAAGAGCCCACCGCTTTGCCCGTGGAGCTGGATCCTTTCCAACCACCGAAGGCCTGATAGCCGGGCCAAGCGCCCGTGGTGGCCCCCTGGGCGCGATTGGCGTACGTCACCCCCGCCTCGATATGATCGAAAAACGAGGCGATCTCATCCGCCGCGCCGTAAAAACCGGCGGTCAATCCAAATTCAGACGCGTTAGCGAGCGACATGGCCTGCTCCTTATCGCGGACCCGCTGCAGCATCAAGATGGGACAGAACATTTCCTCGTTCCAGAACGGGTGGTTCCCTGGCGACTCGGCCAAAGTCGGGGCACAGTAGTAGCCATGCACCAGGGAGCCGGTGCGCAAATGCTCTCCGCCCATCAGAATTCGACTGCCCCCACTCTCCAGCGCACGACAGTACACGTCGTATCGATCATACGCTGCCCTGGTGGCAACCGGTCCGAGCCAGGTATTTGCTTCCGTGGGATCGCCGATAGTCAGGGCCGCCATTCTTGACGTGATGGCCGCAATGAGCGCATCCGCTACACTCTCCTCTACATAGAGGCGCGAAAGAGCCGAACATTTTTGCCCCTGCATACCATAAGCGGAACGGACGATCCCGGTTGCTGCGCACGCAAGGTCCGCATGACGGGTCACTATGGCCGCGTTCTTGCCGCCCATCTCGGCGACAAGGGGCAAGAACCGCCGTTTTGCGGTCTGTACGGCCGCGATACGTAATCCCACTTCATGGGATCCGGTAAAGGTGATTCCGCTGGTCAATTCATGTTGGATCAGCAGCTCGCCGGCCTCGGCACCGGTCCCATTGAGATAATTGAAGGCGCCGGCCGGAATCCCCGCGTCACGTAAGCACTCGGCGAGCATGCGTCCCGCCCAAGGCGTTTCCGCGGCTCCTTTCAGAACGACGGTGTTGCCCGCCGCCAGCGCGGCCGCGATCGGCCCCCCTGCTAGAGCAAAAGGGAAATTGAACGGAGCGATGACCACCCAAACGCCGTATGGCTTGAGAACGCTGCGATTGCGACTGCGGCTACCCTCGACCGGGTCATCGGGCAATCCGTGAGCGAAACCAGCGCCTTGCTCCATTTGATCTGCATAGATCTTGAAGAAATCAGCCGTCTCCTGTGCTTCGCCAAGCGCTTCCATTCGATTCTTGCCCACTTCCAGGGAGATGGCGGCGGCAATGTCATAGACACGCTGTTCGATCAGATGGGCCGCCTTGCGCAACACGCCGATGCGTTCCTGCCAGGGATGCAGGCGCCACGATTTGAATGCGTTCGACGCGGCCCGCATGGCCCGTTCGACCTCCGTTGTCCCGGCGAGATGAAACTCTCCCAAGATCCGCCGCTGATCGATGGGGCTGCGTTTAAGGAATTTTCGATCCGTGAAGACGTCGCACCCGCCGATGAACAGAGGATGCTCCCGATGCGCTGATTTACTTGCCCGAAGTAACGCATGGTCAAAGCGCTCATGCAATGCGGGGGGTGCCGCGAACATGGTTGAGTAAGTCAATTTGAATTCGGACATCAAATCTTCCCCTAACGACACAGCACGGCCTTGCATGTCGCGCGAAGTCCGGCAATGTCTGAAACAAATGGTTCTTCTTGACTAAGAATATTCTATATGTTCTATTTCTGCAAAGAGCTAGGGAATTAACCAACCAACAGTCGCGCCGTACCGGCGCCGATCTCTCTACAGACAACGTTCTTCGAATACGTGACGAAGTGGCCGCCTCCGCGGAGGCCGGTGAGGCTGTGCCGGGTAATTGATTCGAACAACATGGGAGTGAGGATGACCAGAAGCAAACTGCGGAAAATTCGCGCCGGCGCACGGCCTGATGTCACGCCTACGCAGAGGCGACGCGTCAATTCCGTGCTCGCGAAGGGCCTGCCGCTCGCGTCGGCGATCATCGCATGCCTGAACCCGGCCCAAGCTCAGGAGGTGGGGTCGACCGGCAGTCTTGAGGAAGTTGTCGTTACGGCACAGAAACGTTCCGAGAGTCTGCAGAATGTTCCGCTCAGCATTACGGCACTCGGTACGCAGAAGCTCGAGGAACTGCACGTTCAGAACGTCGACGACTACATCAAGTATCTTCCGAGCGTGTCGTATCAGACGACGGGAACGGGATCCGCCAAACTCTATATGCGCGGCGTATCGAGCGGTGGCGACGGAGTGCATTCGGGATCGCCGCCGAGCGTTGGTGTTTACCTGGACGAGCAGCCGGTCACGACCATTCAAGGCATGCTCGACCTGCACATGTACGATATCGCACGCGTCGAGGCGCTTGCCGGGCCGCAGGGAACCCTTTACGGCGCCAGCTCCGAAGCCGGTACGCTCCGCATCATCACCAACAAGCCGGAGTTCAATGTTCTGAAGGGTGCTTACGACGTTCAGGCCAATCAAGTGAATCACGGTGGAGTGGGATACTCGGGCGAAGGCTACGTCAACATACCGATCGGTTCCATAGCGGCGTTTCGGCTGGTCGGTTGGTACGAAAAGGACGCGGGCTACATCGACAATGTTCCCGGCTCGCTGACGTATCCCGCGACCTATTCCAATGGCTCGCCCGGAAGCGGCTTTACCGAGGACAATCGTCCGGCACCGCAGAATCCAGCACCCAGTACGCGCTACTTCGGCACGGCGAAGAACAACTACAACGACGTCGAGACCTTTGGCGCGCGCGCCGCTCTGCGTATTGCGCTTGGCGACAACTGGACCGCGACACCCACGATTCAGGGTCAGGAGGCCAACTCCAACGGCATCTTCGCGAGCGAGCA
>JAXDQI010000221.1:0-6205 GCA_034667965.1 Gammaproteobacteria bacterium
CACTCCCCAGGGCCAGTTCGTCCCGAACGGCGGCACCGGTCCGAGCCTTACGCTCGATCCGGCCACCGGCAACACGTTCCGACCGTTCGATATCGCGCGGGACGGCTACAATGCCGCGCCCTTCCAAACCCTGGCGCGACCCGACACCCGCTACAACGCCGGCGTTTTCGGCCATTACTCCTTCAGCAAGAGCGCCGACGCCTATTTGGAAGGCACGTTCTCGGATGATCGCACGAGCATACTTTACGATAACGCGGGTACGACGCCGACCAACTCGGGCCTCAACACGTTTGACATCAACTGCAACAATCCCTTGCTGTCCGCCGGCGAGGTCAATGCCCTCTGTACGCAATACGGACTCGGCGCAACCGATACGGCCCAGGTGGGAATCGGCCGCCGTAGTGTCGAAGGGGGCTTACGCCAGGATGAATACCTTCATCGGTCGTACCGCTTGTTGGTCGGCGTCAAAGGCGAAGTCAATTCCGAGTGGAATTATGACGTCAATGCGCAATACGGCAACACCAACTCTCATGAGAGGCTCACCAACGATATTTCGCAGGTGCGGCTTGGGAGAGCGCTCAATGTGGTCGGCGTGAACGGAGTGCCCACTTGTCAATCCGTGGTGGACGGATCGGATCCCGCGTGCGTACCGTATAACGTCTTTTCGGCGGGCGCCGTGACGCCTGCGGCACTCAATTACATCACCGCCGGCGGCAGCCAGAATGGGTATGCCCACCAATACGTGGTGGATGGAAAACTCATCGGCGACCTCGGGAAGTACGGCTTGAAGAGTCCGTTTGCGCACAATGGTTTGGACCTGGCGTTCGGCATGGAGCAACGCTCGCAAACGATCAGCAACCAGCCCGATGCGAACTATCTCACGGGTGACCTGCTGACAACCGGCGCGGCGCGGGCCACGTATGGCATGTATCGGGTCACGGAAGGGTTCGCCGAATTGCGCGTTCCCATTCTCGAGAGTGTTCCGTTCGCGAAGTCGCTGACGATCAATCTCAGCGACCGCTACGCACGATATGCCCCGCAAGGTCCGGCCAATGCCTATAACTTCGGAGCCGAATGGACTCCGATCGATCCGATCCGATTCCGCGGTACGGTGAGCAGGGCGGTGCGCGCCCCCAACGGCCACGAATTGTTCCTCACCGAAACGATCTCGCAGGTGGCCGCCGCGGATCCCTGCGCCAACGACGCGATTACTGGAAAGCCGACGGCGTCGGCCGCCGCATGCGCGCGCAGCGGCGTCAACCCCGTGACACAATATGGAAAGATTCCACCGGCCAATAGCTTCAATCAGCTGACCGGAGGCAATCCGAACTTGAAGCCGCAAGCGGCCGACACCGTCACCGGGGGTCTGGTCTTCGTTCCCTCCCAGTGGCTCCCGAGCTTGCTGCTGAGCGTGGATTACTGGCGAATCAAAGTGAGGCATTACATCGGTTCGCTCGCCGCCATCGACTCGCTCAACAACTGCATCAATTCGGGAGAGCAGGTGTACTGCGCCCTCATTCAACGCGACGCCAACGGCTCGCTGTCCGTGGGAAATGGACCGAATTCAGGGCGGGTGATTGCCACCGGGTTGAATACCGGTTCTTTCGAAATGAGCGGCGTGGACATCGAGGGGCGCTATGCTCTCGACACGGCTGCACTCTCCCTCAATAATGCCGGCAGGATCCTCTTCAATTTCGCCGGCAGCGTGGCGGTCGATAACATCATTCAAGTCGTACCCGGGCTGAACCCCTTCGATTGCACCGGCTATTTCGGCCCCACGTGCACCGGTGAAGGCCCGACTTCACCCATCCCGAAGTGGCGCCATAAATTGCGGACCACCTGGGAAATGCGCAAGGACTTCGAGGTTTCGCTCAACTGGCGCCACATAGGGCAACTCAGTTCCGAGCAACTCAGCAGCAACCCACATCTGGCGACTGGCACCGCCTATGCCATCGATTCCCACGTTCCCTCCTATGATTACCTCGACATCGATTCGAGCATCAGTCTGGGTTCGCATATCGAGGTCAGGGTGGGCGTCAACAACCTGACCGATCGACGGCCGCCGATCATCGGTTTCAACGCCAATCCGCTGTTGGTCAACGGAAATATGCTGGCCGCGACCTATGACACGTTCGGCCGGTATTTGTTCGTCGGTTTGACAGCGAAGTATTAGCTGGCTACTCCGGCTGCATGTGCGGAAACAGCTTCCACGCACCCTCCGCCTTGAGCCAGGGTAGGGAGGGGTAGTCGGTGATGGTCAATCCACCGTCGACGATCAGCGTTTGCCCGGTCACGAAGCTTGCTTCCGGCGAGGCCAGAAACACCACGGCGTGCGCGATCTCGTCCGGGGTGCCCATGCGGCCGAACAGCGAGGCGGCGCGATCCACCTCCTCGTGCCCAGTGGCCACATCGGTCGCGACCCAGCCCGGGGAGATTCCGTTGGCGCGGATGCGATGCGGCGCCCCTTGTACCGCGAGCGCGCGCGTCAGTGCCTCGAGCGCGGCCTTGGCGATTCCGTAAGTACCCCAGGTGCCATGCACGGCGGCAGTGGAGGAGATGTTGACGATTGAGCCGCCGCCTCCCGCGCGCAGCACCGGCAGGGCATGGGCGGCCACGTGGTACGCGGCATCGAGATTGATGCGCATGACCTTGCGTAGACGCTCGCCCGGTCCATCCTCGGCGTGAATATCCGAATACCGGGTGCTCGAGCCGGCGTTGTTCACCACCACATCGATGCCGCCAAAGCGCGCGGCGACGGCCGCGACCAGATCCGCCGCATGAGCCTCCTCGCCCAGGCTGGCGGCGATGAATGCCGCTTCGGCGCCCGCCGCCTGCAACTCGGCAAGTACCCGCGCGCCTTTCGTCAGGTCGCGTCCGGTGATGGCAACCCGGGCGCCTTCCGCGGCGGCGCGCAATGCGATCGCGCGGCCGATGCCGGAGTTGCCGCCGGTGACGAGAACGATCTTGCCCTTAAGTTTCATGGGAGATGTACTTATTGTTTATGAATTGTTGTTTTGGAAGAAATAGCCCGCAGTCGAACCGCCGTCTATCGAATAAACCATGCCATTCGAATAACTGGCATCCTCGGAAGTCAGATGCAGAATGGCCTTCGCAACCTCGTTCGGCTTGCCAAAGCGGCCGAGCGGCACGTTACTTCGATAAAAGGCGCGCTCCGCTTCCGAATAGCTCGCCATGGCTTCATCGGACATCGGCGTTTCAACCATTCCCGGACAGATGACATTTGAGCGCACCCCTTGCGGTCCGTGATCGAGCGCCAAGGTGCGCACGAATCCAATGACGCCGTGCTTTGATGCGCAATAGGCCGCATATCCGGGGGCGCCTTGAACGCCGGCATCCGACGATATCGCGGTGAACGTGCCCTTGCTCTTCAAGAGATGCGGCATGGTGAATCGCGCCGCATAGAAAACACCATCGAGGTTGACGCGCATCAGATGCGACCATTGCGCCTCGGTGGTGTCCATCACGTTGCCGGAGAAGGCCACCCCCGCGCTCGCGACAACCGTGTCCAACCGCCCGGCAATTGCCACGAGCTTGGCCACGGCCGCTTCGACTTGTCGAGGCTCGCCAATGTCAGCCGGCAGCGGAATCCCTTCGCCGCCCAACTCGCGCAGGATGGCCGCAAGCTCCTCCGCCTTTTCGCGTCGCCGTCCGAGCAGTCCGACCACGGCGCCGCGCCCCGCCAGCGCACAGGCGGTAGCCCAGCCGATTCCTGAAGTTGCCCCGGTGACCAATGCGCATTCGCGATCCATCTCGTTTCTCCTGAAATTATGAGCAATTAATACGTTCTCAGCGCGATATCACTTCGTCCGGTGGCGATAGCGTACTTGCTGTGTAGGACAACCGGCCACATATACTTGCGCGATACGCCGTCGACGCACGCGCGGTAGGGCCATATCAAGCATCACCGCCTTGGGTCGACAATCGACCTCCTGAAAGACCGCTTTCGATCGAATCAGGAGACGCATATGAAGGTCGTATCAAGTTTTTTAATTCTAGGTGCTTTACTCTGCGGCTGTGTCAGCAACAATCCCCCGCGGGAGAGGGCAACCACCGTGGTCGTTCCGCCAAGCTCCGGAACCACGACTGTGGTCGTACCGCATGACTCAACCACCGGGCTATGCCGCGATGGGACGAGACCACCCTGCTACTGACCGTATAGTGGGGTGGGCCTCAATGCCCCTTATCCTCCACGACACTGTTGCCGCCATCAATGACGATGAGTTGGCCGGTCAAGTACGATGCCCCGGCCGAGCACAGATAGGCGACGCAGCTTGCGACTTCCTCGGGTGTACCGGAGCGCCCGATCGGCGTGGCCATTCCCGCTCGCGCCTCGGATTCGGCTTGGGACCCCGTCGCAATCCAGCCGGGCGCCACCGCGTTCACCGTAATCCCATGACGTGCAACTTCCAAGCACAGCGTCCGGGTCAGGCCCACCATCCCGGCCTTCGCAGCACCGTAGGCGGTATCGAACGCTACACCGGTCACCGGTCCCGTGGTCGACGCCACGTTGACGATGCGGCCATATTCCCGCGCCTTCATACCTCGCAAGCAGGCACGCGTGACATAGAAGGCCGTCGTGAGATTGCGCTCGATCGTGGCGGCCCAGGTCGCGGTTGCCATGTCTTCCAGCGGACCGGTCGGGTCGAGTACTCCGAGCGAGGCCATGCCTGCATTGTTGACCAGCACCTCGATATCGCCGACCTGTTCGATCAGATCGGAGACGCATGCCGGATCGGTGAGGTCCGCCGCGAATCCGACGGCATCGATGCCCTGTGCCCTGAGTTCGAGAGCGCGATCCTTGATCCGCGCCGTCATTGACGTCACCGCAACGCGGTGGCCGGCGTGGCCCAGCGCCCTGGCAACTGCAAAACCGATTCCGCTTGGGCTTCCGGCCCCCGTTACCAGGGCGATCGTCTTGTCATTGGACATCAAGAAGTGCTCTCTTGCGGACGCTTGGTAAATAAAATAGCCTCAGGTTACCAGTGTATACCCGCCCGCGGCCCTTGCCCCGGCGACAATTCAGCCAGGAGAGATCCCGTGGCAAATGCCGTGTCCCAGTCAGCACTCGATCAGTTGTTCCGGACTGCTCGAACCTATAGCGAATGGAGTGACACCCCGGTCGATGAGCATATGGTGCGGGAGCTTTATGACTTGCTAAAGTGGGGGCCCACCTCCGCCAACTCCTGCCCGGCGCGGTTCGTTTGGGTTCGAAGCCCCGAGGGCAAGGCGCGGCTGTCGGCGCTCGCGATGGAAGGGAATCGTTCGAAAATCCTGGTCGCCCCGCTTACGGTGATCATTGGCAAGGATCTTGATTTCCCGGAAATGATGCCGAAATTATTTCCGGCTCGGGGCGAGGCGATGCGTGAGACGTTTCGGAAGCCGGCCCTCACCGAGATCACGGCCATGCGAAATGGAACTTTGCAAGGCGCCTATCTGATCATCGCGGCGCGCGCGCTGGGCCTCGATTGCGGACCCATGTCCGGCTTCGACAACGCCGGCGTTGACCAGGCATTCTTCGCCGGTACGCGGATCCAATCTAATTTCATCTGCTCCCTCGGTTACGGGAAGCCTGGTACACCGTTCCCGCGCAATCCGCGGTTGACCTTCGAGGAAGCCGGGCGATTTGCTTGATCAGCGTCGTTGAGCCTGGAGTACGCATCCCCATTGACAGACGGCCAGGATTCTCTATCCTTCGCAACGGGCCATCCGCTCCCAACGGCGGACGCTCATCTGTAAGGATGGGAGTACAACTTGATGACACGCATACCACCGCCGGCCGTCCGTCCGGCTGACGCCCGATTTTCATCGGGTCCGACCAAGAAACGTCCTGGCTGGACTCTCAACGCCCTGGAAGGCGCGTTACTCGGCCGGTCGCACCGTTCCAAACCCGGGAAAGCCAAGCTCAAAGAGGCGATCGACCGCACGCGCTCGATATTGGGCGTGCCCGCCGATTTCAAGATCGCGATCGTGCCGGCATCCGACACCGGTGCGGTGGAGATGGCCCTCTGGTCGATGCTGGGCGCGCGCCCGGTCGATGTGTTCGCCTGGGAGAGCTTCGGCGAAGAATGGGTGACCGATGCGGTCGAGCAACTGGCCCTTTCGGATTGCCGCATACATGTCGGGCGGCCTTACGGCGTGCTGCCGGATCTGTCGCTTTCGCGTGAAGCGGCGGACATCGTCTTCA
>JAXDQI010000222.1:0-21214 GCA_034667965.1 Gammaproteobacteria bacterium
GTCTCGCTCAAGCTGACATCGGGATCGGGCAAGGAGAAGCGCTCCTGCTTCGAGGGGCTGCTGGTCGAGGTTGCATTGCCTAGGAGCCTCCATGCCACGACCGCAGTGATCGCCCACACGGGCGCCTTCGGACAGTTTCGCGACTGGCTGAGCAAGAGCGACCGCCGGCGCGTCGAACTCGAAGACCCGCGATTCGCGGCCTCGTACGATGCGTGGGGCACCGACCAAATCGCCGCGCGTGCGCTCCTGACCCCGGCGTTCATCGAACGGCTCTTGGCGCTCAGCGGCCCCGGCTCGAACATCGACGGACGGCCGTTGGTGCTGGCGCGCGACAATCGCCTGACGCTGGCGATTCCTCGCGCCGGCAGAGACCACTTCATCGCACCGGGCATTCGCGAGCCCGCCGCCGGCCGCGCTTCGCTGACCGCACTCAACGACCATATCGCTGCCGTTCTCGCGGTCGCCGACACCGTGATCGGCCTGGATCAAGCCGCACGGGCCGTGGCGGCAGCCAGCCTTTCGCGGAGTCCGCCTCATGCATGAGTCTTTCTCGAGAGCGTGTCGCGCCGCGCTCTTCGCCGCAGCCACCCTTCTGGCCGCCGCCTGCGGGAATGCCTGGTCGTCGCCCGCGGCTCCCGCCGTTCCACCTGGCGACGCCAAACCGACATCGGACATCCACGACCTCGTTCCGGGCGGCGAATGTCCCGACCCCGGCCCCGCGGGGGCAGCGGCGATTGCCGCTGCCGGAAAGGCCCTGATACCGCTCAAGGCCGGGTTGACTCTATCGAGCATCTGGAAGGCCTACGCGGAGGACTACGAGCACGAATGTCTCCTGCAAGTCTCGCGGATTGATGCCCGCAGCATATCGAACACGCTCAGTTGCCCCGTGGGGGACAAGCACGAAGCGCTCACCACGGTTCGAGATATCTGCTGGACGGACATGATCGATTCTTATCTATATATAACGGGGGGCGCGACAAAATATCCTCGAACGCTGCTCGGATCCCTGCAATTCAATCTGTCCGCGGCCTCATTTGCGGCATTGAAGACCAGACGCGAGCTGCGCCATCGATACATTGGCCTCGACCACGACGATCCGCGATTCGTGCGAGCGGACGTCGAAGGGATTTTGGTATCGGACGGCTCCGGGACTTTCAAACTCATCGTCAATGACAAGGTGGTCGAGGTACCGACGATCGAGGCCAATTACGTCAATCACAAGACGAACGACATCATCCGGGTGAAGGTGCTGGACGAAGGGCGCTTTCCGTTGATGTTGGACTACTACATTCCGTCGATGCATAGCTTCTTCGTGACCTACACCAAGATCTCGTTCCCGACCGCCAATGAACTGGAACAGCATCTCGCCGTGGACAAGCACGCGGATGTGTATGGCATCTATTTCAACTTCGCCAGCGACTCATTGCGCCCCGAATCGGAACCCGTGCTGCGTGAAATTTCCGACGCGTTGAAGGCGCACCCGGAGTGGAAATTGATCATCAACGGGCACACCGACAATATCGGCGGCGATGCATTGAATCTCGACCTTTCGCGCCGGCGTGCCGCGGCGGTGCGCAGAGCGCTGATCGAACGATACAAGGTCGACGATTCGAGGCTTACGACCAACGGCTTTGGGGCTTCTCAACCGAAGGAATCAAACGATTCCGACCGCGGACGTGCGCTCAATAGGCGGGTCGAATTGGTGCGGCAATAGCCCGTGATCGGCGTCCGGTGCCGATTCGAGATAGAATCGAGAGAATGCAAGCGAATCGATGGGAACTGACGGCCGAACTGTTTGCCGAGTTGGCGGAGGTGCCCACGGAGCAGCGCGAAGCGCGTCTCCGCCTCGCGTGCGCGGACGACGCCGATCTGCGCGCCGAGCTGATATCGCTCCTGCACGCCCATGACCAGGCGTCGGGCCCGCTGGATCGCGCACCCTTCATCGACTTTCATGCCGCGCCGGACGAATCGAGCGATCGGCCGGATATGGTCGTGGGCGCTTATCGACTCCTTCGGCCACTCGGCGAAGGGGGCATGGGCAGCGTCTGGCTCGCCGAGCGGGCCGACGGCGCCTTGAAGCGCACCATTGCGCTGAAGCGGCCTCACGTGAGCTGGATCGGGTCTCTCGCGGAACGCATGGCGCAGGAACGCGACATTCTCGCCAGCCTCGAGCATCCCAACATCGCGCGCCTCTACGATGCGGGGGTTACGCCAAATGGTCAGCCCTACCTCGCCCTCGAATATGTCGAGGGCGTGTGGATCAATGAATATTGCGCTTCTCACGGCCTGTCGCTCGACGCGAGCCTCGAATTGTTTCTCGAAGTCCTGCAGGCGGTTCGATACGCTCACGCGCGCCTGGTCATTCATCGAGACCTCAAGACGTCGAATATTTTGGTGTCGAGCGACGGCCGGGTGCACCTCTTGGACTTCGGCATCGCCAAGCTGTTGGACCAGGACGGACCGGCCGCATCGCGCCTGCAGGGAGGCGCCGGCTTCACACCGGATTACGCAAGCCCTGAACAGATCCGCGGCGAAGCGATAGGCACCGCCAGCGACGTCTACAGCCTGGGTATCGTCCTCTATGAAATCATCACGGGCGCACGTCCGTACCGGCTGCAGGGAAAATCCCCTGCCGACCTCGAGCGGGAGCTGCGCCGGATCAACATCGTCGCGCCGAGCAGAGCCGTCACCGGCCGCGCGTTGCAGCGCAAATTGCAAGGCGATCTCGACTCGATAGTCGCCAAGGCGCTGCAGCATGAATCCGCTGCGCGCTATCCCACGACTGATGCCTTCTCCGCCGATATCAGCCACCATTTGCGCGGGGAACCCGTCGCGGCGCACCCCGATCGGCTTGGCTACCGCACACGCAAGTTTCTCACGCGCTATCGCTGGCAGTCGGCGTCCGCTGCCCTTGCGGCCGCCGCTCTCGTGACCGGAGCGGGGCTTGCGCTGTGGCAGGCGCAAGCCGCCCGCCGGGAAACCGCGCGCGCAGAAGAGGTCAAGAGCTTTGCACTCGCCATGCTCGACAGTGCCGATACCGATTCGGGCGCCGGCGCGGCCACCACCGCGGTGGACTTGCTGCAAGCGGCGGCCAAACGGGTCGAGACCGAGCTTTCCGGGCGGCCGGCCATCGCGGCCGAATTGATGGCCGCGATCGGCTACGGTCTCGTCGGCCAAGATCGCGCAGAAGACGCGGCTGTGCTCCTCAAGAAGGCGATCAGCCTCTCCACCCTAGCCAACGGCGCCGACGATGCTCGAACGGTCGAGGCCCAGGTGGTCTACGGCGAAGCCCTATACGATCTCGGCAAGAACGACGAGGCCATCGTGTTGCTCAAGCAATCGGCGGCAGCCGCCCACCGCCTCCACGACTCGCATGCCGAAATCGATGCGTGGCGCTGGTTGAGTTCGGCGCAGATCGATGCGGGCGACAGTGAATCGGCGATCGCCTCGGCGCACGCCGCGATCGCCGCCCTTCCGCCGGACCGTCCGGCTCCCGAGCGACGTTCGCTGCTCGATGCCATGCAGGCGCATGCCACTCTCGCGAATGCGCTCTCTCACGAAGGCAAACCGGGAGTCGTCGCGGAAGCTCGAGCGGCACTGCGGTACGCCGCGCAGATGGGCAGCACGCTCGAGCCCACCGAGGCGCTCGACGATCGCGTGCTGCTCGGGATCGGTCTGGTCCGCGAAGGCCAACCCGCCGAAGGTCTGCGCGAACTCAAGAGCGCCTATGCGGACTCGGGTAAATTCAGGGGCGAGGATCACCGTCAGACCATCATCATTGCCAGCTTGCTGGGCACCTCCAGCATGGAAGCCGGGGATGTCGCCGGCGGGTTGGGCGCGTATCAGACTGCCTATGATGCAGCGATGCGGCACGAGGCCGCGCTCGGCCCGTACGCCATCGCCTTTTCCCACTACGGGCTGGCGCATGCTCTCGCTGCCGTCGGCGACCATGAGCGCGCGTTGCCGCACTTCGAACAGGCCGCGAAGCTGTTCTCGGAGGCGGGCGGTCCCGCGGCTCCGCTCGCCTTGCGTTCACTGTCGGAGCACGCCTTGTCGCTGGCGCGTCTCGGGCGGCTGGCGGAGTCCGATCGCGAATTCGAAGTTCTCGCAGCCGCACCCCTCCCCTCTTCGGAAAAAGCGGCCCACGAAGGCCGGCTCGCCGTGCTGCGGAGCCTAGAGCGGCGTCATGGCGAGGCGGTTGCTCTCGCGCAAGCATCCGTCGACCAAATGAAAGCGTCTCCGATCAAGACTTCCCGCGCGCAGAGCCTCGCCCGATTGGGGACGATATTGCTCGCGAGCAACAACCCAGACAAAGCTGTCGCCCCACTGGAAGAGTCGGTGCCCCTGTTCCGGGAGGCCCAATTGCCCGAGTCGCCCGAGACTGCCGACGCCCTCGCAACCCTGCAGCGGGCACGCGCACTGACCCACTGAGACGACGCCGTCTCATGATCGATCCTCTGTCGTCGGTTCTTACTGGTCAAAGGTCGGCGCTTGTTGACAGGCAAGTTACGACTTTAGTTTAGGCCACCGCGGCAAACCGCCGGGTAGCCCAGGTCAATGGAAAGAGTAGACAACTCGTCCGTAAACAAAGCTGCCGCGCGGATCGCCATAGCTCACGTCGTAGCCGCCGATGAAGTTATTCGCCGAGGCGGCATAGTTCGCGTAAGGCGGATTCTTGTTGAAGATGTTCTTGCCGCCGAGCGTGAACGTGAAATTGTTGAGCCCCAGGAAGGAGGCTTGAGCATCGACAGTCTCGTAGGCAGAGACGTAACGCCCCACGCCCGAGATGTTGCCCGGCACGTCGTGGAAGCGTTTCTGGAAATTCTGGGTCAAGGAAATATTCCACGAGGACAACCGCTGATATTCGATCGTCGCGATGCCGCGAAAGCGCGAAACGACGCCGCCTATGGAGGTCAAACCCTTGTCGAGCTGCTCGGTCCAGCTGCCATCCGAATTCTGGGTGAGGTAGCGCTGCATGTATGTGCCGTCTGCCGCCAACCTGATTCGGTCCGCGTGCGTTATGTCGTACGTATACTTCAAATCGGCATCGAGACCGCTCACCTCCGACTTGAAGAGATTGGCATTGGTCTGGCTGATCGAAATAATCTGATTGGTCGTCGGATCGCGCGTGATCAAGCTTGCAAACTCGGTGGCCGTTTGCGCGTTCTGCAGAATCGTGGCGTAGCTCAATCCGCCGACCACGATCTGGTTTTTGAGGAAGATCGAGAAGGCATCGAGGTCGATGTTGAAATTATGGACCGGCTCGAGTGCAATGCCAAATGTGTACGACTGCGACTTCTCCGGCGTAAGCTTGGGATTGCCGCCGATAATCGTCTGGAACTGGAAGCTGCAGTTCGGATTGTTCGGGTTGAAGGTAGGACACAGAATGGGATCGCGCGTGCCGTTCGACGTAACACTGGTCACCTGGGCAGCGTACAGATCGGTGAGGGAGGGTGCGCGAAAGCCGGTGCCGGCCGAGGCGCGCACCAGCAGCCAACGCGATGGTTGCCATCGCAATGATCCCTTGGGATTCACGGTATTGCCAATATTTTGGTAATTGTCGTAGCGCACGGCCGCGTCGACCTGCAATGAACTCAGAAGGGCTGCATTGACCTCCAGGTAAGCGGACTCGACGTTGCGCGCGGCGGTTTCCGGCAGCTGGTTTCCGCCCTGACCGGTGACGTCGCCGGTGGCGATTGCCTCCGCCGGATTAAATTTGAATGTCTCACGACGGATTTCCGCACCGGCGGCGCCACTCAAGGCCCCCGCCGGTAGCGCATAGACCTGACCGCTCGCCTTGGCGCTGAGACTTGCGATCGAGGTCTTGGTTGAAAAGTCCTGGCCCGTGAATTCCGTCGCCTTCGCCGCAGCCAGCGCGGCGGGATCGGCGGTCGGCCCGAACGGATTGATGGTGCCGCCGTCGAGCAAGGGCATGATCTTTGAATACAGGGCGAAGCCCGACTTGAGGTCTTCCTTCACCTTCACTTCACTGTACAGCAGCCCTGTGTCGTAGTCCCAGGTCCCTACCGTCCCCTTGTAGCCTGCCACGAAACGGGCCGCATCGGACGTGTCCTCGGTCAAACGGGGACCGTTCGCAAAATCGCGGTAAATGAGATTGAGCGGATTCCCGGCGAGGCCCAAGGTTGGGTTGGCCGCAATGAAAGCCGCCGGGTAGTAGGGGCTCGACGGAGGCAGCAAGAAGGCTGCGGCCCCCGGAGTGAGGGCCGGATTGTGATAATTCGGGTATTGAGTCGCAAGGAGGTTCGCAAGAAACGCATTGTACGAGTTGCCGGGGAGCAGTGGGTTTTGGTACGAGAGCGGCACCGGCTGCACGGTCGTGAGCGTTTCGACCTGCGAATAACTTCCCTCAACATAGATTTGGCTCGAGTCCGTCACGGCGAAATGGCCGCTGACGTTCGCGCTGCCCTTTTTCTGGTCGGGTTCGAGGGAATCGAAGGGCGAATTGTCAAAGCGGCACTGCGTCGGAAAATTCACATCTGTCAGGGACGGCGCGCAACTGGGAGTCAAGGGGTTGTGGCTACCGTGGCCCGGAACCGCTATGTTGGCCGGGAAGGCAAAACCGGACGTGACATCGTTCCCGTAGGCCGGGCTGTAGCGCGTGGCAAAGGTGCGGTCGGCCCCCAAGATCCCCTTGTCATGCTCGAAGTTGATGCCGCCTGCGATGTTGAAGCGGTCAGTTTTGAGATTGCCGAACCCGCCATAGGCCGAGAAATTCGCCTCGTTTCCGGCCGAGCCTCCGTGAGTAGGATTGCCATCGTAGGCGCTAATCTCAGCGCCCTGGTAATCCGAACGGAGGATGAAATTGACCACGCCCGCAATCGCGTCGCTGCCGTAAATCGCCGATGCACCATCTTTCAATATTTCCACACGTTCGACCGCCGCGAGTGGAATGCCGCTGATGTCGACCGAGGAGCCTGCGGCGCCCACCGAGCCGCCGCCATAGACCGCCGAGCGTCTGCCGTTGATGAGGATCAATGTCCGCTCGCTGCCTAGTCCGCGCAGCGAAATAGTGGAAATTGCTCCAGTTTGAAAGCCGGTCGCCTGCGCCGCCACGGTGGCGCCGGAACTGCTTGCTGAACTGATCTGGCGGAATAGTTCCTCGACCGTGGTTGCACCGGTGCGTGCGATGTCGTCACGCTTCAGTATCTGCACAGGGAGGGCGGTTTCGCCGTTGATTTGCTTGATCGACGAGCCAGTGACGACGATTTCCGCAAGATCGGAGTTGGTGCCACTTCTCGACTCAGACGAAGACACGTCTGTGACGTTCGCGGATTGAACTGCCCGATTTTGCGGGGAAGAGTTTGAGGTCGCTTGCGCGAGCTTGATTTCCGGCCAGTCAGTGGTTGACGCCGCCGCCGAAGCAACCCCTGAATTGCTAATTTTCTGAAAATCATTTCGCGATAGCTTGTAGTCAGAAGGCCCCGCAATGACAACGGTACTTCCGTCGATCACCTCGTAATGAAGCGCCGTGTCCTCGAGCAAAATTGCCAGCGCGCTGCCGGGGTTGAATTCTCCGACCACGCCCGGGGATTGTTTGCCCTCGACAAGCTGGCCGGGGACGGTGACTTGAATTTCCGATTGCGCGGAGAATTTCAGCAGCGCCGAGGACAGTTGTTGGGGTGCGATGTCAAACTGTCTCTGCCGTCCGAGATCGATCGCGGCCATGCTCGGCCGAATGTGAGTGGCAATCGATACAAGGACAAACACCAACACTTTCGTGCCGCGAGCGAACACATCGGCCCATGTATCCATGTTTGATTCCCACCCCTTGCACGGATTGATATCCGCTTGTTGTGAATTAGACGAATGAGATTTTGAATACGGGAATGGATTTCGAAGTTTTTATTGAATTATTGCCGCCTTGCATTTTCGACACGCGGTGATCCACGTGGCGGTTGAAATCCATGCGAGAATTCGCGAATTCCCATTTTCAGCGCCTCATTCGTCTAAGCTAGACTCAAATACCCGATCACCGCCATGGACGCAGTGAGCATGTTGCCGCCAAGTGCCGACCCGGTGCCTGATCCAGATCCTGAATCCGGGGAATCGCGTGCTCGGGTCGTTGACCGACTGTTTCGTGAACACAACGAGGCGTTGATTCGCTTTCTGCGGGGGAAGGTGGGATCTGACCACGAGGCACGTGAAGTTGCACAGGAAGCCTATGTCCGACTTTTGAGTTTGGACCAGCCAGGGGCCGTGAGCTACCTGCGCGCTTTCCTTTTCAAGACGGCGGGCAACATAGCAATTGATCGACGCAGACGGCACCAATACTTCGACAGAGTCGCCGGTCCTCAGCTCTTCGCGGAGTTGACGGAAAATCGAACGCCGGAGCGGCAGCTGTCGGGCGAACAGACACTGCGCCAACTCGGCATTCTAATTGAGGGCATGCCGGCTAAATGCCGGCAGTGTTTCGTCATGAATCAAATCCAAGGAGTCGATGCCGCCACGATCGCAGCGCAACTCGGCATTACCGACAGCATGGTGCGCAAATACGTCGTACGTGCTTTGCTCCACTGCCGCCAATTTATAGATGTTGAATGCAATGACTAAGCAAAGCACGCCACTCTCGACCGAGATCGATCGCGACCCCACACACCTGGCGGCCGCCGATTGGCTGGTACGCCTGCAGAGTACGGACATATCGATCGAAGACGCGCTTGCCTGGCAGGCGTGGTTCAATGAAAATCCAGCTAACGCGCACGCCTTCGCACACATCGAGGCAATATCACAAGCGTTGCGAGATGTACCTGCGCCATCCGCCGTGTCGGCTCGCCAACTGGCCCTCGATCGCTATGATGCCTCGGTTCCGATAAAGGATTGGAACTCGCCGCGCGCACGGTGGCCGTGGATGTCCATTGCTGCCTCTTTCGCAATCCTCACTCTGATTTTGGCCTTCTGGAAAACACCACCCGCCGCCAATACGTTCGCGACTGCGATCGGAGAGCATCGCAATGTCACGCTCAACGACGGCTCGACCATCGCCCTTGGCGCCGACACGCGGATCGCGGTGGCCCTGTCTGATAAAGAGCGCAACATTGAACTCGCCAAGGGCGAGGCGCTATTTATGGTGGCAAAGGACGCGACCCGACCGTTCAAGGTGCACGCGGGTAACGCAACAATTGTCGCGGTGGGAACAGCGTTCAATATTGAGCGCGACAGCGACCGAGCCGTTGTCTCGGTAACGGAAGGCCGTGTCGTGGTCGAGCCTGCAACCTATTTTCTACCTCTGTCCCTACTCCATGAATTCAAACCGAAGCTGCGCAGTGTGCGTCTGGCGGCAGGACAACAAACCACGGCCGGCAGCGCCGGAATTGACGAGCCGACCAAGATGGAGGACCCTGCCACCGGCTGGCAAATCGGACATTTGGCATTTCGACTGCAACCGCTGCGTTACGTACTTGAGGATGTGAATCGCTACGCGCGGAAGCCCATTGTGTTGGATGGTGACGATGTCGGTGCACTGGTGATTACGGGCACTGTCGAGCGCGAGAACATTCCCGGATGGGTCAAAAGCTTGGAACGCGCGTTTGATCTGCAGGTTACCGAGGATGCTGACCAAATCACCTTGCGGGCGCGCTGAGACATCAATAGTACCCACACCAATAGGTCGCTGCGCTGGAGCCGGCTCTTAACCCTATCGGACCATTCGACGACCGCCCATGGAACAATGAGACTTCCAGGACTCGATTACGATTGTGAACTGGAGGACGGCGGAACGCTTAAGGATTGGAATTTATGACGTGGCGGGCAGCAAAGTGAAAGACCTCGAACGGAAAGAGGCTATGGTTGTGGTGGCCCACCCCGATCCCAGTAGTCTCAATCATGCTCTGGCGCATGCTGTTGTCGGTGCATTGACCGAAGCTGGCATGGATCCGATGCTATTCGACCTCCATGCGGATCGGTTCGATCCCGTCCTCACTCGTGCCGAGGCGCGTGGCGCAGCGAGCGATGATTGGCACGTTCAGTACCACATCGATGCCCTCAAGCGGGCGAGCTTCCTAGCGGTGGTCCACCCGATATGCTGGGGGGCGCCGCCGGCCATGATGAAGGGGTGGATGGACCGCGTGTTCGCGCCCGGGGCGGCCTACGCGTTCGCCAAGGGCGTGGATGCCGGCGACACCCCTCTAGGGCTGCTTGGCGTGAAGTCCGCGCTGGTGATCAATACCAGCAACACGGTTGAGCAGCGCGAGGTCAAACTGTTCGGAGATCCTCTGGAGCGCATCTGGCGCGATTGCCTTCTGGGCTATTGCGGCGTGGCGAGAACCGATCGGCGCGTGTTTCGTGTGGTGGCGAGCAGCACGGCCGGCGAGCGCGCAGCCTGGATCGCCGAAGCGCGAACGCTTGCCGCGGCAGCGGCCCGACGCATTGCAGCGAGTTGAGGGCATCCGACGTCCTGGCATGCCTTCATCGTAGAAGTAGACCATCAACCAGCCAATTCTAATGGAGGGCTGCGCCTTTGTGCGTCAATCGACTAAATACTCGTTTGGACGTGTACAAGCTTTTCGCTTACAATATTACTAATCGTAAGAATAGGCGCAACCGGGTATGGCATTCGCAACAATTACCAGTAAGGGGCAGACCACAATCCCCAAAGAAGTGCGGGCCGCTGCAAACCTCAAGTCCGGCGATCGGATTCATTTCACCGTTCTTGCGGACGGCACGATTATTGTGCGCGTGAAGAACAGAAGCATTAGAGACATTTCGTTTAAACCCCCGGGCGGCAAGCGTGTATCAATCGCCCAGATGACGCGCTAGCCGTAGTCAGATGCTCGGCATCGACACAAATGTAGTCATCCGACTGATCATTTCGGACGATGCGGAACAAACACGCCGGGCACGCAAGCTCGTCGAGCAAGCGCTCAGTCATGATGAACCGGTGCTGGTGTCGCTGCTGGTGCTACTCGAGTTGGAATGGGTCCTGCGTAGTCGCTACGGATTCAATCGTGAGGCCCTACTGAGCATATTCCGCGCACTGCTTGAGGCGCGCGAACTTTCATTTGAGGATGAACCGGCATTGGAAGAAGCACTGTTTCATTGGAAGGATAGCGCCTGCGGTTCTTCGGATTGCCTCATTACATCTCACAACCGGCAGATAGGATGCCGCGCTACGGCTACCTTCGATGGCAAAGCGGCGCGGCTGCCTGGTACTGTATCGCTATAATGGACAGAGTGACGCGTGTCACCAAGCGGTCATTCGAAACGGTAGCAAGAGACTCTTGATCCCGGCCACCACTCAGTCAGTGAAGACCCTATGACAAAAGACGGCCCTCAGTTGTCGAAATAGAGCTGCGCCGACCGTCATCAGGCATATAATGACCATAAATTGTGGTCATATGCGAGAAGCAAATGAATATCTCCGCAGCAGTTTTTAAGGCCGAGTGCCTAAAATTGATGGATGAGGTCGCTCGAACCGGTCAGCCCGTGGTTATTACCAAACACGGCAAGCCCGTTGCACAGTTAGTGCCAATTCCGGCGCAATCTCGCACCTTGTTCGGGTATATGAAGAATACGATAAAGATCAAAGGGGACGTCATCGCCCCTATCGACGAAGAATGGAGCGCATTGTCCGGTGGTGAGAATCATTTATTTGCCGTCGCGCCGAAAAAATCGCGTTCACGTCGTGGCACCAACAAAAAACAATGAGCGCGTTGCTTCTCGATACACATATATGGCTCTGGTACGCGGAAGGCATCACAGATCGACTGCGGCCGGCGAGCGTTAAGAAGCTGGATGCGGCTCGAACCGGCGATGGGCTTTTGGTGTCGGCAATATCCGTGTGGGAGATTGGGGCACAGAGCGCCAAAGGCAGAATTCAGCTATCTATTCCGTTACGGGATTGGACCGAAAGAGCACTGAGCGTTCCCGGTATCCATCTCGCACCGCTAGATGCAGCTGCGGCAGCAGAAAGTACTTTGCTTCCGGGCAACCCTCACGGCGATCCCGCGGACCGGTTCCTCATAGCGACCGCGCGGACGAAGGGCGTGGCACTCGCGACGCGCGATGAACACATCATCGAGTATGGAAAGCTAGGGTTTTTGCGCGTAGTTGAGCTGTAGTCCGAGTGCGGTCAACAAGAGCATTCCAGTCTATGAACGCTGCCACGTTCACTATCCGTATGCTTGACGCTGAAGTGGGCATGGCGCAAGGACGAGTCGCACACGGTCTTGCGCTGCGCGATGGGCCTCCATGTAGTGCAGGATGACCAGCCGTGATTTCGCGGCGGCTATAAGGAAAAAATAGAACGAAAAGAATGAATTGGTCGCCTAAACACCTAAAACTGTTCGAGAGCGCCCGCTGCGATCTAGTCTTCGAGGATAGTGATGGCGCGCTCAGGACACTTCCGCGCGCCCAACCGCGCCGCAGCCTGCATGCCGGCAGGCACCTCCAAGGTCTTGCCGCGATCCGCGTTATACCCGTTGTCGTCGAGTTGATAAAACTCCTGGGCAACGGCGCAGCAGCGGCCGTGGCCGGTGCAGAGTTCACCGTCGATCTTGGCTTTCATTGCTTTATCCCCTGGAAATCAGCGCACATCTTTCATGCGCCCAGACACTGGCAGTTGATCTATGGCCGCGAGCGCCTCGAGGGCGAGACCATGACTCAGGCCCTCCTGCATCAAGCGCTTGAGGCGCTGCGTGAGTGCCAGCCGCGTATAACGGCGAGTCAACGCGGGCATCGCGGCAATGTAGCGCGCCAGTTCCATAGCTCGGCTCAGCAGCCTGTCGCTTGGCAACACTTCATTGACCACCCCGTACTCCAATGCAGTACGCGCATCGAGTTCCTGGCCGGTAATTAGGAAATAACGGCCGCGGTTCGGGCCGAGCAAATGCGGCCACACCACATGCGCGCCGTCTCCCGGCACGATACCGGACATGAAATGCGGTGCATCCTGAAACAAGGCCGTATCGGCGGCGAGGACTACATCCGCCAATACTGGAATCTCCGGATGAATTCGCACTGGGCCGTTGATCGCGGCGATCACGGGCACCTCGATATCGAGCAGATTCGTGAGCAGCCGCCGGCCGTCGTAGAAAATGTGGTCCCAGTCGCCCGCCGAGCTTAGTTTGAAGCTGCCTGCATTGATATCCACGCAGTAATTGGCGCCGGTACCCATCATGATGACGACTTTGTTGTCGCGGTCGCCGCTCACTTCCGTGAAGCACAATCCCATTTCTTCGTGGGCCTCGGCGCTCCACACAAACGAATCGCCGCCGGTGTGAAACCGCATGGTGAGTATGCCGTCTTCGCGCTGCAAATCGATATTGTGATAGCGCTGGCGGTACTGGCTGAATTTAGACGACTGGTTGGACATGGCAAATTAGAACACCAATTCGAGTCGGCGCATCGAGCGCAGAAACCCAGTCTCGTAGATTGGGGCGGTGCCAGGCTTCACGCCGAACTCGGGAATGCGCTTGAGCCACTCGTCAAGCGTGGCGCGCAACTCGAGGCGCGCCAGGTTGGAACCGACGCAGCGATGCGGGCCCACGCCAAAGGTCGAATGCAGAACACTGGCGCGGGTGATGTCGACCTTGCTCGGATTCTCGACCGTGCGCGGATCGCGCGAACTCGCCGAGTAGGCGAGCATCACGAAGTCGCCCTCTTTCATCGGCGTTCCCGCGACTTCCACATCTCGAGTACAGGTGCGCCCCAGACCGACCACGGGCGGAAACACGCGGGCGAACTCCTCGATGGCATTTGGCATCATGTCGGGGTTGTCGACCAGCGCCTCACGATCGGCCGGATGAGTTGCCAGGTGGTGGATCGCGGAGGCCATCACGAATGTGGTGGTCGCGATGCCTCCGAAGGTCAGGTCGACCAGGATGCTCAACTTGTGCTCCCAGGGCGCGCTCGTGCCATCCTCATAGGCGACGCCCTTGAGAATCGTGTCCACCATGTCGCCGCGCGGGGCTTCGTTCGACCGCTGTTTGAGGTAGCGGTCGAGGCACTCGAAGACCTTGGCGAAATGCCCTGCCCGCTCGTCGACCGGGCCGAACGACCCTTGCTCGACGCCGTCCACCAACAGTGCCAGGTCCTCGACGGGCACGCCGAGGATGTTCTTGAAAAACGCCCACCCCGGCAGGATAGAGCCGAACTCGCTGATGAATTCGCAATGCCCCTTGTCGATGAGGCGGTCGATCAAGGTATTCACATCTGCTCGAACGTTGGCCTCATAGCCGGCCACGACCTTTGGGCTCAAGTGCGGATTGATCGCATTGCGCCAAGCGGTGTGACGCGGCGGGTCGCTCTCTTCCGGCATCAGCAGCGGCAAACCTTCCGGGCGATTCGGTTGGTAGCCCTTTGCATTGGAGAAGGTCTTCCAGTCCTGGCCAATGCGGCGCACGTCTTCATTGCGGCTGACCCACCAGTATCCGGTCCCGACGTTGCTGCGCGCCACCGGGCAGTAGCTGAGGTGGGTCTCAAGCGTATCGACAAACCTTTCGTTGAACTCGGGCGCGTCGTAGTCGAAATCTCGGAAGATGTCCCTGCCGAAACGCGCTTTGAGTTCTTCGGGAGTTGGCGCGCCCGCCTCCACTTTAACCTCGGGGTTACGGCGCGAGATGGGGCATCGAGTCGACTCGTCCATCGCTCTTCTCTCCGGTGTGCGTGGTCTGCTATAAAACAAACACTTGTTTGGGAGATTATTCCTTTCGGATTACACTGTCAAGGGACGCCCACCGGCTCGTGGCCAATTTTGAGCGTCGGCTAAACCCGGCCCTTGCTCACCGCGGCTCGCTTCCGAGTCGCCGTTGTCCGCCCCGCCGGCAAGGGCTGTTCATCTTTCCCCGCTTTTCCCCAAGCAGGCCCTTCGCGCAAGCCAAATATCAGGGACTCGGCCATCCTGTCCGCGATCTCTTCGGGGCTCGAGGAGCCCTTGTCCGAGTACCACTCCGGTATCCAATTCAAAGCACCAAGCACGCCGAATACGGCGATGTGCGTATCGAGTCTCGGACTGAATACACCGGCTGCCTTGCCATCCTCGACGATTTTCACGTAGGCGTTGGCGTATCGCCTGCGCATGGCAACCGCGCTGGCCCGGTTCGGTTCGCTCAAAAATCGCCATTGGTGAAATACGACCAGGGAGCGTTGTGGGTCCTCCGCCACCACATCGACATGCGCTCGAATAGCCTTTCGAAGCCTCGCCTCCGGCGATTCGGTGGAGCCTTGCAGCGACTGTTCGATGGCCAGAAAGCGCGCGATGCCCTCCTTGACGATGTCGAGCAACAGAGTTTCCTTGCTGTCGATATGCGCATACAGGCTTCCGGGTAGGACGCCCACAGCCTCGGCGATGTCGCGCATTGTTGTACCGGTATACCCATGCTCGCCGAACAGCCTGACGGCCACATCAGCAATGACCTCGCGTGTCCCAGAACTTTTGACTTGCTTCTTCTTCATTCGATTGCCTTGGTGTCATGATCCAACTAACGGCCTGTCGCCCGACTTGCATGGAGTTTAGCGTCGTTCACCAATGAAAAAATGTTTGTATCAGCGCGGGCCGACTCTTTGCATCGTGATCATGATGCCTCAAGCGCGACCGGTTCGGCGCGGCGTAGTGCCATGCGCAACCCTCAGGACTAGGAGAAAACAATCATTTGTTTTATTGTGGGCAAGTCGGGCGCCGATGTCAACCAACTCGGGCGCCAGGTGCGGTGAGTGTAATGTGGGAGGCGCTTGACTTCGGTGCCCGTTTGCAATTAGAGTTTAACAAACAAATGATTGTTTGTTTGGAGAATAGAGATGCCCGGTCGGATCTGCAACGACCCTCAAGAAAAGACCTTTGAGGACTTCGCTCTCGGAGACGTGGTCGTTACCCGCGGGCGCACGGTCGACATCGGCGACATCTCGCTGTTTTCCGGTCTCACCGGCGATCACTACCCGTTGCATACCGACGAGGAATATGGGAAATCCACGCGTTTCGGTACGCGCATCGCACACGGTCCGTTGACGTTCGCCCTCGCCGTCGGTCTGGTCGGAATGAGTGGTTTTTACGGCAATGCGATCACCGCGCTGGTGGAAGTGAAAAGCTTGCGTGCCCTCAAGCCGGTGGCACCCGGCGATACCTTGAAGGTGCACGCCGAAGTGGTGGAACTGTCGGAGGGCCGCAATCCGAAATACGGCACGCTTCACATGAACTACTCGGTGCACAACCAGCGCGAGGAAGAGGTGATGGTTTTTCTGCAGATCATGTTGGCGCGGCGACACGCGCCGCAAGGACCCTGAGAATGGCGGATACCTGGCCCCTGCATATCGATGCCAATGCGCCCAACGATCCGGTATTCGTCGGCGTCGGCGAATTGCCGTCGGGCCGCTATCCCGAGCGCAATTTCATCGGCGACCTGACTCATGTGGGTTTGCTCGCCCTAGCCGACGCAAGAATGGTGCCACGCGACGTCGACACCATCCTGCTGATCCCTTGTCTGCATTCGCCGTTCGACCAAGCGGATCTGATCTTTTCGCGAATGGCCGAGGAATTGGGACTGCTCGGTCACTTAAAGTCGAGCTTCATGGTGCATTCGGGCGGCTCGACCAGCGACAACGCGGTGCGCCTCGCCTCCGGCCTGATCGCGTCCGGCCACGCCCGCACCGTGCTGGTCCTTCACTGCGAACGCTGGGGTTCCGCCGATCTGAACGCCATGGTGACGATGCTCAGCAAGTACGGCATTCCCAACGAATGGGAAGCGCCCACAGGCTTGCAGTTTAACGCCATCGGGGCCCTCATCACCCGGCGCTACATGCACGCCACCCAGTCGAGCGCCGCAGATATGGCTTCGTTCTGCGTGACATTGCGCAAGTGGGCGCAGCTCAATCCGAACGCCATGTATCGGGGCAAACCCCTGACCGTGGAAAAAGTGTTGGCATCAAAGGTCGTCGCTGACCCCTTACATGCGCTCGAGTGCCCGATGCTGGCCGATGGTGCCGTTGCCTTCGTCATGACCAGTGCCGAGAACGCCAAGGTGCGCGGTCTCGACGCGGTGCGGGTCGCAGGTTCTGGTGGCAGCGTCAGCCACTACAGCGTGGGCCAGGAGCCCGATCTGGCTGCACTGGGATGGGCCACTGCCGCCCGGCGCGCTTACGAGCAATCGGGCTGGGGCCCCAAAGACGCGCAGATCGCTCAAATCTACGACACTTATGCCGCCGTAACGACCATCGCCGTCGAGGGTCTGGGGTTCTGCAAGCCCGGTGAGGGAGCTCGCTGGTTCGCCTCCGGTGCGGCAGACCCCGGTGGCAAGCTGCCCTGCAATACCAACGGCGGCATGCTCTCCGCCGGCCACACCGGGGTGGGCGGCGGCACTGCGTTGCTGGTCGAGGGAGTCCGCCAGCTGCTCGGGCGCGCAGGTCCCGAGCGTCAGGTAACCGATGTGCAGCGTTGCATCGTCGGCGGCACGGGCGGCAGCTACATGGACGCACAGGTATTGTTGTTGGAGCGGCGCACCAAGGGGCGACCATCGTGAGCAATCCGATACGTGACGAGTTTCGCGCCGGCTTGGCACGCGGTGATCTGCTCATTCAAAAATGCAATGACTGCGGCAAGCTCAACATGTACCCGCGCCATGCCTGTCCCTATTGCCAATCGCTCTCTCTGGGCTGGCACAAATCGACGGGAATCGGAGTACTGCACAGCTTTACGGTGCTTCGCGCAGGGGCGCCGGAAGGCTTTGAAGCTGATTTGCCCTATGCCCTGGGTGTGATCAAGCTCGATGAGGGAGTCCAACTGCTGGCGCGGCTAGTGCCCGATCCGGACGGCAACTGGCAAACCTACCAGTGCGATGCGCGCATGCAGTTCAGACCGGTGGCCCCCGAATCGGCAACCCCTCGTCCTTGCGCTTGGTTCGAACCATCGGCCGGCTGATGTAACGCCCATGAATACCTTTGCGTTCTTGCAAAAGGCCGCGATGTTGCGGCCGGACCAGCCTGCGTTGGTACACGGCGCGGAATCTATCTCGTACCGGGAATTTCGCGATCGTGCGCTTGCGATTGGCGGCAATCTCTTAGCCCTTGGGCTTGCGCCCGGCGACCGCGTGGCCTTCTGCCTGGCCAACTGCCCGCGAATTCTCGAAACCATCTATGGGTGCTTCGCGGCCGGACTCATCGTCGTTCCGATCAACGCCCGTCTGCATGCGCGAGAAATGGCGTATATCGTCAGCAATTCCGGGGCCAAGGCATTGATTTATGGTCCGGAGTATCAAGCAGGAATCATGCAGCATCTTGCCGAGTTCGCCGGGCTCGAGCATCGCATCTGCACGACAGCGGTGGATGGCGCGGTCCTCTATCAAAGTTTGTTGAACGCCGGTCATGCATTGGGGCAATCCGCCGAAGTAGCGGCCGCCGATCCCTGTTGGCTGTTTTACACCTCCGGCACCACCGGCAAACCGAAGGGCGCCACTTGGACGCACCGCACCGTACGCGTCGTGATCATGAATTACCTCGCCGACGTGCACAACATCCAGCCGGGCGATATCGTGGCTCATGCGGCACCGATGTCGCACGGCAGCGGCATCGTTGCGCTGCCGGCCGTGGCACGCGCCGCCACCAATGTGATCCTCGACAGCAAGAGCTTCGAACCCAGGGCTCTATTCGCGATGGTCGAGCTAATGAAGGTCTCGCACATTGCATTTTTGGCGCCGACCCAGATCATCAAAATGCTCGAGGAGTTCGTGCCCGGCGCGTACGATCTATCGAGCCTTAAAGCCATCTGCTACGGCGGAGCGCCGATCTACGTCGAACACTTGCGCAATGCGATCAAGGCGTTCGGACCGGTGTTCGCACAAATCTACGGTCAGGGCGAGGCGCCCATCACCATCAGCGGGCTCAACGCAGCCGAGCATGCCCGGCTGCTCGCAGCCAACGATCATCACATAGGTTCGGCAGGCACCATCCGCACCGACGTCGAGGTGCGCTGTGTCGATGCCGACGACCGGCCGCTTCCCCCCGGTCGTGAAGGTGAAATCATCGTACGCGGCGACATCGTTATGCAGGGATATTGGAACAACCCGATGGCCACGGCGGAAGCCCTGCGCGGCGGATGGCTGCACACCGGCGATATCGGTGTGCTCGATGAAGAGGGCTACTTGTTCTTGTTGGACCGCGCCAAGGACATGATCATCAGCGGCGGCAACAACGTCTACCCGCGCGAAGTAGAGGAGGTCATCGTCCAACACCCTGCCGTTGCAACTGTCGTCGTGTTTGGTATTCCCCACGCCTATTGGGGCGAGGCCGTGCACGCCTTGGTCGTGCTCGAATCGGAAGCCACCGCGACCGCCCAAGATATCATCGACCACTGCGGCCAGAACATGGCGGGTTATAAGAAGCCCAAGAGCGTGGAATTCGTCGATTCGCTCCCGGTGAGTGGCTACGGCAAGGTCATGCGGCGCGAGATCCGCGAGAAATATTGGCAAGGTTACGAATCTCGCGTCGGGGGCGGTGCCCCTAAGTCAGTCACACTCAACGAGGAGCGCCAGTGAGCACAGTCTTAATCGCCGGTATCGGCATGACGCCCTTCGGTCGTTTTCCGGGGCGCGGAATTCGATCCCTCGCGGTGGCCGCCATCGATGAGGCCTTGGCCGACGCGGGCATCCCGGCCGAACATGTCGGCAAAGTGTTCTTCGGTAATGCCGTAGCCGGCATCGTCACTCACCAGGAGATGATCCGCGGTCAGGTCGCGCTACGGTATCATCCGCTTGGGCGCTCCTCGGTCATCAACGTTGAGAATGCATGCGCCTCGGGAGGCTCAGCGCTCAACCTCGGATTTGAAATGATTGCCGGCGGGCGCGCGGAGGTGGTGTTGGTGGTTGGTGTCGAACAACTCAATCACGCGGATCGGTCGCGGCCATTCGAGGCATTGCGGGGTTCGACCGATATCGACGACATCGGCGAGTCGGTTCCGGGACAAGTCGCGGCCAACTCGATTCTAATGGATTTCTACGCCGGTGTGGCGCGCAACTATCTCGAAACGCATCGGGCCACCGCGGAGGATTTTGCCCTGGTCGCCGTGAAGAACCGCCGACATGCGGGAATGAATGCGCTGGCGCATTACCGCGCACCGCAGACGGTCGAAGAAGTGATGAACAGCCGTATGATCGTCGATCCGCTGCGGCTGGCAATGTGCGCGCCAACGACCGATGGCGCGGCGGCTCTGGTATTGTGCTCGGCGGATTATGGTCGACGGCTCACCCGCAAAGTGGTGCAGATGGTGACTTCGCACGTCGCGGCCAGCCCGGGCGACGGACTGAGCCCCGTCACTCCCGCGGCGAACGCCGCCTATGAGGCCTCGGGCATCGGACCCCACGGCTTCGATCTCATCGAATTGCACGACGCGGCGGCGCCGGCGGAATTGCTGCAATATGCTGAGATCGGTCTGTGTGAGGAAGGCCAAGGTCACCATCTGATACGCGCCGGCAAGACCAGCCTCGGCGGCGAGACGCCGGTGAATACCAGTGGCGGACTCTTGAGCCGCGGTCATCCGCTCGGCGCCACGGGCTGCGCACAAGTAGTCGAGCTGTGCCACCAGATGCGCGGCGAAGCCGGTGCTCGGCAGGTCGAGGATGCCCGAGTGGGTCTGGCGATCAATGGCGGCGGCTGGATGGACGGAACCTATGCGGTGGCGGTATCCACCATCGTCAAGAGATTGGATTGATCACGAGTCTCACGCCATGAGCACCCGAACCGACCTTGAAACCTGTTACCACGAACGCGTCGCGGATGGTGTGGCGATGCTGACTCTGAACCGACCGGACCGCGGCAACGGCGTGGTGCCCGAGATGGCGCGCGACGTTCTGGACGCTCTGACGACCCTTGAGCAGGATCGTTCCGTACGCGTCTTGGTGCTCACCGGCGCGGGCCCGCAGTTTTGCGCGGGCGCCGATTTGGTTGAGTTTCAGCGATACATTGCCGAACGACTTCCGATCGACCATGAGCCCTACAACGCTCGCGTCTTATGGCCGGTCACGCAACGCTTGGTGGGTTGCCGCCTGCCGATTATTGCCGCCATCAATGGCGGCGCCACCGCCGGCGGACTGGACCTGGCGCTGGCCTGCGACATGCGTATTGCCTCCACCCGAGCGAAGATGGGGGAGACCTACATCAAACTTGGCCTGAATCCCGGCAATGGCGGTACCTACTTCCTGCCGCGCCTGGTCGGTTCCGGGCTGGCCGCGGAGCTCGCCTTCACGGGCGACGTCCTGGATGCAGAGCGCGCGCT
>JAXDQI010000223.1:0-6450 GCA_034667965.1 Gammaproteobacteria bacterium
TCCCGAAACTGCTCGTAGTCGTCCGAACTGACGGGGAACAATCCGGCGAATACTCGCGGCTGAACCTGTTTGAAGCCCTCGAGCGGCGCTTTGGCCGGGTTGGCGTCCAGCGTGATGGTGTCGCCCACCGGGGCGCCGTCGATTTCCTTGATGCCGGCGATGACGAATCCCACTTCGCCGGTTTCGAGCGACTCGCGCGTCACCGGCTTCGGGGTGAAGCGTCCCAATTTGTCGATCTGATGACTGCGGCCGGTGGACATGACCCGTATCTTGGCGCCCAACCGCAACGCACCATGCATCACGCGCACCAACGAAACGACGCCCACGTAGTTGTCGAACCATGAGTCGATGATGAGCGCCTGAAGGGGCCCATCCGGATCGCCCTGTGGGGCCGGAATGCGCTTGACCAGTTGTTCGAGCAGTTCCTGAACGCCCGCGCCGGTCTTCGCGCTGACCAATGCAGCGTCGTCGGCGGGAATACCGATTATCTCCTCGATCTCGTGAATCACCTTGGCCACATCAGCGGACGGCAGGTCGATCTTGTTGATGACCGGAAGCACCTCCAACCCCTGTTCGAGCGCCGTATAGCAGTTGGCCACGCTCTGCGCTTCGACGCCCTGAGCCGCGTCCACCACCAGCAGCGCACCCTCGCAAGCGGCCAGCGATCTCGAGACCTCGTAGGAAAAATCCACGTGCCCGGGCGTATCGATGAAATTGAGCTGATAGACGTCGCCGGTCACGGATTTGAAGCCGAGCGTCACGCTCTGAGCCTTGATGGTGATGCCGCGCTCGCGCTCCAGGTCCATGGAATCGAGAACCTGCGCCTGCATCTCGCGGGCGTCCAGACCGCCGCATTCCTGAATGAATCGATCGGCCAACGTCGACTTGCCGTGGTCCACGTGGGCGATGATCGAGAAGTTGCGGATATTCTTCATCTAGGACCGGTGGGGAGCCTTGGGCAAACTCATCATTATACCGGTCGGCGATGGCTTGCGAGCGCCTTATGCACCTCTTCGGCGTTCAAATGCCCATGGCAGACCAGTTCCCCGGCGAGCAACAGAACGGGGATCTTGTGTCCGTAACGGGAACGCGTGGCGCCGTCGGCATCCACGTCGATGACGTCCACCGGCACGCCGGCTGCCGCAGGCAGCGCCGCTAGTTCGATGAGCATTTCCTCGCATAGCCCGCAGCCGGGACGCGAGTACAACAGAAATCTCAATGGGGGCGCAGATCGCCGCCGCTGGAGGACTTCACCGAATGTGCGATGAATTCGACGGTCTGGGCCGGAACTTCGCCGACCGCGGTGACTTGATGGCCTTGGACCATCGTTGAAAACGCATATCCGGAGCCTACCCGTGCCAGACCCTGCATGGGGGGTTCCACAGGCACACGCGGCTTATCGTCGGTGCCGGTGCCCGAATTCGGCTCCCGCTGCGCCTCGACAAAAACCGAGACTGTCGCCAGACCATCGGAATAGACCAGATGTGTCGCCGGTTCCGTCGCGCCGCCCAAGGTCTGCGCTCCCGCAACCGTCAGGCGAAAGCCGGGCGGCAACTCGCTGGCACGATAGGCCGACAACGCCGACGACGCCCCATCGTACGACGCGCCCTGGCGCACCCACCGCATGCCTTCGGTACGTACCGCCGGAGTCAGATCGCTGTCGGGAATATTCTCCGGCATTTCCAGACTGGCGAACAAGATCTGTTCGATCACCTGGCCGCGCGAGTCGCATAGCTGGGTCTTCAGCGGCATGGCGGAAGTCTCATCCAGCCAAAGCCGATACCCGAACCGGAACTGGTCCTTCGGAGTGACCATGATGACCCGGGCGGAATGCCCTAAAACGCGCGAATTCGGCAACGATTCGATGCGGTAGAACTCGTTGACGCCGGCCCCGAATTGCGGCAGCGAGCCCAAGAACGGTCCACGGTCCTGGCGCGGCTCGACCAGCACCGTATGTTGATCGGGCAGGTAACAGGTCAGTTCATCGTTGTTCCGCACGAACTCCCGCCCGGAGCCATCCAACGAGACCAGCCGCTCGGTGACACGGCCCGCCCGCACCCGGTGCACGATGCGCATCGTCTCAACCCGGCCTCCACTCAGATGAAAGAAGGTACCGTCGTAGTTCCGCGTGGCCAGGGCGTGGTTCATTTTTTCCAGCCACACACGGGGCTCATCGGCGGCATTGGAGCGCTGCGGTAATGTGGCGATCAGCAAGCCGACCACGGCGCAGGGAACGAACCACGACGCCCGAATTGGCAACCCACTCGTCATGGAGCGACGCGTGCTTCCGGCGACCGGGTCCCCGGCGGCTGCGGTACGGCGGTGTCGTTGGCCGCGCGGCCCGCTGCGGCTGCGGCCGCCGCTCCGGCATCCTCCGAATCGGCCTCCGAGAGCAAGTCGTTCAGGACATCATTCTGTCCCAGGACCGAAGAGTACTTGCTGTGGGCGAACACGTAATTGGTCAACCGTGCCGCCGGCAATGCAGCCGGCGCATCGGGTACCGTGGCAGGTACCGTATAGGACAGTGCCTCGCGGGGCGTGGTAGCCCCCCCGTTCAGCGCCACCCGCGCATACGGCGCGGAACCGCCATTCGTGACGGTCACAGGTAGCGCCGCTCGAAGCGTCGGAGCAATCGCACGCTGTTGCAAAGCGACCACTGCGATGGCGGCCACGCCGGCGGCCACCGCCGCACCCGCGAACGGTCGCCACCAAACGGTCGAGCGGCCGCGAACTCCCTGAGGGTCGGCGACCAGCGGCTCGCCGTCAATGGCGCGGTTTACCCGCCCGGGGAAGCCCTGCGACAGGCGCGCATGGCTGCCGCCACGCACGCTTTCACCGATGAGGGCGTAACGTCCGAAGCTCTCCCGCAATTCCGGGTCGCGCATCAGGCGCTTCAGCAACAACTCGGTTTCCGAATTAGGCAGTTCACCATCGAGAAACGCCGAGACTTGTTCACGAATTTGTTCGCTCATGTGTCCTCAGGCCGACCAAGGCCGCCATCGAAAATGGGTCGTAGCTTTTTGTCTATCGCCTCGCGCGCACGAAATATTCGTGAGCGCACCGTTCCGACCGGGCAATCCATCGTTTGCGCGATATCTTCGTAACTCAAACCTTCCAACTCGCGCAGCACGATGGCGGTTCGCAGATCCTCCGGCAGGTTCTCGATGGCCCGGTTTACGGTGTCGCGAATCTCATCCGTCAGCAGCAGCGCCTCGGGGGTTTCGGCCTCCGCAAGACGCCCGTGCAATTCGTATTGCTCCGGATCCTGCAGGTCGAGATCATAGTCCATGGGCCGGCGTTTGGTTGCCACGAGGGCGTTCTTCGCCGTGTTGATGGCGATTCTATACAGCCAGGTATAGAACGCGCTATCGCCGCGAAACGATTGCAACGCACGGTACGCCTTTACGAACGCCTCCTGTGCGATGTCCTCAGCCTCGGTTGCATCGTGCACGTAACGCATGATCAGTTTCAGCACCTTGTGCTGGTATCGCAGGACCAATAAATCGAACGCAGCGCGTTCGCCGCGCTGGACTCTTTCGACCAGTTTGAGGTCACTCTCCTCGACGCTCATGAGTGACCCCAACCCGGCACAGCTCTCAACCAGCCTGTCGCGATAGACCGACGGCGTGGGGAAAAGTTCGACAATTTGGGGGGGCTTTTGGCAGTAATCGTGACTTTGCGCACAATCCCGATTCTACCAGCCGCAAGGAGCGTCAACGGCCGTTCTGGGCGCCGGCGGCGATTCGCGCAATCAGCGACGCA
Source organism: Gammaproteobacteria bacterium (assembly GCA_034667965.1). Classification (GTDB taxonomy): domain Bacteria; phylum Pseudomonadota; class Gammaproteobacteria; order Steroidobacterales; family Steroidobacteraceae; genus Bog-1198. Next base: position 3,763 of record JAXDQI010000223.1, read on the forward strand.
AGCACGGCATCGGGCGGCCTTTCCCTACCCAGGAAATAGGCGTACATCACCGGATCTTGCATCTCGAGCAGCCGGCGGAACGCCTCCTGTTGTTCGGGAGCCGCCGTGCGGTATTCCTCGTCGACGTAACGGGTGAGCAGCACGTCCAACTCCCGCATCCCCCGCCGGCAGCGCCAGCGCAGCTTGCCGAATTCAGAGCTCATCAAAGCCGACGATGTGCCATAACCTGTTTGATCTCGGAGATGGCTTTTGCGGGATTCAAATCCTTCGGGCACGCCTCGGTGCAGTTCATGATGGTGTGGCAGCGATACAGGCGGAAGGGATCCTCGAGTTGATCGAGGCGCTCCCCGGTGGCTTCGTCACGGCTGTCCACGATCCAACGGTAGGCGGCCAACAGCGCCGCCGGTCCCAAGTACCGGTCGCTGTTCCACCAATAGCTCGGACAGCTCGTCGAACAACAGGCGCACAGGATGCAGGCCGAGGGACGATCCACCTTTTCCTGGTCCTCCTTCGACTGCAGCCGCTCGCCGTCCGGCGGTGCGGGCGTCCGGGTCTGCAGCCAGGGTTTGATCGAGGCGTATTGAGCATAGAAATTGGTGAGATCCGGGACCAGATCCTTGATGACGGGCATGTGCGGCAGCGGATAGATCTTGATGTCGCTCTTCACATCGGCGCAGGCGCTGATGCATGCGAGACCGTTTTTCCCGTCGATGTTCATGGCGCAGGAGCCGCAGATTCCTTCGCGGCAGGAGCGGCGAAAGCTCAACGTGGAGTCGATCTCATTCTTGATCTTGATGAGTGCGTCCAACACCATGGGTCCGCAACTTTCCATATCCACTTCGTAAGTGTCCAGGCGCGGATTCTCGGTCGAGTCGGGATCGAATCGATAGATCTTGAACACCCGGACACTCTTCGTGCCAGGCGGCGCCTTGAATACCCGCCCCTCCTTGCGAACCTTGGAATTGGCGGGAAGACTAAACTCAGCCATCGATCGCTCCTAGTAGGTTCGCGCCTTGGGCGGCACGGATTCGACGTCATCGGTCAAGGTGTTCAAATGCACCGGTCGATAATCGAACGTCGTGTCGCCGTGGGCATCGACCCAGCACAGCGTGTGCTTCATCCAGTTGTGATCGTCGCGGTTGGGGAAGTCCTCGCGCGCCTGCGCACCGCGGCTCTCCTTGCGATTTTCGGCGGAATGCATGGTCGCCACCGCCTGACCCAGCAGATTGTCGAGTTCCAAGGTTTCGATCAGGTCCGTGTTCCAGACCAAGGATCGGTCCGTCACCTGCACATCGCCGAAGGATGCGAACACGTCGGCCAGTTTTCGCCTGCCGTCGCGGAGCGTCTCACCGGTGCGGAACACCGCGGCGTCGCTTTGCATGACCCGCTGCATGTCGAGGCGGATATCGGCGGTGCGGCGCGATCCCTTGGCATTGCGGAATTTGTCGAGCCGCGCCAGAGCGGCGTCGGAGGAATCGGATTTGAGCGCCCGGTGCGCAGTTCCGGGCTTGACCATGCGGGCGCAATGTTGCGCCGCTTCCCGCCCGAAGACGACGAGATCGAGCAGCGAATTCGAGCCCAACCTGTTCGCGCCATGCACGGACACGCAAGCCGCCTCGCCCACCGCCATCAGGCCCGGCACCAATGAGTCGGACTCGCCGCTTCCGCGCGTGACGACCTCGCCGTGAAAATTGCAGGGTATGCCCCCCATATTGTAATGCACGGTCGGCAGCACCGGAATCGGTTCCTTGTTGACGTCGACGTTCGCAAAGATTCGTGCGGTCTCGGCGATGCCCGGTAACCGCTCCTTGATCACGGCGGCGCCCAGGTGTTCGAGATGCAGATGAATGTGATCCTTGCTCTTGCCGACGCCGCGTCCCTCGCGAATCTCGACGGTCATCGAACGGCTGACCACATCCCGGGACGCCAAGTCCTTCGCATTGGGCGCGTAGCGCTCCATGAATCGCTCGCCGGCCGAGTTGGTCAGATATCCACCCTCGCCGCGCGAACCCTCGGTGATGAGGCAGCCTGCGCCATAGATCCCGGTCGGGTGGAACTGAACGAATTCCATGTCCTGAAGAGGCAGTCCGGCGCGCAGCGCCATGCCGCCCCCATCACCCGTGCACGTGTGCGCCGAGGTGCATGAAAACCACGCCCGGCCGTACCCCCCGGTGGCCAGAATCACCTGATGGGCCCGGAAGCGGTGCAGCGAACCATCCGACATGTCCAGAGCGACGACACCGCGGCATTCACCGTCTTCCATGATCAGGTCGAGCGCAAAGTACTCGATGAAAAAACTCGCCTCGTGTTTCAGTGATTGCTGATACAGCGTGTGGAGCATGGCGTGCCCGGTGCGGTCGGCCGCCGCGCAGGTTCGTTGCGCAATGCCCTTGCCGAAATGCGTGGTCATGCCGCCGAACGGTCGCTGATAAATCTTGCCTCCCTCGGTGCGGGAGAACGGGACGCCGTAATGTTCGAGTTCGATGACCGCCGCAGGTGCCTCCTTGCACATGAATTCGATGGCATCTTGATCTCCCAGCCAGTCCGAACCCTTGACCGTGTCGTACATATGCCAGCGCCAATCGTCGGCGCCCATGTTGCCGAGCGCCGCGGATATGCCGCCTTGCGCGGCAACTGTGTGGCTTCGCGTCGGGAAGACCTTGGTAAGACAGGCGGTGGAGAGGCCCG
>JAXDQI010000224.1:0-45516 GCA_034667965.1 Gammaproteobacteria bacterium
GGTTGTACCGGCTGCGGGACAATCGATTCGAGCAGATGACGGCGGATCACTCGCTGCTCCAGGAATTGGTCGATCGCGGGTTTTACTCGCAGCAAGAGGCGCAGCGGGCGACCAATAAGAATTATGTTACACGGGCCTTGGGTGTGGAACAGAATGTCGAAGTGGAGATCCATGAGCAGGCGGTGCAGAAGAGCGACTATTACGTGCTTTGCTCCGACGGCTTATCCGACATGATCGAGGACGAGGACATTCATTTAACAATCAGCACCTTTAGTGCTAATCTTGATACAGTTGCTAAGCAACTGATCCAGCTGTCGAACGACAATGGTGGGCGGGATAACGTGTCGGTCATCATGGCGCACGTCGCTGAGCCGTTTCCCGCACACCGGCGTATATTTGACAAAATATTGGGATGGTTCGGCTAGGGAAATGGAGTCTGCATGGCACGCTTGATGCTCAGCTTGGACGGACAAGTCCTCGCGGAATACAACATGAATAAAGAGCGCTATACCATAGGGCGCCTTCCGGACAACGATATCCGAATCGACAATCCGGCGGTGAGCGGCCATCACTCCCTGATTATCAACATCCTCAATGACTCGTTTTTGGAAGACTTGAACAGCACCAACGGCACTTATGTCAACGGTAAGCTCATCAAGAAGCACGCCATGCAGCATGGCGACGTCATCACCGTCGGCCACCACCAATTGCGCTTCGTGGATAGCCAGGACGGCGAGGCGGAGCAGGACGAGTTCGAGAAGACCATGGTCATCACTGCGAGCACGCAGGGTGAGGAGCGCATACGCCGGGTCGGCGTGGCGGTTGACCAGGCAGCCAAGGCGGTTGCGGCCAAACGCCCCATTTCGCCCAGTGGAATCCCCGAGAACGCCACGGCATTGCCGAAAGCGAAGCTGCAGGTGCTCAGCGGCGCATTTGCCGGACGTGAACTCGAATTGACCAAGGCACTCACCACCCTCGGCCGTCCCGGCGTCCAGGTGGCCGCCATCACCCGTCGTGCCGAAGGGTATTTCATCGTCCACGTGGACAGCGGCAAGGAAAACGACTATCCGCAGGTCAACGGCGTGCCCATCGGTCCGCAGGCGCGACGGTTGAACGACAACGACGTGGTCCAGCTCGCCGGCGTGAAGATGGGGTTCTTCGAGAGCTGAGCCACGGGGCTCGAGGCTACGGGCTTAAGGGCTAAGGTCACCGCTCCACGAACGCCCGCTCGATGACGTAATGTCCCGGCGTTCCGACATGGGGAGACACGCCGAAGCCATTGGCGTCGAGCAGCGCCCCGACATCCTTCAGCATGCTCGGACTGCCGCACACCATGAAGCGATCCGCTGCGGCGTCGAGGTCGGGCAACCCGATCGCCTTGAACAACCGGCCGCTTTCGATGACCTCGGTCATGCGTCCTCGATTGCGGTACGGTTCACGGGTGACGGTCGGGTAGTAGATGAGCTTCTTGCGCACGTCTTCCCCGAAAAACTCGTTTGAGGGCAGCTCCTCGGTAATCACGTCCCGATAGGCGAGTTCGCTCACCCGGCGTACTCCATGCACGAGTACCACTCTCTCGAACCGGATGTAAGTCTCGGGATCCTTGATGATGCTCAAGAACGGCGCAAGACCCGTCCCCGATCCAAGCAGATAGAGGTGTTTACCCGGCAAAAGATCGTGAATCAGCAGCGTGCCCGTCGATTTGGCGCTGACCAGAATCGGATCTCCCGGATTCAGATGCTGCAGCCGGGAGGTCAATGGTCCGTGCGGCACCTTGATGCTGAAGAATTCGAGGTGCTCTTCGTAATTCGCGCTCGCGATGCTGTAGGCCCGCATGAGCGGCCGGCCATCGACTTCGAGGCCGATCATCAAAAAATGTCCGTTCTCGAAGCGCAGCGATGGGCTGCGCGTGGTGGTGAAGGTGAAAAGGGATTCGTTCCAATGATGAACGCTGAGTACTTGCTCGGTGGTGAATTTTGCCATTTCTCTGGACGGACAGCCCCGCCCTCCTTAGGCGGTTGCCGTGAATTTTCGCAGCCGTGGCATGCTGAACTTGCGGATGATCGGTTTCAACAGCACAAATGCCGCCGAGCCGAGCACTACCACCAGGCCGACTCGCAGAGTGAGTTCCATCCATAGGAGCGTGCTCTGATCGGGCGCGTAGGCAGCAGGACGGCCGACGAGACCCAAAAACATTCCCGTCAGAATGCCAAGATGACTGAGCGTATAACCCGCCACGGCCGCCATGACCGAGTCAGCCATGGACCTTCGCCGATATTGCCGCACGATGAGGGAGCACAGAAATCCAGTAGCTCCGAGTTCTCCGACGGCGAACAGCGTAATCACGAGCGTCGATTGCCCCGGCCCATTCACCAGCATCAACGCGCTCAAAGCCCCGAACAGCAGGGTATGGCGGATGCTACTCACTGCGATTTTCACCACTTACTCCTTGGGTAAAATGCCCACATTGACTTAAGGTAAATCCCGATACGCGACATAATCGACAATGTGGCGGCCGGTGTCCAAGGGATCGATCACACGCTGTCCGCTCCGCAGTGTAGGGATGTCTCAGTTTAGAGACTAACGCAGGTCCACCGCCACTCGTTGACTGATTCCGCACAGCAACTCGTACGGAATGGTGTCGGCCCATACGGCGATTTCCTCGACCGGGAGGCCCTCGCCCCACAACGTGACGGAATCGCCCAGTGCCGGGGGCCGCTTCATGCCGCTCACATCGATGCCGATCATGTCCATGGACACCCGGCCGGCCAAGGGAACTCGTTCATCGTTCACCAGCACCGGGGAGCCCGATCCTAAGCTGCGCGGATATCCGTCGCCATACCCAACCGCGGCCACGGCCAATCGCGTGGGTCTTTGCGCGGTCCAATCGCCGCCGTACCCCACGCGCTCGCCGATCTCCAGATCCTTCACCGCGATGACATGGGAGTGAAGAGTCATCGCAGGTTTCAGGCCGTAGTCGGCGCCCACGGAACCCGCGAACGGCGATGCGCCGTAGAGCAGCAATCCCGGCCGAACCCAGTCGGCCTGAGCGTCCGCGTAGCTCAGCATGCCGGCGGAGTTTGCAATGCTGCGCTCGCCTGCGAGAGATACGGTCGCGGCGTGAAATCGCGCCAACTGATCCGCCGTGGTGGATAGCTCGGGATCATCCGCCGAAGACAGGTGCGTGAACAGATTCACCGGAGACTGCACCGCTGGTGAGGCGCTCAAGGCCGCATGTGCGGCATCGAACGACTGTCCTTTGAAACCCAGTCGATTCATGCCGGTATCGAGTTTCAGCCAGACCTTGAACGTCGCTCCCGGGGGCGCTGCCCGTAGAAGCTCGATTTGCTCGGCGGTATGCACGACGAGTTCGAAGCCCGCGGCGGCGGCGGCCTCGAGTTGACCGGCATCGAAGACGCCTTCGAGGAGCACCGTGCGTGTGCCGATGCCGGCCTGGCGCAAGGTCAAGCCTTCGTCGACTCGCGCCACCGCGAACGCGTCCGCCGACTCCAGGGCACGCGCCACCGCCACCAATCCGTGGCCGTAGGCGTTGGCCTTGATGACGGCCATGACGCGGGACCGCGGCGCCCATTGCCGCAGCACTTGCAGGTTGTGACGCAGCGCTGCGGTGTCGATCGTCGCGCTGACCATCGGAGTCATCGCGCGGTCACCGGCGGGAAACGAGCCCCACGGTTCATCCGCGAAAGACGCCTTCGCCATAGGATTCGGGTGCGTAGTTCTCGAACTTCGTGTACTCGCCCAAAAACGTGAGCTGAAAGTCGCCGGTCGGGCCGTTGCGCTGCTTGGCGATGATGATGTCCGCGATGCCCTTGCGCGTCGTGTTCTTTTCGTACACTTCTTCGCGATAGATCAGGAGGATGAGGTCGCTATCTTGCTCGATAGCACCAGACTCTCGAAGATCCGACATCACCGGCTTCTTCTCGACCCGTTGTTCGACACCGCGGTTCAACTGCGACAGCGCGATGACCGGCACCTTCAATTCCTTGGCCAGCGCCTTCAGCGACCGCGAGATTTCCGAGATCTCCGTGGCGCGATTTTCCTTGGTGCCGGCCACCTGCATGAGCTGTAGATAGTCGACCACGATCAGGTCCAGGCCGCGCTCGCGCTTCAAGCGGCGCGCGCGCGCGCGCAACTCGGTCGGCGTCAGCGCCGGCGTCTCGTCGACGAATATTTTGGCGGTGCCTAATTGCGTCATGGCGGAGTCGATGCGCGGCCAATCGTCCTCGCTCAGGCGCCCGGAACGAAGGTGGCTCTGATTGATTCTGCCCAGTGAGGAAATCATTCGCAGCGTGAGCGACTCGGCCGACATTTCCATGCTGAAGATGGCCGCCGATTTACCCGATCCCAGCGCGGCATTCTCCGCAATGTTGACCGCGAGCGTGGTCTTTCCCATGGAAGGGCGGCCGGCCACGATGATCAAATCGCCGGCGTTGAGGCCCGAGGTCATTTCGTCGAGCTTGGTGAAGCCGGTGGAGATGCCCGTCAACTTGCCGTCCGAGTGGTACATCTCGTCGATCCGGTTGACGACATCGGGCAGGATGCTCTTGACCAGGCGGAAGCCCACCTTGCCGCGCGAACCGCGCTCGGCGATCTCGAACACGGCCCGCTCCGCATCGTCGACGATTTCCCGCGCCTCGCGGCCCTCAGGTTCGAGGGCGCTGGTGACGATCCCGTTGCCCACGGTGATGAGCTGCCGCAGGACGGATCGCTCGCGGACGATGTCCGCATACGCGCGAATATTGGCGGAGGTGGGCGTATCGCGGGCCAGGGAGCCCAAGTACGCAAGCCCCCCCACCTGATCCAGCACACCCTGGCTCTCGAGGTGCCCGGAAAGCGTGACGGCATCGCAGGGCTGGCTGCGCTCGATCAGGCCCGCGACGGCCTCAAAAATGAGCCGATGGTCGTTGCGGTAAAAGTCTTCGGCAATCACGCGATCCGCGACCTGGTCCCAGGCGGCGGAATCGAGCATCAACCCGCCCAGCACCGATTGCTCGGCCTCGACTGAATGGGGCGGCAGGCGGAGGCCGTCACCGGTTCCGCCCGCACCCAACGATCGATTTCCGACGCGAGTCGCCATGCAAAGCCTGCGCGACGCGGCTTTGCCGGCCGCTACTCTTCGGCGACGACGGTGACCGTCAAGGTCACATTCACGTCAGTGTGCAGGTGCAGTTGGACCTGGTGCTCACCGGTGGCTCGGATCGGCCCGTTCGGCATCCGCACTTCGCTGCGCGAGACTGCTTGCCCCGCCTTGACCGCGGCCTCGGCGATGTCCGCCGTGCCGATCGAACCGAACAACTTGCCTTCCGAACCCGCCTTGGCCCTGAGTTCGAGCTTGAAGTCCTCGAAATTGGCGGCGCGAGTCCGGGCAGCGGCCAGATGTTCGCCCGCCTTCGCTTCCAGTACATGGCGCTGCGCCTCGAACTTCGCGATGTTGGCAGCGGTCGCCATGGTCGCGCGGCCCGTGGGCACCAAGTAGTTGCGCGCGTAGCCCGATTTCACTTTGACGCGGTCCCCGATCGTGCCGAGGTTCGCCACCTTCTGCAGTAAAATGATATCCATGTGCTTGTTTCGCAGCCTTAATGCTGATCGGTGTACGGCAGCAGCGCCAGAAATCGCGCCCGGCGAATCGCCAGCTGCAGCTGCCGCTGGTAGTGCGCGCGCGTGCCCGTGATGCGGCTCGGGACAATCTTGCCGGTTTCGGTGATGTAGCTCTTGAGCGTCGTCAGATCTTTGTAATCGATCTGCTTGACGTCATCGGCCGTGAATCGGCAAAACTTCTTGCGACGAAAAAAACGTGCCATCGTGTGCTCCTGTTACCGCGCGCCCATGGGCATGTCGTCGTCGTCGCCGTCGTCGAAATCATCGTGGCGGCGGGCATTCTCGTCGGGCGCGCGCGCCATCGGCGAGGCTTCGGTTACCGCTTCGTCCATCTTGACCACGAGATTACGCAGCACCGCATCGCTGAAGCGGAACGAGCCCGTGAGCTCCGTGAGCGTCTTCTGGTCGCATTCGATGTTGAGAAGGATGTAGTGCGCTTTGTGCACCTTGGAAATGGGAAATGTCAGCTGGCGCCGTCCCCAATCCTCGAAACGATGGACCTGCCCGCCGCCGGCAGCAATGATGCCCTTGTAGCGATCGATCATCGCAGGAACTTGCTCGCTCTGGTCCGGATGAACCAGAAGCACGATTTCATAATGCCGCATTGTAGGCTCCCTTAGGTTGTAGCCTCCCGTTGCGAACGGTGAGGCAAGGAGTGAAGCCGGCAGGCCGGCGAAAAAGAGCGCGAAGGATACGCGCTGGAGTCAGGGTAGGTCAACCGCTCCGTTGCCGCCGCGCCTCGAAAAGCGCCACACCCGCTGCCACCGACACGTTGAGAGATTCGACCTGGCCGGACATGGGGATGCGCACCACAAAGTCGCACCGTTCCCGGGTCAGGCGTCTCATCCCGCTGCCCTCCGCGCCCAACACCAGGGCCAGACGCCGGTTGAGGTCGGCGTGATAGAGGGTCTGGGGAGCTTCGCCCTCGGTCCCTACCACCCAGATAGCCTGTTCCTTGAGAAGGTCCAAGGTGCGCGCCAAATTGGTCACGCTCGCCACGGGAACGAATTCGGCGGCACCCGCGGCCACTTTGCGGACCACGCCGTCCACAGTGGCGGAGCGGTCTTTCGGGATGATTACGGCATGGACCCCAGCCGCATCGGCCGTGCGGAGACACGCCCCCAGGTTGTGGGGATCGGTGACCCCGTCGAGCACCAGCAACAACGGATCACTACTGATTTTACTTAATTCCGACATCAAGTCGTGCTCATCCCACAGCCGGAGCGGCCGTACCGCCGCCACCGCGCCCTGATGCGCCACATCACCCACCAATTTTGCCAATGACTCGCTGCTGGCGGCTTGAATGCGCACGCCCACGGCGCGAGCACGCTCCTTCAGATCCCGCGCCCGCGCATCGTCGCGGGGCTCAGCCATCCACAATTCCAACAGGCGCTCCGGCGCCTTTTCGAGGACCGCGCCGACGGCGTGAAGGCCATAGACGAACGTGCGCTTGGAGTCAGCCACGAGCGCTCAGCCAAGTGTCGTCAGCCGCGGCCACCACGCCCACCGCCGCCACGACTGCCGCGGTTAGAACCGCCCCCGCTCCGGGCGCCACCACCACTGCCACTGCCACCGCCACCACTGCCATTGCCGCCGGCGCCACCACTGCTACCGCCACCGCGGACCCCACTGCCACCGCCGCCGGCGCGCCGCGACCCACCGCGCTGCCCCGCTCCACCACTGCCGCGCCGTGAGCGGCTTTCTGCGCCGCCGAGTCGCGGTGCGCGCACGGTGCCGCGCGACACCGCGGCATCCGGGTCGAGCAACTCGAAATCGATCTGGCGCTGCGTCAAATCGACGCGGCTCAAACGCACGCGCACCTCGTCGCCCATCTGCCAGCGTCGCCCCGTCCTCTGACCGACCAGGCCCATACCACCGCTCTCGAGCTCCCAGTAGTCGCCGGGTATCGCTGAGATGTGAACCAACCCGTCGATGGGTACCTCCTTGAGCTGCACGAACAGACCGAACTCGAGGGCGCTGGAGATGGTCGCATCGAAGGTGTCGCCCACCCGCGGTTGCAGATACAGACACTTGAGATAACCCATGACGTCGCGCGCCGCTTCGTCCGCGCGACGTTCCCGCTGCGAACTTTCGACGCCGAGCGTCTGCAAGTCGGCGATGCTGTACTTGTGCCCCGACGTGGTGTTTTTCAACACCGCGGCCTTCAGGGCACGATGCACCAGGAGGTCGGGATAGCGGCGTATCGGCGAGGTGAAGTGTGCGTACTCCTCCAGAGCAAGACCGAAGTGACCGATATTGGTCTGCTGGTAGACGGCCTGGGCCAGCGAGCGGATCACCAGTCCCTCGAGCAGCAGTCCGTCGGGTCTCGCGGTCAGGCGCTCGACCAATTGGCGAAACTCGCGCGGCGTCGGCTTTGCGGAAAATGTGGCCCCAACTTGGAGTGCATGCAGCACTTTCTGGAGCTCGGTGACCCGCTTGTCCTCGGGCTGGCCGTGGACTCGAAACAGGCTGCCGGCCTTGGCCGTGCGCAGCGCCACCGCCGCCTCCACATTCGCGGCGATCATGCACTCTTCGATCAGGCGATGCGCATCGTTGCGCGTGACGGCGAAAAAACCGTCGATCGTGCCCTTGTCGCCGATCCGGGCCTTGACTTCACCGCCGCGAAAATCCAACGCGCCGCGGGCATCGCGCGCCGACTTGAGTGCGCCGTAAACGGCGTGCAGACTTTGCAGAGAGGTGCGTACGTCCGGTGTCAGCGCGTCGCTCGCGACGGCATCAATGGCCGCACCGTCGGTCTTCCCGCCGGTCAGGCTGTCCAGATAGCTCCAGGCCTGATCGTAGGTCAGGCGCGCATGGGAGCGAATCACCGCCTCGTAGAACTGTCCGCGCGATAGTTTGCCGGCTTTGCTGACGCGCATGTCGCAGACGAACGCGAGCCGTTCGACGCGGGGCATGAGCGAGCACAGATGGTTCGACAGGTGTTCGGGCAACATTGCGAGCACCCGGTCGGGAAAATACACCGAGGTCGCGCGTGCGCGCGCCTCCACATCCAACTTGCTGCCGTGGCGAACGTAGTGGCTGACGTCGGCGATGGCGACCACCAGCCGCCAGCCGCCGCCGCGCACCGGCTCCGCGAATACGGCATCGTCGAAATCCTTGGCATCCGCGCCGTCGATGGTGACCAGCGGAAGTTCACGCAGATCCTCACGGCCGGCGCGGTCCTCCGCCCGCACGTCAGGCTCGAACAGGTTCGCTTCGTGCATCACGTCGGGCGGAAACTCTTCGGGGAGGTCATGACGGAGAATCGCGAAGCGCGCCGCCAGATCCGACGGCCGCACATCGGCGAGGACCTCGACCACGCGGCCATGTGCCGGGACGTCACCCTGCGGCCGCCGCGTGATCTCGACGATGACGTTGTCGCCCTCGCGTGCACCATGGGCGAAGCGGGTCGCCACGTCGACGGAGTACCAATGACCCGGGTCCTCTGGTTCGACACGTCCCGTGCCTTGCACCGCATGCCAAATCCCGCCGATGTGCTTTGGTCCATCCCCCGTACGCCGAATCAGGCGCGCGATGCGGCGCCCGCGGTCGTTCATGCCGACGGCCAGCACTTCAACCCGATCGTTGTGCATCAGGGTGGCGGTGTCGGCCCGGGCCAGCGCCAGCGGTGCGGAGCCATCGTCCGGCAGCACGAGCACATCGCCGTTGGCGCGCCCTCGGACCCGCCCGGCAACCCGCTCGCCCTCGCCGGCCGTGGCGAACCCGCTGGGGCCCTCGATGGCCTGTCCGTCGCGCACCATGGCCGCCAGGCGCTTCGCCAGGGCATCGCGCTGCCGGTCGGTATCGAGGCCGAGGCGTTTGGCGAGCCGCGCAGCGGTCAAGGGTTCGGAAGCCTCCGACAAATGCTTGAGCAACAACTCGCGGCTCGCGATGGGATCCGCGTAGCGCAGCTTCTCGAATTCTAGGTTGGGGTCCTCACCGCGCCAATCGGCCGGTTGGGCCGGCGCGGCGTCCGTCGATGTCGGGCGGCGCGAGCCTCGTCGTGTCATAGGGTATCGGAACCTTAAGCTGATTTATTGGGGGGCATGAGGGTAGCAGCTTTGTGCCCGGACGGGCGCTTTACCCGGCGCCGCGCACCAGCGCCGTCGCGTCCCGAGTTTGGGAACGCAGCGCCAGCCAATAGTACGCCGGCGAAGTGACGAGAAGGCCGACTATCCACGACAGATCGATGCCGCCGATGGCGCGCGCGATCGGACCGGTGTAGAGGGCCGAGGCGATGAATGGAATTTGCACCACGATGCCCACTCCATAGCAAGTCACCGCGGCGACGTTGACGCGACCGTAGATGCCGCCATCCTGGCGGAAGAACGAGGCGACGTCGTAGACACCGTGGCGCAGCAGGTAGTAGTCCACGAGATTGATGGCGGTCCAGGGCACCAGAACATAGAGCAGGAGCAGTATGAAATGCTCGTAGTTGACGAGGAACTCCGCCTTGCCGAGGACCGCACCCATCAACGACAGACCGAATAGCGCCAGGGTCATGATGCTGCGCGCCTGCGGACCGGGCGACCAGCGAGGCAGCAATGTCTGCCCGAACGTCATTGCGGACAAGGCTCCGCAATACAGATTGATGGCATTGGCCGCGGCGATGCCCACTGAAAACACGATCAGCACCAGGGGTGCAATACCCTGGGTGAGTTCGGCCAGCCCCGCGATCAAACTGCCGCGGGGCGTCGCGAGACCGACTATCACGCCCAACGCCATCGGCAGGAACGACCCCAGAGTACAACCCCAGTAACTTGCCCAGAATGCCGGACGTGCACCCGTCGACTCGGGCATGTAGCGCGAATAGTCCGAAACGTACGGGGCATACGCTATTTGCCACAGCGCCGCTGCGGATACCGTTCCCAGGAAGCCACTCCAGTTGAAATCGTTGCGCTGCAGGAAATCCGCGGGCAAACCGTGAACCTGGACGATCCAATACACCGTGAGCACCAGAACCGCGCCGGATATGTAGGTCATCCAGCGGGTGTAGGCGTGAATGAGGTCGTATCCGTAGATGGCGGCGATGACGCTCAAAACCCCGACCAACGCGATGCCCGGGACGTCGGATGCACCGCTCACGAGGCTCGCCAGCGCCTGACCGCCGAGCACCAGATTCGACGCGAGAAAGCCGACGTACATCACCAGCACGATGCCCACGACCAGCAACGAGCCCAACGAGCCGAACTGTCCGCGGGTCTGAATCATCTGCGGCACGCCCAAGGTGGGTCCCTGTGCGGCATGCAGCGCCATGAATACGGCGCCGACCAGGTTGCCCACTGCGAGCGCGGCCACCGCCCAACCGAATGGCAGCCCGAACACCGTCACCGCGAGTCCTCCGGTGACGATGGTCAACAGCATCAGGTTCGAGCCGAACCACACGGTGAAAAGATCGCGCGCGGTTCCATGGCGCTCCTCGCGCGGAATCGGCTGAATCGTGCTGATCTCGAGCCGCGCCGGCCGTTCGCGTTGCGTCATGGCGGCTGGAGTTCTATGCCGGCGGACTCGAGCGCATCGCTCAAGCCCGCGAGTTGCGCGGCGTAATGCCGCCACTGCGCGACCGAGGAGTCGTAAATCGGACGCCGCACCTGCGACGCGCTGGCGGTGGTGGTGGCGGACGGATTGCGATGAAATTCGGCGCAGGCATCCTGCCAGTCGAGGCCGCAAAACTCGAGTAGCTTGTGTGTCTCGTTGATTTGATCGGCGACCAGCTTTTCGTAATTGAGCGAATAGACGGCGCCCGGCATGACGGCGCTCCAGTGGTCCATGAGCTTGCGGTAGGCGATGTAGTACTGAGCGATTTCATCGAGATCGTAAGAAAACGGATAACCATCCTTGAACAGAGTCTTGTACATGGCGTAACCCGCGGCCATCGGATGACGAGTCAGGTGTACGATCTTGGCGTTAGGCAGCGCGCGCCGGATCAATCCGCAATAAAGATAATTGAGAGGCATTTTGTCGGTAAAGCGGCCCTCGGCGACCACGGCGCGCGCGCGCGCGAGATAGTCCTGGCCCAGTGCGGCGAAATCCACGTGGGCGGACCGCGCCACCAAGTCGCGGCGCGGGACCTTCTCGTCGCCGTTCGCGCTGCGCACCCGGGCGACCAGAGAAAGGGCGAAGTCGTTCAGCTCGCCCGCCGATCGGACCTGCGAATGGCTGCTCAGTATCCGATCCACCAAGGTCGTTCCGCTGCGCGGCAGCCCCACGATGAAGATGGGTGCGGCCGGCTGAGGTGCGGCGTGCATACGTGCGGCCGGCTGCACTGCGGCCGGCTCGGACGAGCCGGGAAAGGCCTCGATGATCCAATCCACCGTCGACACATCGGTGGCCACGTCGTAGCGCAAGTTCTCCCGGCGCTTCCTCGCACCCTGCCGCAGCTGTTCGAACGATTTTCGGTAGTCGCCGAGATCCTCGTACTCCTTGGCGAGCGAATAGCGGATTTGCACTTCACTGCGCCAGTCGGCAAAACCCCGAGCCACCAACCCCTCGAGTTCGGCGACGTGATTGCGCTCGGCCGTCTGCGTGCGCAGGTCGGAGCGGTTCTTATAGGCCTCGAAATCTGCCGGCCGCAATGCGATGACCCGGTCGTAGTCGGCCTCTGCGGCAGCCAGCTGACCGAGAAAACGGCGCACGGTCGCCCGGTTGAAAATGAAATGTGCGTTGTCGGGCGCGAGAGCGGCGGCGTGCTCGAACGCCTCGAGCGCGGTGTGCTGATCGCCCACGAAACTAAAGAAGCTGCCGAGGGCATCGAGCAACAGCGGATCCGTGGTCGCGCCTGCCAGGGCCGCCTGCGCCGTCCCGCAGGCTTCGCCCCGGCGCCCGAGCGCCAGCAGGCACTGTGCCCTGGTCAGCAGCCCCTGCGGCATGCCGGGGCTCGCGTGCAGCGCGCGATCGATTTGCGTCAAGGCGTTCGGCCAGTCCCTGGCCCGTATCAATCGGACCGCTTCGCGGTAAGGATCCATGGCCATGGCGTTCATCGCCGCAGCGTCCGCGGCGTCCGTGGGCGGCGCGGCGCCGCGGGTGGCGCCATGCCGGGAATGTAGTTCTCCGAGATCTGTTCCCTGCAATGCCGTTCGAAGACTTCGGCGAGACGAGTCTTTTTCAGCTGCTTCAAGGTGGCGATGCCCACCCGCAATGGCGGCGGGTCCCCCGCCAGCGCCACGCGGTGCAACCGCCGCCCGTCGAGCGCGACGTCGGCGCGCGGCCGTACGTTGGCCAGGGTGTAGCCGAGGCCGTTCGCGACCATCGTGCGCACCACCTCGAACTTGGCGGAGGACCACGCGATATTCGGCTTCAGGCGCTCGCGTATGAACAGTGCAAGAAAATATTCTCGACTCATGGGCAGATCAAGCAACACCATCGGCAGCGCCGCTAGTTGGCTGAGCTTGATTGTGCGCTCGCGAGCGAGCGGATGCGAGGCTCCGAACAGGGCATAGGGCGGCAGACTGGCCAGGGGCAGAAAATTTACATCGTCGGTGATCTGCAGATCGTACGTGATGGCCAACTCGATCTGCGCTTCACGAAGGCTGGCGAGCAGCTCCTCCTGGTGGCTTTCCTGCGTACGGACCTTCGTATCCGGGAACGCCCTGAGAAAGGATTGCACCAGTTCGGGCATCACGATCGGCGCCAGGGTGGAGAACCAGCCCACCGACAGTTCGCCCCGCATCTGATGGCTGATGTCGGCTGCCGCCGAATACAATCCTTCGGCCTGCTTCAATAGTTGCTTGGCTTCGCGCAGCAAGGTTCGCCCGGCGGGCGTCAGCGACAGCCCCTGCGCATGGTGGCGCAGGAACAACTGCACATCCAGCTCGCGCTCGATGTGCGATATGGCGGTCGAGATGGCGGGTTGCGAAATGCTCGCGCGCTTCGACGCCAGGGTGATGCTGCCGGTTTCAGCGGCGGCGATGAAATACGCCAACTGCCGGAATGTGAATTTCATCCGGTCGACAACACCGTCATGGATTGCCGGGAACGCAGAAAGTCGGCGCCTCCCCGGGATTGACGGCGCGGCGCACATAATCGTCGATCTGCGGAGCGTAGACGCCCCACAACGCCGTCAAGGCCGCGATGGGATCCGTCTCGCTCCAATCGACACGCAGGTCGACGATGGGCCACGATACCTCGCGCACCACCAGCAGACCGGCCGAGTGAACCGGTCCTGCCTCGCCGCCGCGCTCCGCACCGGCTCGCAGTGCCTCGAGCAGTCGTGCTCCGAAATGCCCCGAGGCGGCCTCGAATGCCGCCACCATGGCGATGGGTACATCGCCGCTTGCAAGCAGGTTGCCGGCCGCGGCACAGTCGGCGCCCACCGCGAACCCCGCCGTTCCCAGTGCCTGCGAACCGGTATGCGTCGCCGGCGGCCCGGTCCGCCCCATCACCAGGAGTTGCCGATACGCGGCGTGCGGCGTGGCCTTGAGCGCCGCGGCCAGCGCCGCCCCGGCCGTCGCGCCGGCTGCCAGGCTCCGGAGTATTTGCGGACCCAATGCGGGATCGGTGATGTTCTGCGTCGCCACCACCCCGGCGCCGGCACGCGCATGCGCGCAGCGCGCCGCCACGGCGGGCGACGACGACGCGATGGCCATCCCGAACAACTCCGCGTCCGGGGAGCGCGCCACCAGAGAAAATGTCACGTCGCGGCTCGCATCAGGCGCTCGCAGCCGCGTCGGGTATCACGGCGATCACATCCACCTCGACCAGCCATTCCGGCCGTGCCAGTCCGGCGACCACGATGCCCGTGGAGACCGGGTGGACGCCTTGCAGCCATCGCCCGATGGTGCGGTACACCGGTTCGCGGAACCGCGGATCGGTGAGATAAATCGTCACTTTGCAGATGTGTTCCAGTCGGGCCCCGGCCTCGGACAGAAGCTGCTTGATGTTGGCCATGGCCTTCTCAGCCTGCGACGCGGCGTCGCCCACTCCGACGCTGACGGCGGTGTCGAGATCCTGGCCCACCTGACCGCGGACAAAGACCGTCGTGCCCCGCGCCACCACCGCCTGACAGAGATCGTTGTCGAGGTTTTGCCCCGGATAGGTATCGCGGGTGTTGAATTTACGGATTCGGGTGTGCATGGACGACTCCATATAAGAAGGCGCGGCAATGCGCGATGAATTCCTGCGCCAACGCGCCGGGGGAACGTCCCGCCAGAGTTGCGATCACCAGCCGGCTGTTCTTCACCGCGTTGGACAGGGGTCTCGCCACCAATGCGCGACCATCGTAAGACATGTTGTTGGCGGGTTTGGTGGCGAGCAGCCCGTAGCCCAAACCGTGGCCCACCAGGCCGCGCACCATTTCAAGAGAGCCTGTGCGGTAAGCCACGCGTGGTTCCAGACCGCGGTCTCGGAACAGCGACAGGAAATAATTGCGGCTGGGATCGAGGTCAAGTAGCACCAGCGGCTCGAGCGCCAGGTTCTCCAGCGACAGGGACGCGAAGTCCGCCAACGGGTGGCCGTCGGGCAGCAGCACATAGGGGATCAGATCCGCCAGATGTTCCGCGCGGATATCGTCGCCCAGATCGAAGTCGTAGAGCAGCGCCAATTCGATTTCATTGCGCCTCAAACCCGCTGTCAGATGCGCCTGATCGGCCTCGATCAAGCTCAGAGCGATTTTCGGGTGCAGCTTGGTGAGGCGCGCGACCAACGCCGGGACGATGTAAGGGGCAAAGGTCTGGAAGCAGCCGAGGGCCAATGATTCAGTGGGGCCCGACGTGCCCGGCTCGGGTGCCGGCCGCGGATGGAATCGCTGCGGCACACCGTACGCCCGGTTCGCGTAGATCAGCGGTGCCCCCGCGCCCGCCACGAAGATGTCCTCGACCGAACCCAGGACGACGAAGTGCGAGCCGATTCGATCGCTGCCGGTAACGCGGCAATCGAAGGCGACCAGCGCGTCCAGCACGCGCGGCGCGCCGGTAAGTTGCGTCGTCCACTCGGCGCACTCGAACTTCTGAAGGCCGTGCGCGCCGCTGCGCCCGGCGAAGGTGTCGGAGATGTGGGCCTGATCCTCGCGCAGCACGTTGACGCAGAACACGCCGTTCTGCAGCAACGCATCCGCCACCGGACTCAAATGATGAATGCAGATCAAGAGCGTCGGGCGCGGTGTATCCGCGGAGACGGAGACCATCGCGGACACGGTGACCCCGTGCCTGCCCGCGACACCATCCGTCGTGACCACATTGACCGTGCACGCTGCGTGGCTCATGCCGAGCAGAAACTGCTGCCTCAGCGGGCGCATACCGGACAGGGACTCCGCCGCCGTTGTCGCAGCCGTCATGGCCGCCTACGCAGCCGCTTCGGCGGCACCGGCAGCGGGTTTGGGTTTGCTTCCCATGACCCGATCGGAGAGGTCGGCCGCCTTTCTCACGAAATCGAGAGGGCCGTCCCAGTCGAAATTGCGGTAGACGGCCGCGAGGTGGGCATACGGCGGCGCCTGCGCGAACAATTGGAACGTCAGGCGGTGGCCCGCGTAATCCGAATTGAGCAAGTCGCGGGCGAAGGCCAGCAATTTACGCCGGTCGTCGGCAACCCAGTCGTCGTTGACAGTGTAATACTTGTCGAGCCATGGCTTGGTCTCCGGCGATTCGAATGTGGCCCGATCGGGCGTGACGCAAATCTGGCCGCCGCACAACTCGCGCGCGATGTGCATCATCTCGTGGAGCTGCGAGCATGCCAGCACGCGGCCTGTGTACAGCAGCGATTGATTCGGCATGAGCAGACCGGCCGGGCTTCTTTCGGCCATCGCGATCGAGGCGGTCAAATGCGCGTTGATCCCTTCGCGATACACGGCGAGCCGGCAAAGCTTCTCCTGCACCGCTTGCTGCTTGTCCAGGCCCGTCTGCCGGGCGTTGAACAGAGCGGCGCCGATCATCATGTCCGCCATCTTCAAATTCCGCTGTACGAAGGCGAACGCGGAATAGCGGTGCACCGTCGCCCGGATAAACATCGCGGCCTTGGTGTGCCGATGGAAGAGCACGTTCTCCCAAGGAATGAGCACGTTGTCGAAGATGACCAGCGCGTCGACCTCGTCGAATTTGTTCGACAGCGGGTAGTCCGCCGCCGGAGCGCGTCCCGCGAAGCCGGTGCGGCAGATGAACTTGAGGTTGGGTGAACCCAGGTCGCAGACGAAGCCCACTGCGTAGTCCGACATTGCGGAGTTACCCCAATTGGCGATGGTGGGCTTGGTGAAGGCTTGATTCGCGTACGGCGCGGCGGTCTCGTACTTCGCGCCGCGAACGATGATGCCCGCGTCGGTCTCCTTGACCACGTGCAGCAGCATGTCGGGATCCTGCTCCTGGGGCGGCTTCGATCGATCGCCCTTCGGATCGGTGTTCGCGGACACGTGGAACGGGTCGTCCTTCAAGACCTTGTCAATGTGGCGGCGGATGTTGGCCGAGAACTCGGGATTCACTTCGTTGAGAACGTCCTGGCCGTCGAATAGGGACCACATTTCGCCCACCGTTTCATCACCCACCCGGGTGACGATCCCGCCGATGTCATCGAGCACGGTGTCGGTCGCGCGCCGCTTGTCCCACCAGTCCTGCTGGGTCCGCGGCAGCTTGTTGGCGATCGCGTTCCACTCGCCCGCCTCTTGATAGCTGAGGAGTTCGCGCGAGGAAGCCGCGTGCTGCATGTCGTAGATGCGCGCCCGGATGTCGATCAGCGGCTTCAACATCGGATTCTTGGTGACATCCCTGACGCGCTCGCCGTTGATGTACACCTCGCGGCCGTCGCGGATGGAGTCCAGGTATTGCTTGCCGGTTCGGATCATGTGCGCTCCACGGAACCTTAAAGACCACAGCCGCCGCCCGGCGGCTCTTGGGAGCAGCAATGATGGCGTATCGCAAGCTTAATATAAACTAGCGAAAATCTGGTCTTTGATTTCGAATTACGGAAGCAAGAAGGGACCTGCGGAAGCCTCGCCAACCCTTTGCTCTTCACCGGCCCTTTGCTCTTCACCACCCCTTGAATGAATATCCCACGGTGAAGCCGTACGTGCGCGGCCGTGAAACGATGGCCTGATAGTTGGTGCCGTAATTCGCCGGGTCCGAGTAAGAATTGATCCCCAGGCGATTGGTGAGGTTGTCCACGTAGATGGTGCCCATCCAGTGCGTCAGCGAATAGCTCGCACGCGCATCCACCATGGTGTAGCCCGCCACCGTCGGGATGGTGGCGGAGAGCGCCGGAATCAGCGAACTCTGATAATGCGCATTGACCGCATAGCGCATCTCTCCGCCTGCCAGTTCGATGTGGCCGTATTCCAAGCCCAGCGCCAGGCTGCTCTTCGGGGTACCCGGCAGCGGGCCGCCGGCCGCGGGCGGCGGCACGGACAGGCCCGCGGCCGCCACGTCGGAAAACGAGGTGAGCTTGGTCTGGTCGTAGGTGTACTCGAGTTGACCGGAAAGATGCTCGGTCATCTTCAGGTAGAACTCCATCTCGACTCCGCGGCTGTAGGCGTTGCCCACGTTGATGCCGGCCGGCAGCACCAGCGGCGTGAGCTGGGCGCCCTCCTGCACGTTGTGCCATTGAATGTCATAGATGGCGGCGGAATAGCGGAATCGGTTGTCGATGGTTCCCTTGGCGCCGATTTCATAGTTGTCCGCTTTGTCGGGCTCCACCCGGAAAAGCCGGGGATCGGTCACGTAAGTCCCGCCGAGTTCCCGCTCCGGCAATGCATTCACGCTGCCGCGCCGGAAACCCTGCGACCACGTGGCATACACCAGATTGGTCCTGTCGATCTGGTACGAGGTGTTGACCTTCCACAGCGCCTTGCGCCAAGAATCGTTGAGCGACCTGTTGGATACGGGAGTATCCGGCTCCGGTATGCTGGCCCCGAACAGCAGTCCCGTCTGCTGCGACTGCGACAGTGTCTGCTTGAACACCCGGGTGCCGCCGGTCACGCTCCAATCCGGGGTGATGTGCGCCGTGACCTCGCCGAAGGCCGCCATGTCCTTGAAGTGAGTTTCGAAGTCGCCGATGTAGGCCTGATCCTTGACGATCGGAATTCCCTGAACGTACTGGGTCGGTCCCGGAACGTACGAATCGCCCAATCCGCACTGCGAGAACGGACTGCCGCCCACGCCGTAGACCGGGGCGCACGCGTTGAAGTAGGCGTTGTATCCGGGATAGAACTCATGCTCGTTGATGATGGTCGTCTCGTTCTTGAAGAACAGGCCGCCCACCCAATCGAATCGCCCTCCGGTCTTCGATGCAAGCCGCAGCTCCTGCGCCCACGGTTTGTCGTCCAGCAGATCGTGACCCGTCACCAGTACTCGCGGATTGGCGCCGTAGTACGCGTTGTAAAAAGAAAAATGGGAATACAGGTTGGTCAGATCGGTACTCGACTGATTGGTATGATGACCGTACGAGGTGTTGGACGTCAGGGTCGCAAACCCCAGATCACCCTCCAACGTCAGTGCGAACAGGTCCACCTTGTCGTGAGTCGAGGCCTGTGTGTGGTCTGCCGACGATAGGGCATTGAGGCCGTATTCCGGGGCGATCTGAGGGAATCCGTTCGCCCTCGAAATCTGATAGTAGTACGAGAGTTGAGCCTTGAACGCATCGCTCGGCTTCCACAGCGTAGCTACTCGCGCGGTCCGATACTGGTAGGAATTGGTGCCGTCCTTCGAATATTCCACCGGGTTGCTCAGCAGCACACCGGGCTGTTGCGCGAGCGGCGCGCCGGACGAGTCCAGCGCATACAAATGCGGCTGATTGATGAAGCCGGCGTCATCGGTCCAGCTGGCATTCAGCCTCACGGCGAGGGTATCGGAGAGCGGCAGATTGAGCATGCCGCTCACGTCCTCGTTGAGCGCATGGGTATGTTGGGTTTTGCTCGCGCCCGCTTCGATCTTCGCGTCGAATGCCATGGGGTCCGGCGCATTCTGGACGAAGCGGATCGTGCCGCCGAGAGAACCCGAGCCGTACAACGTGCCTTGAGGTCCGCGCAGGATTTCCACATGGTCCAGATCCTGGAGCCGAAGGTTGACGAACAAGGCCGTGTCGTCGACGTAGGTCGCGACCGGCGGCACGATGGGCGTGGCGAGCGCCACCTGGCCCCCCGTCGCCTCGCTGTTCAAGCCGCGAATGATCAAGGTGGCGCCGTTGACGCCGCCGAACGGCCCCTTGTCGGTGACGTTCACACCCGCCATCGAGTGCGCGAGGCCGCTGATGTCGTTGATCCCCGCCTGCTCCAGGCTCGCGCCGGTGACCGCGGTGATGCTGATCGGAAGGTCTTGAGCGGACATCTCGCGCCGCGTCGCCGTGACAACCACCTCTTGCAATGCGTTGTCTTCGGAAGCGGCCGGCACTGCCGCGGCTTCGCCATAGAGCGCAGACAGCACCGCGGCGGCCAGGGTCGTCATTCCCAATTGATTGCTCCGGCGGCGCGGGATCGCCCGCACGGGCGGATGGCCGCCCCGTCGTCTCGCGTGACTGCTCATCTTCATCGGCACCCCTTGTTGTACATCCGGTTAACAGGCTTAACTGCCGGCTTATGCGATCTTTTACGACACTTTTCTTTTGAAAAACAGAAGTGATTGATGTGGTGTCGAGTTGCACGGCGATGGTGCATTTGCCTGGAAAACATGCACTTTCATGCACCATGAAAAATGCGGTGACGGTGCGCGGCGAACGATCGAGCGCAAGCGCGGCAAGAGCGCAAGTTGCAGGACTTTGCCGTCGCTGCCCGCGCCGCGCACCGCCTCGATGGCGCCGCACCGCCGAATTGACGCCTCATCGACAAAATTTCTGCGCTCGCATTTGGTGCGTCTTGCGCGCGCATGCGATGAGCGACGATGGATTAGGTCACGCGCCTCGCGGGACGGGAACTGCCGGGGTGGTCGTTGGCGAGCGATTGACAAGCCCCGAATGGGTGCGTAGATTCCTGCGCCTCGCGCTCGGCGACCCCCCTGCCCAGGTGGCGGAACTGGTAGACGCGCTGGTTTCAGGTACCAGTGGAGCAATTCGTGGAGGTTCGAGTCCTCTCCTGGGCACCAATAGTTGCTTTGTTATCAATAAGATAACAAAGCCCAGCTCAAATCCTCTGAGTCCGGCGCGCCCCGTGCGCACCGGTGATTTGAGTGGGGTCGGCTATCGACACACGGTCCCGCCCGGCGCTTTTGGCCGTATACAGCGCCTTATCGGCCCGGGCGATCAATTCATCGAGAGATTTGACGTCGGCGTCGAGCGCGGCAAGACCGGCGCTCAGCGACACCCGCAGGCCGACACCCGAGGCCGGCAGGCGAATTCGGCAAATGAGTGTGCGCAGCCGCTCGAGATTGGCCATGCCGACATCCAACGTCGACGCCGGGCTCACCAGCAGGAATTCCTCGCCTCCCCAACGCCCCAGCATGTCGCCCGCCCGCAGAGCCTCGCCGCCGGCTCGGGCGAATTCCTTAAGAACATGGTCCCCGGTCGCATGGCCGCAGCAATCGTTGATGATCTTGAAATGATCCATGTCGATGAGCGCGATGGTGAGCGGCTGTCCCGTAGTCCGCGCCGTCTCGAGGGCCTTTGTCGCGAATTCCGCGACCCTGCGCCGATTCGGCAATCCGGTCAGACCATCCTGGCTGGCCAGAGTGAGGAGCCGTTTCCGGAAGCGGACGTTCGTGATTAGAAAATAGATCAGCAGCGCGATGACGCATACGCCCGTCGCTGCGACCACCGCGTTCCACCGCAATTGCCGCGTCTGGCGTCCCGACAGTTCCTGTGAAACGGCGAGTTCCCGCTGAAGCGAGGCATTTCGTTCGATTTGCCGATCCGTTTCAAAGCGTGCGCGAAGCGCTCCCGCTTGCCGGTGGCGCTCCGCATCGTTCGACTCCGCATAACGCCGCGCATACTCGCGAAAATCGGAGTAGGCATTGCGGTAGTTGTGCAGCGCTGCGTTCGCCTGCGCACGCGATTCGTAAAGCGCGGCGACATCGATCGGCGGCAAATCGGCGCCATCTTGATCCAGCACCGCATTCAGCGTTTCGAGCGCACGCTGCGCGCGGCCCAACTTCAAATCGATGCGGGCCTGCAGGGCTTCCGCCGCCTTGACGGAGTCCGCGGATTTCGCTTCGGCGAACAGCCGGGCCGCTCCTGCACACTCGCCCTGCGCCGCCGTGAATTCGCCCAACTCGATGTGCGCCTCGCAAATTCTGAGATCGGCGAATGCGATGCCTTGCGAATCGTCGAGGCTGACGCTGAGCTTGCGCGCTTCAGAAAACTCGACGATGGCTTCCGGATATCTGTGCATCAGCTTGAGGATCTGTCCGCGCATGAATCTTGCCACCGACAGGCTCAACGTCTCGCCCCGGGACGCATGCCAATCGATGACCTCCTGATTCAGCGCCAGGGCTTGCTTGTAATCGCCCATGATGCGCATGACTGACGACAGCACCTCCGCGGACAGAATATGCGGCTCTCTCATCGACGATGCAGCGCTCGCGTGATAAGCCTCGGTCAAGGTGACGATCGCCAGGTCGGCTCGATTCTGCCGGTGTTCCAGCAGTCCGCGGGAGATGAGGAGGCAGATCCCGGTCTGGGTGCCGCTTTTTTGCGCACTCCTCGCCGCTTCTATGTCAGTCACCGAAGCCGCGATGCCCGCCTCGTCGGACACACTATCGGCGTAGGCCGACAGGAGTTGGAGCCGGACCGGATCGTTCGGGTCCGTCGCGAGCTTGAGCCCCTCTGTGGCGGAAGTGCGCGCCTCCGACGAACGCTCCAATATTGCGTAGGCTTCCGCTTCCACGGCATAAAGCGACGCGAGCTGCGCCGTCCTGCCGGCCACCGTCAAGGTTGCCCGGCGCACGGCCTCCATGCGGTCTTCTATCTGCTGGAGCGCCTGAGTGGCATCTTGGTCGATCAGGCGCTGAATCTGCCGCATCTCGGGATCGGGATTGGCGATGCATCCGGCATGCACCGCCGGAGCCGGCCACGCACAAAGCAGCACGGCGGCCGGCCAGATTAAGAGCCATGCCGTTTGCCGTCGGCCACGATCCCGGAATCTGTGCATGATTCTGCTACGCTACCCGGCTTGCCTGGATTCATCCTCCCACGCTGTCACGGTTTTCGAATTCCGTGCGCCGGCCGGGGCGCCCGGACCTCCTTGATCTCGCTGGAAACTTTTTAAGGTCCGAGGCATAGTGACGCCGTCGAACAAAATAATTCCAAGAACGCGGGGGTAGGTTATGTCTTCAACGTTCCTCGACCGGGAAAGCACCATTGCGCCTCCCGGATACAACCGGTTCCTGGTCCCTCCCGCAGCATTGGCGGTGCATCTGTCCATCGGCCAGGCATATGCCTTCTCCACCTTCAATCTGCCCCTCACCAAGCTCGTGGGCATTACCCAATCCGCACCGTCCGACTGGAAATTGACCGATGTAGGCTGGACGTTCTCGATCGCGATCGCCATCCTCGGTCTCTCCGCCGCCGCCTTCGGGCGCTGGGTCGAGCGGGTCGGTCCGCGAAAATCCATGTTCACGTCGGCCCTGTGCTTCGGCGGCGGCTTCATGGTCTCGGCGATTGGCGTCCATTTCCATTCCCTCTGGCTTCTCTATCTGGGCTACGGCGTCTTGGGCGGGTGCGGATTGGGGATCGGCTATATCTCGCCGGTCTCGACTCTGATCAAATGGTTTCCGGACCGTCCCGGCATGGCGACGGGTATGGCGATCATGGGCTTCGGTGGCGGCGCGTTGATTGCCGCGCCTTTGTCGATCTTGCTGATGGAGCACTTCAAGACCCGGACCTCGAACGGAGTCCTGGAAAGCTTCGTCACCATGGGCGTGATCTACTTCATGTTCATGATGATCGGCGTACTCACCGTGCGCGTGCCGGCGGCGGACTGGAAGCCGGTCGGATGGAGCGAGTCGAAGAAGCCGAAGCTCCTGGTGACGAACGCCGATGTGGCCGTTGATATGGCCTGGCGCACTCCTCAGTTCTGGCTGCTGTGGGGTGTGTTGTGCATGAACGTGACGGCGGGGATCGGAGTGCTGGGTCAAGCATCGCCGATGATTCAGGAAATCTTTTCCGGAAGGGTGACCCCGTCCGCGGCGGCCGGTTTTGTCGGTCTGCTGAGCCTCTTTAACATGGGCGGGCGGTTTGTCTGGGCGACCGCGTCCGACTACCTGGGCAGACGCAATACGTATATGGTGTTTTTTCTGCTCGGCATCGCGCTGTATTCGCTGGTGCCATGGTTCGGTCACTTAGGCTCGGTTCCCCTGTTCGTCGCCGCCTTCGCCGTCATCCTGTCGATGTATGGCGGCGGCTTCGCGACCATCCCCGCCTACTTACGCGACATGTTCGGGACGATGAACGTCGGCGCCATCCATGGGCGCCTGCTGACGGCGTGGTCGGTGGCGGGCGTCCTCGGTCCGGTTCTCGTCAACTATATCCGGCAGTTCCAGATCGACCACGGCGTACCGAAGGCTCAGGCCTACTCGATCACCATGTACATCATGTGCGCGCTTCTGCTCGTGGGATTCCTTTGCAATTTCGCAATGCACCCCGTGAGCGAGAAATACCATTACCGCGCGCCCGAGCCGGCGAAATAAGGAGTAGTCCATGAGTTTCCGCTTCATCGTGCTATGGCTTGCCGTTCTCGTCCCACTCGCCTGGGGCGTGATGAGAACGCTGCAGAACGCGCTCAAGTTGTTCAGTTGACCATGGGATGAACGACCGAATTTGTCACCACGGAGTAAACAGGCCATGAACATGCATATGAACCTCAGTATCGCCCCGCTAGTCGCGCTGCTCGCCGGAATTCTCATCCTGGTCATGCCGCGCCTGCTGAATTACATCGTGGCGCTTTACCTGATCATTACCGGCCTGCTGGGTCTGTTCGGAGGCGGCGGCGCGGTGCACCTTCACTAGGAGCTCACGGCAAGGGCTCACGGCGTCGGAACCCGCCGCTCCACCGCCTCGCGCAGCGCGGTTTCCAATTCGTTGATGTTATAGGGTTTGCGAAGCACGCCGATATTCTCTTCCTGCGCGCTGTCGATGACCGCCCCGGCATAACCCGACATCAACAACACCGGCAGGCCCGGCCGGCGGAGCCTGACTTCCCTGGCCAGGCCCAACCCATTCATGGATCCCGGCATCATGATGTCCGAGAGCACGAGGTCGACATGACGCTCGTTTGCCAGGGCGCCAAGCGCACTATCGGCGCTCCCGGCCCGAGTCACGCGATAGCCTAATTCCTGCAGCATTTCCGTCACCAGAGTGGCGACTTCGTCGTCGTCCTCGACCAGGAGAATCGAGCCTACAGGGGTCGACGGCCCATCTACAACGGTGGGCCGCCCTGCGCCGCCGGCAATATCCATCGCCGCGGATTTCAAATGCATCGGCGACTCATCGGTGCGCGGCAGAAACAGGGTAACCGTGGTGCCGCGCCCAACCGTGCTCGCCACTCGGGCGGCGCCGCCCGACTGCTGCACAAATCCATAGACCTGGGGCAATCCGAGGCCCGACCCCTTGCCGATCTCCTTGGTGGTGAAGAAGGGCTCGAAGATGTGCGTGAGGACCTCGGCCGACATCCCCGTACCGGTATCCTCGACCGTGACGACGACGAAGTCGCCCGACAGTTCTCCGTCGCGAACCATGGGGGCATTCCGTGCGCGTATGGTGATGACGCCGCCGCTCGGCATGGCATCCCTGGCGTTGACACACAAATTCAACATGACGAGTTCCAATTCGGCGCGATCCACTTTGATGGGCCACAGGGCATCAGCGAGTTCGGTCTTTACCAGGACGTCGCCGCGAAGCGTGCGATCGAGCAGATCGCGCATGCCGTCGATCTGCCGGCGCAGGTCGAGCGGCTCGGGCTTCAGCGGTTGGCGCCGTGCAAAGGCCAGCAACTGGCGGCTCAACGAGGCGCCCCGTTCGGCCGCCTGGCGCATTCCCGTGATGATGCGCTCGCGGCGCTGTACGTCGGTGCACCGCTCGATCAGGCTTAGGCCCCCGGAGATGACCATCAATAGATTATTGAAGTCGTGCGCGACGCCCCCCGTCAATTGGCCGAGCGCATCGATTTTTTGCGCCTGCCGGAGATGTGCCTCGGCTTCCGCGAGGCGAGCCTGATCGCGAATCCGGTCGGTGACGTCGTAGACGAATTGGAAGGCGCCGACCAGTTCGCCGTTGCGGTCCCGCAACGCATTGAATTTTATTTCGTAAAAACGACGGTCGAAGCTTGGGTCGCCGAACTCATCGACCACCGTGAATTCCTCGCCGGTGAGGGCGCGGCTCCAATGCTTTCTGGCCGTTTCCCTATGTTCCGGTCTGTCGTCGAGCAGGCCCAGCAGGTTGTCGCCCACCCTGGGCCGAATCCCGAAAATGTGTTCGAACGCATCGGCGGTCGCCCGGTTGATGGCCATGATGCAGAAGTTAAGATCGAGGACTTGGATGAGTGCATCCGTCGATTCGACGATATCCACCAACACCTTGCGCTCCGCCAAGGCTTCAGCGACGCGCTGCTCCAAGCTCTCGTTGAGTCCGCGAAGCTTCTCCTCCGCGGCTTTGCGAGCCGAGATATCGATGGCGGTGCCGATCATGCGCACACAGCGGTCACCTTTGAACAGGCCCCGCCCCTTGGCCGCTACCCAGCGGACGATATTGTCTTCCTTGCCGACGGTGCGATATTCGACGTCGTAGAGCGCGCGTTGAGCGGGATCGAGCGCTGCGGCGTAGGCTGAACTCGTGGCCTCGCGATCGTCGGGATGAAGTCCGCCGTAGTAGTCAGCGATCGAAACGGGGACATCCGCGGAAATCCCGAACATGGCCTTGACCCGCGGCGGCCAATAGAGCGTGCCGCTGCCGACATCGAGATCCCACAGGCCCACCTCGGCGGCCTCGGTCGCGAGCCGCAACTGCTCCTCGCTTTCACTGAGGGCCCGCGTGGCGGCCCGCTGATCCGTCACGTCGATGCACGAGCCGATGAAGCCCACGAATGCCCCGCCGGCGAAGCGTGGGACCCCGGTGGAGTCCAACGTCCGCCATTCACCGTCATGGCGCCTGCGGCGATATTCCGTGCGGTACCGCAGATGACGATCGAACGCATCGTTATAAACGGCAACGCAATCATTGATGTCGTCGGGATGAACCCCGTCCACCCAACCGGCGCCCATATCCTGCTCCATCGAACGTCCGGTAAACTGAAGCCACGGCTTGTTGAACCAAATACACTTTTTGGTGACGTCGGAAATCCAGATGAGCACCGGGGCCGCATCGGCAACCTCCAGGAACCGCGCCTCGCTTTCGCGCAGCGCGGCCTCCGTCACCACCTGTTCGGTGGTTTCGTTGCAAATCACCAGTACTCCGCCGATGCCGGCGGACGCGCTTTCGTCATTGATCGGACTGTAGCTGTAAGTCCAATAGCGGTGTTCGAGCCGGCCGTCGCGAGTGCTTGGAATCAGCGCGTCTTTCTGCCATGTAGCTCCGCCGCCGGCCATCACCATCGCGATCTGCGGCCCGATGATGTGCCAGATCTCCTCCCACACCTCCCGCGCCGGGCGGCCGAGCGATCCGGGGTGGCGCTCCGAACCGATCAATTGGCGATATGAATCATTATAGAAACAGAGCAGATCCGGTCCCCACCAGATGTACATGGGGTGCACCGTGTTCAGGAGGAGGCGGGCCGTGATACGGAGTGGGTGCGGCCAGGCGTCAGGCGGCCCAAGACTGGTCGTTGTCCAATCGTGAGCGCGGATGAGTGCGCCCATTTCTCCGCCGCCCTGGATGAAATCAGGCGCCGGACTGGCCCCGGACGCCAATCCGTGAACCTCAGATTGGTTTTCGGACATCAGTCCCGTTTCTCTAAAGAACGCCCGCCAGCGCATCGCCCCGCGGGCTGCCGAGTCCGGTACACGCATCCCACCCCGCGGAGGCTTGGAAGTTGCCGTTGTTCCCCCTCGTGACGTCGCGCAGGGCGCCCGGGTTCGCGTAGAGCTGCGGATTCAAGAACCCCGCCGGCCGGCCCTTGATCCCGTTGATGCGCGCCACCAACGCGGCCCATAGAGGCGCGACCGTGCTGGTGCCCCCGATCACGGTGTCAGTACCGTCGACGCGCACGTTGTAGCCGGTCGCCGGGTCCGCATCGCCGGCGACGTCGGGCACGCCGCGCATGGTGAGCGGAACCGCGCGGCCTTGACCGTCACTCGCGCTCAAGGCGTTCTGCCACGCCGGCAAGGGAAACAGGCTGCTGATGCCGCCGCCGGTCGCGCCGCCGCCGGCCCCGCCGTTCCACACGGTCTCGCTCTCGAGGGTGTTCCGGGAGGCCTGCACGCTGGTGCCTCCACATGCGAGCGCGAACGAACTCGAGGCCGGAAAATCGACATGGTCGCCGCCGCCGGCCGCGCCGTCGCTGGAGCCGTTGTCGCCGGACGCACAGCACACCGTGATGCCCATCGCCGCGGCGGCCTGAAAGGCCGAGTCCATCGCCGTCATGGCCTGAGTGGTCCAGGAATTTTCCGGGCCGCCCCAGCTGATCGAAATCACCGACGGCTTGTGGGTGGTGTCGTGAATGGCAGTGGTGATGGCATCGAGAAATCCTGCGTCGGTATTGGGTGCGAAGTAGACGGCAATCTTCGCCTGGTTGGCGATGGCTCCCACGACCTCGATGTCGAGCATGACTTCGCCGTCCGGACCATTGCCCGCGCCGGTGGGACTGTTCGTTCCGTGATCCACCGAGACGGCGACCACGGACGGAGCGGCCAGCCCAAGTCCCGCGAAATAAGTGTCCAAATCGACCGGGCGATAGCCGCCGCCCAGTTCGATGATCGCGACGCATTCACCGGCGCCGGTACCGGCGGGAAATCCATACAGCTCTGCAAGCTGCGTCGGGCTGAAGGACACCGAATTGGGCGCGGCGGCCCTCGAGTTCATGGGGTCGACCGGCGGCCGGATCCTGAAATGCGGTCTTGCCTGGGGCCGGTTGTCCATGCCGAGGACGGCCTCGACCACGCCGGCCAATTCGGCCGGCAGCAATATCTCGCCGGTGCGACCACGGTACGTGCCGCCGGCATGCGTCATTCGATGCAGCTGCACGGAGAAGGCGGAGCAGAATTGCGCAACGGTGCCCGCGAGGACGACGGTGCGACGCGCAGCGTGTTCCTCGAGTACGGCAAGTCCGTGTGCCGCGGCAAAAGCGCGCACCGCTGCAAGGTCC
Organism: Gammaproteobacteria bacterium; assembly: GCA_034667965.1. Classification (GTDB taxonomy): domain Bacteria; phylum Pseudomonadota; class Gammaproteobacteria; order Steroidobacterales; family Steroidobacteraceae; genus Bog-1198. The sequence continues at coordinate 28,754 of JAXDQI010000224.1, forward strand.
GCGGGATCGGCTCCATGCGCCCGGGCGAACTCGTCCCGGCTCATGACGCCGCGCGAGCGCTCGCCGGATGCCAACGAAGCCACCTGAGACTGCATCTCGCCGAGGCCGCGGCGTCTGACGACGACGCTGACCTCCATGCGCTCCGTGGCTTCGGCGGGCGAAAGCGTGCGGGCTCCGGGTACCGCTGCGCGCTCACTGCCTTTCAATGGGACTTTGGCCATGGCGAATATCCTCCTCTATGCCTCGTGCAACGCGCGTGCGCGCGTGCGGTTAGGCGTCGTGCCTCGTCACGAGCGGCCGACGCGCGAACAGACCAAAAGCGAGAATGCCGAAATAACACACGGCGGGCACGCAGAGCGACTGCTTCAGCCCCCAGAGATCCGCAGCATTGCCCGTCACCAGGGGTACGATCGCACCGCCCACGATGGCCATGCAAATGACGCCGGAACCTTCGGCCGCGCGCGTTCCAAGACCCTCGCTCGCCAACGAAAAAATAGTCGGGAACATGATGGAATTGAAAAGCCCGATCGACAATAGGGCCCACCCCGAAGCGGGCCCGCTCGAGAGCGCCGAAAAGGTCAGCAATGCGATGACGACCGCCGCCGCGCAGGCCAGCACCTTGCCGGGGGCGAACAAGCGCAGCACATAGGCGCCGATGAAGCGGCCGACCATGGCGCCGCCCCAGTAGAACGGCACGTGCTTCCCGGCCTCTTCGGCCACCGCCCCGAACACGGAACTCTGCATCAGATAGCTCACGATCAGCGACCCGATGGCGACCTCGCCGCCGACGTAGAGAAATATGCACAGCGTGCCGAAGGCGAAGCGCGGCTGGGTCAACAAGTTGAAGGCGCGAAGGATGGGCGTCGCGGGCGCCGGCGTCTCGACCAAGTCCTTCCTGCGCACCCAGACGACGGCTGCGAGCACCAGCAGGGCAATCGCCAGGCCGAGGTAGGTGTGAACGATCACCCGCGTCTCGACGCCGCGAAACGCATCGAGCGCCTCACCGGAAAGCTTCGCCGGATCCACCGTTGCCAGGGAGCCGAGAATCAGCATCGATCCGACGTACGGAAAGATGGTGGTGCCCAAGGAGTTGAATGCCTGCGCGAACGTCAGGCGGCTGCTCGCCGTCGCCGCGCGCCCCAGCATCGAGATCAGCGGATTGGCCACCACCTGCACGGTGGTGATGCCCACCGCCAGCACGAACAGGGCGAACAGGAACAGCGCGAAGATTCCCTTCGACGACGCCGGCACGAACAGCAGGCAACCCGCGGTCATGGTCAAGAGCCCGACGGATGCCGACCGCATGTACCCGATACGGCGGACCAATGCGGCCGCCGGTATGGAAACGATGAAATAGGCGGCAAAAAAAGCCGATTGCACCAGCATCACTTCGCCGTATGAGAGCGTGAACAGGGCTTTGAGCTTGGGGATGAGTACATCGTTCAAGCTGGTGATGCCGCCGAACGCGAAGAACAGCGCGAACACGAATGCCTGAAGATGGCCCGTATAGCTGGCCGTCGAGTCAGCGCTGTCATCCGTAGATTTGGTCAAGATGCCCGTGTCGAATGCCATGATGTTTATTTCTCGTTGTCTGCGGCGATGACGGTCTCGCCCCCCGTTTAACAGATCGATGGCCGGTCTTCCGATGCGCACTCGGTATGCGCCTCGGTCGACCCGCCACCGTGCCCACTACGCAGCGTACCAGCGACAGCCGACTTACGCCGCAACGCCCACAATCCGCCGCTTACGCGAAGGGATTTTGCCTAACGATGGTCTGGTCCCGGTCGGGACCGGTGGAGATGATGTTGATCGGGATTCCGACCAGCGCTTGAAGCCGCTCGAGATAGGTGCGGGCGTTGGTCGGCAGTTCCTGGTATCGCGTAATGCCAACAGTGCTCTCCTTCCAGCCCGGATGTTCCTCGTACACCGCCTGGCAGTCTCCGAAATGTTCGGACAGGAGCGGTGGAGTGAGCACGGTCTGGCCGTCGATTTTATAACCCACGCAGACCCGGATCGTGTCCAACCCGTCCAGCACGTCGAGCTTCGTGACGCACAACGAGGAACAGCTGCTGTGCACGATGGAGCGCCGCAGAGCGACGGCATCGAACCAGCCGCAGCGGCGGCGACGGCCCGTCACGGAGCCGAATTCATGGCCGACCCGCGAGAGGTGTTCTCCGAATTCATCGAACAACTCCGTCGGGAACGGTCCCGCACCGACGCGGGTTGCATAGGCCTTGACGATGCCCAAAACCTCGTGCAATCGCCGCGGGCCTATGCCGGTGCCCGCGGCCGCTCCGCCGGCGGTGGTGGTCGACGACGTGACGAAGGGATACGTTCCCAGGTCGACGTCCAGCATGGCGCCCTGCGCGCCCTCGAACAGCACGTTGCGGCCGTCGATGCTCAACTGCTCGAGAATACCGGTGACGTCCGCGACCAGCGGCTTCAGGCGCTCGCCCAATTCGAGATTCGACTCGAGCACCTGTTGAAAATCGATGGCCGAGGTCTGGAAATAGCGCTGCAGAATGAAATTATGATAGTCCAGGATCTCGCCCAGCTTGGCGGCGAAGCGTTCGCGGTGAAACAAATCGGCGACGCGCAGCGCGCGCCGCGCGACCTTGTCTTCGTATGCGGGGCCGATGCCCCGGCCGGTGGTGCCGATGGCGTTCGCGCCTTGGGCCTTTTCACGGGCGCGGTCGAGTGCGACATGGGAGGCGAGGATCAACGGGCAGGACGGGCTCACCTTCAGGCGCTCGAATACCGGGATTCCCTCGCCGATCAGCGTTTCCGCTTCCTTGAACAAGGCTTCCAGCGACAACACCACTCCGTTGCCGATGAGGCACTGGACGCGGGGGTGCAGGATTCCTGACGGGATGAGCGACAGGATGGTCTTCTTGCCGCCGATCACCAGTGTGTGCCCGGCATTGTGTCCGCCCTGGAAGCGCGCCACGGCTTGCACCTGATCGGTCAGCAGGTCGACGATCTTGCCCTTGCCTTCATCGCCCCACTGCAACCCGATCACGACGACGTTCTTACCCATTACGCGCCATCCACAGCAGGGCGAGGCCGGCCACCATGCTGATCAGTCCGCCCCAACGGAGCTGTGCGGTTTCGGTCTGAGCCAATTTCGCCATCAAACGCTGTGCGGCGCTCGGATTCAGGAACGGCAGAACGCCTTCCAGCACCAGGTACAGTGCAAAGGCTCCTCCCAGATACCGCGCCAACTCACTCCATCCTATGTTCATGCGTCGGCCCGCCAGTTAGCGCTGCGGCTGAGGTTGTTTGAAATATTTGAAGTAGGCGCTGTCCGGAGCGATGACGAGCACATCGCCCTGGGTGCCGACGGATTCGCGATAGGACTGCATGCTGCGGTAGAAGCTGTAGAACTCCGCGTTTTTGGAGTACGACTTGGCGTACACCTCGCTGGCCGAAGCATCGCCCTGGCCGCGAGTCTGAGCCGCCTGGCGCGCCGCATCCGCCAGGATCTCCGTTTGCTGTTTGTTCGCCTCGGCGCGCGTGCGTTCGGAGGTCTCGATGCCTTCGGCACGCAATTTCGCGGCCTGCGCCTTGAAGGTGGCGCGCATGCGATCGAACACCGAATCGCGCACCTGTTGCGGAAGGTCGATTTTCGTGATGCGCACGTCGACGAGCTGCACGCCGAGCTGTTCGGCCGCGGGCCGCGCATTCCTCATCATGGCATCGGTGAATTCCGCCCGTTCGGCGGTTATCACCTGCTGCAATGAACGCTGCGTCACCACGCTCTTGATGCTGTCCTTGATGGTCTCGCCCAGGCGGGCGTTGGCCACCTCCTCGGTGCCTCCGGTGGCCTCGTAGAAGCGGCGTAAGTTGCTGATGCGCCACTTGACGTAGAAGTCCACGTTGAGCTGTTCCTGCTCCCGGGTCAGAAAACGTTCCGCGGGGTACAGCTGCGTGATGATGCGTTTGTCGAACAGCCTCACTTCGTGGACCAGGGGGATCCGAAAGTGCAGCCCGGGCTGCAGGTTCGAGTCGACGATCTCGCCGCCGATGGACTTGATGGCGAGCCGCCCTTCGGCCACCGTGAACACACTCGCGCGGATCAACAGGATCGCCGCGACCAGGCCCAACAGAATATACAAAGCACGGTTCTGCATCATCGCACTCCGCGCGCGCGCGCCGGATCTTCGACGGGAGTCACCTGCACTTCGGGCATCCGCGCGGGCGCCACCGTCATGGTGTCGTTCGGCATGCTGATGGACTGCGGCCCCGCCGCGATCAATTTATCCAGCGGCAGGTACATCATGTTGTTGCCGTTCTTGGTATCGACGATGACCTTGCGCGAATTCTTGTACACGTTGCCCATGGTATCGAGATACATGCGCTCGCGCGTCACGGCCGGCGAACGCTCGTACTGTTCCAGGACCTGGTCGAAGCGGCCTGTCTCGCCCTTTGCCACCGCGAGCACTTGCAGCTGATACGCCTCGGCATCCTGCAATTGCTTGGCGGCTTCGCCTCGGGCGCGCGGCAGCACGTCGTTGCGGTACAGTTCCGCCTCCTGTTGATAGCGCTGCCGGTCCTTATCCGCCTTGATCGCATCGCGCTGCGCGTCCTGAACCGCCTCGGGGACGTTCACGTCCGTGAGGTTGACGGAGAGCACGCGTATGCCCATGTCGTAGGCGTCCAGCGTGCGCTGTAGCAACTCGCGCGCACGATCCGTGATGGACGGATCGAAAGCCAGCGCCTTGTCGAGGGATGCCCGGCCCACAGCCTCGCGCATGGCGCTCTCGCTGACCTGATTCAGCGTTTCCTCGACGTCGCGTACCTTGAACAACAGCTTGAGCGGATCGGGCTGCACGTATTGCACGGCGGACTTCACTTCGACCAGGTTGGTGTCGGCGGTCAGCATGCTGGCGTCATCGGTGACGCTGTACTGGCGCGACACGTTGACGATGATCTTGCTCTCGATCGGCCACGGAAGGTGCCAGTTATACCCCGGGCCCGTCGTGTGCTCGTACTTGCCGAAACGCAGGATGATCGCCCGCTCCTGCGCATCGACGCGGTAAATGCCGCTCCCGATCCAGAGGGCCGCGATCAGAACAAGCGCGCTGCCCAGTCCCCTGTTGAAGCTCGTCGAACTAGGGGCCCCGCCGCCCCCGCCCCCGCCGCGCCCAAACAGCGCCGACAGGCGCCGCTGCAGGTTGCGTAATACGTCGTCCAGGTCGTTCTGCGCCTGTTGAGGGCGATTCCACGGGTTGCGTTTCTCGCCGCCGGGTTCGTTCCAAGCCATGCGTAATGCCTAATATGGTTTGCAGTCAGGTTGTTCGTTTGGAAGCAGCCGGGCATTCTAACAGCCGACCCGGCAGTCACAAGGCCAAGAGCCTATGCCACGCGTTGTTCGCGGCTTGTATCGGTATTATCCACCAAGTTGACTCCCCGACTGCCCAGCAATTTCGCTACTTCGGTCAAATCCAGTTCGACGGTGAGTTCCCAGCTGCCGTCGTCGCACTGCCGCTCCGCGCGAACCGCGTTGCGCCGGTACAGATCCGACCGGACAGCGGCCGCCGGCAAATCGAGGTGCAGTGTGCGGACCACCTGATTCGGTCGGACCGCGTGCGCCAGGGCGTCGCGCAGGATATCAAGCCCGGCGCCCGTGGCTGCGGACACCCAGGCCTGCGAAGCGACCCCGTCCGGGCCCATGACCACCCGCGGCGCAGCGGCATCCAGCGCCGCTTCCATCAAATCCACCTTGTTGAACACCAGCAGCTCGCGGATCTCGCCCGCGCCGATGCTCTTCAACACCTCGCGCACCTGGCCGATTCGCTCATCGCGCAATGGATCGCTCGCGTCCACTACGTGCAGCAACAGGTCCGCGTCACGCGCCTCCTGCAGGGTCGAACGAAACGCCGCCACCAACTCATGGGGCAGCGCCCTCACGAACCCCACGGTATCCGCCAGCACCACTTCACCCACTCCGGCCAGCTTCACTTGCCGGACGGTGGGATCCAAGGTCGCAAACAATTGATCGGCCACATAGGTCGCCGAGCCGGTCAACGCATTGAACAGGGTCGACTTACCGGCGTTCGTATAGCCGACCAACGCCACGGTCGGCACCGGAACCTCGCGCCGCACATGGCGGCTGGTGTCGCGCTGGCGCGCCAACTTGTCGAGGCGGCTCTTCAGCGTGCGGATGCGCTTGGCGATGAGGCGTCGGTCGGTCTCGAGCTGAGTCTCACCGGGGCCGCGCAAGCCGATGCCGCCCTTCTGTCGCTCGAGGTGGGTCCAGCCCCGAACCAAGCGGCTGGCGAGATGCGACAGCTGCGCGAGTTCCACCTGCAGCTTTCCCTCGAAACTTCGCGCTCGCTGGGCAAAGATGTCGAGAATCAGACCGTTACGATCCAAAACTCGACGGTTCGTCAGTTTTTCGAGATTGCGTTCCTGGCTGGGAGTCAAGGTCTGATCGACCAGCACGACATCGGCATCATTGGCCTCCGCGCAGGCTTTGATCTCCTCGGCCTTGCCGGAACCGACGAAATACCTTGGATCCGGCCGCGGCCGAGTCGCGAGTATCAGACCCACGCCCAGCGTGCCCGCGGAGGCGGCCAGCGCCTTGAACTCAGCCGTATCGTGTGGATCTACAGGGTGTCCGATTCCGACGCCCACCAAAATGGCACGCTCACCGCCCCGGGGGCGATCAAACAACTGCAGAGCGCCGCCCCGTCATTCGACGATTGCCGGTTCCGTCACTTCGCCGTCTTCACCGGTGGGCAGACGTACATTGCGCGCCGGCACCACGGTGGAAATGGCGTGCTTGTAGACCATCTGACTGACGCTGTTTCGGAGCAACACGACGAATTGGTCAAATGAATCGATCTGACCCTGAAGTTTGATGCCGTTCACAAGATAAATCGATACGGGCACGCGTTCTTTGCGCAGGGCGTTCAGAAATGGATCCTGCAATGACTGGCCACGGGCCATGGGAGAGCTCCTTGTTTTTAGTGTAATTTGCATTGCGGCATCACTTCCTTGTGGCACAACGCACATACCGTTTGCATGCTAGCACAGCCGCATCGAGCGGCGTAACACCTAATAGCAGTGTGACTGATAACACGTCAGATGCCGCCCTGAGTCAGTGCGCAAGCAACCTGCGATGCGACATCAGGATGCGTGGAATCAAACCATGTGGCCGATCGACGCGCACGAAGCCACGTCAGCTGCCGCTTGGCCAGCTGACGCGTCGCCGCAACTGATTGTTTACTGGCTTCATCCAACTCGCTGTATCCATCCAAATATCGCCAAATCTGACGATATCCGACCGCGCGCATCGACGGATGTTCCGCATCGAGGTCGCTTCTTTCACGCAATCGCCGGACTTCGTCCAGAAATCCGGCCGCGAGCATGGCCTCGAATCGCGCTTGAATGCGCTCGTGTAGGACATTTCTGTCGGACGGTGCCAGGACGACCTCGAGCACATCCACGCCCGCCAACGCCGATACGCGCGATTGCTGAAGGCGCGAGATGGGTTGCCCGGTGAGCCTGTACACCTCCATCGCCCGCTGAATGCGCTGCGGATCGTTCGCATGAATCCGCGCCGCGGCGTCCGGATCCACGGCGGCCAACTCCCGGTGCACGCCCGCCCATCCGATCGCAGCGGCTCGCGCGTCGATAGCCGCGCGCACATCGAGATCCCGGTCAGGCAGCGCTGCAATTCCGGCCGAGAGCGTATGGAAGTACAGCATCGTGCCGCCGACGAACAACGGTTGGCAGCCGCGGCGCCAGATGTCTTCCATGGCGGCCGCGGCATCGACGACAAAGTCGCCGGCCGAATATGTCATGACCGGATCGCGGATGTCGATCAAGTGATGCGGCACGGACCGCCGGGTCGCCAGGTCCGGCTTCGCCGTGCCTATATCCATTCCGCGATACACCAGTGCCGAATCGGTGCTCACGATCTCGAGCGGAAACTCCTGCGCCAAGCGCACGGCAAGATCCGATTTCCCCGCGCCGGTCGGGCCCATCAACAAGACCGCGCGCCGTGTCGACGCCTCGCGGTTCGCCGCCCTGCTCATCACCGGCCCCGCATGAACAGCCTATCTAGATCGTTGAGCGACAGACGCACCCAGGTCGGGCGCCCATGATTGCACTGGTCGGCGCGCTCCGTGCGCTCCATTTCCCGCAGCAGCGAGTTCATTTCAGGCACCGACAGGTTCCGCTGAGCTCGCACGGCCGCGTGACACGCCATCGTACCCAACAGATGGTTGATCGACTCTTCGACGTGCCGCGACTGGCCGGTTTCCACCAGATCCGACAGCACATCGCGCACCACGCCGGCCGGATCACGGGTCGCGAGCAGGCAAGGAACGGCGCGCAATGCGAGCTGATCGGGCGACAGCCGCGTCACCACGAACCCCAGCGCCGCGAATTCCGCGGCATGCGCCTCCGCCGCTTCGGCCTCCACCTCGGTGACCGGCAATATGTCCGGAACCAGCAGCGGTTGCGAAGCGGTTTCTCCCTGCAGCAATTTTTTCATGCCCTCGTACATCACGCGTTCATGAGCGGCATGCATGTCCACCAACACCATGCCGTCCGCGGTCTGGGCCAGGATGTAAACGCCGTGGAGCTGCGCAATCGCATATCCCAGCGCGGGGACGTCCGAGCGCGGCAAACCGTCAAACCCCGTGCCCGCCGCAGCGGTGCCGATGGCGGGTTCGGCGACTGCACCATCGTTCACCACCGTTCCAGCGGCGGCCGTCTCCAGAAAACTACGATACGCGTCTGCGCCCGGCCGTGGATGCATCTCCGGCAACACGAAATGGCCCTGAGTCGGGCGGGCAACCTGCGAGAAGGCCGCGGCACCGGTCAACCAGTCGAGCGGCGCGCTGCCCGCCGATTCGACTGTCGGGCGGGTGCCGGCGAGCACCCGCTCCACGGTCCGGAACAGGAACTCGTGGATGCGGCGCGAATCACGAAAGCGCACCTCCAGTTTCTGCGGATGCGCATTGACGTCGACCTGGGTGGGATCAAGATTCAAGTAGAGCAGGTACGCCGGGAAGCGGCCATTGAACAGCACGTCCCGGTACGCCAGCCGCGCGGCACCGGCCACCAGTTTATCGCGCACGAATCGGCCGTTCAGGAAGGCGAATTGCAGATCGGACTGGCTGCGCGAAAATGTCGGCAGCGCCAGCCAACCGCTCAAGGAGAAACTGTCGGCAGCGTATTGCAGTTCGATGACATGAGCCGCAAATTCCTCGCCACAGACCTTCGCCACCCGTGCCAGCCGCTCAGGCGCAGACCGCGCCGCCGGCAAGGTCCACACCGCTTTGCCGTTGTGCGACAGCGTGAACCCCACCTCGAAGCGCGACAACGCCAGACGCTCCAACATGCGCACCACGTGCTGATACTCGGTGGCCTCGCTGCGCAGAAACTTGCGCCGCGCCGGCACGTTGAAGAAGAGGTCCCGAACCTCCACGCTGGTGCCGGGCGGGTGCGACGCCGGGGCCGGGGCGGTGACCTGACCGTCGCGTGCGTCCACGGCCCAGGCGTGCTCGGCCTCCGCGGATCGGGACACGAGCGATAAGCGCGATACCGAGGCGATGCTCGGCAACGCCTCGCCTCGAAATCCCAAGGTCGCAATTTTCTCCAGCTCGTCGAGCGAGGCGATCTTGCTGGTCGCATGCCGCGCAAGCGCGATTCCGATCTCCTGCGCGCGGATGCCGGTGCCGTCGTCGCGCACGCGTATCAATCCACAGCCGCCGCGCTCCAGCTCGACGTCGATGCGCCTGGCCGCTGCGTCCAGGGAATTTTCAACCAACTCCTTGACCACGGACGCCGGCCGCTCGATCACCTCGCCGGCAGCGATCTGATTGATGAGTTCGTCGGGTAAGACTTGAATCGACACCGGGTCCATTTTCGCACGGCGCGCCCGGCAGTAGCGAAGAACAGTTCGGCGGCTTCTGCGGCGGTCGGCCGCTAGCCGCCGGCGCCGTGGCCGGCGGTGGCTAAAACCTGGCGCGGTGTCCCCGCGGCGGCAAGTTCCGCGATGCGGGTACCCGAGGGCGGGTCAGCATAGAAATAGGCGCGCAGGCCCTGATGAATGGCGGCCGCGAGCTTGGCCTGCTGCGTGGTCCCCCGCAGGCGCCGCTCTTCCTGTGGATTGGAGATATAGGCAGTCTCCACCAGCATCGACGGAATATCCGGCGATTTCAACACCATGAAGCGCGCTTGCTGCACTTGCGGCTTGCGGACCTCGCCGACCTGATTCAGTTGATGCAACACATGCTCCGCCGCTACCTGGCTGGCGCTGAGCGATGCCGACTGCGAAAGATCCAGCAGCACCGAGGCAAGTACATCGCCCTTGTCATCGAGGGAAACCCCACCGATCAAATCCGAAGCGTTCTCGCGTTCGGCCAGCCATCGCGACGCTTCATCCGTGGCGCCGCGCGGCGAAAGGATGTACACCGACGATCCGTCGACGCTGCGGTCGCGGATCGCATCCGCATGAATCGACACGAAAAGATCAGCCTGCTGGGCACGCGCGCGACGCATCCGGTCCCGCAACGGCACGAAATAATCGCCATCCCGGGTCAACACTGCGCGCATTCCGGGTTCGCCGTTGACCCGCTGCGCCAGCGCCCGGGCGATTGCGAGTACAACGTCTTTTTCCCGCGTACCGTTCTTGCCGATGGCACCAGGATCTTCGCCGCCATGCCCGGCGTCGATGGCGATGATGAGATCGCGAGCATCGGGCCGCGCGTGTTCCACTTTCACGGGAGTATCCGGGGCAGATGCGCCGCCCAGGTCGATCACCAGTCGATAACCGTACTGCTGATTGGGTTGAGCGAGAAAGCTCTTCGCGCGGACGGGTCGCGACAGATCGAATACGATCCGCAATTCCCCTGACTGCCGTTTCGCCATTCGCACCTGCTTGATCGCGCCAATGGCGGCGGGTGCCCGCGCACCGGGTCCCAGGCGCGCGCCGGGGACGTCGAGCACAACGCGTTCTGGATTTCCGAGGACCGCCAAACTGTGCTGCGCGCTGCCCGAAAGATCCAGGACGATCCGCGTGCTGTCGGGTCCGGCCCACAACCGAACGGCATGCACGTCCACGCCATGCCGGGTCGCAGCCGGAACCGAGGCCGCATGCCCGGAGGCGGCATGCCCGGAGGACGCATGGCGAGAGGCGGTATGGGCGTGCGCGGCCGGTAGACTGACGAAGAGTACCAACGCACCGAGGAAGCTGGGGCGGATTGACATGGCGCAATAAGTTAACGCTTAACCCGAACATTTTTCAAGTTAAATTAGATACATAGGGAGCTAAGCTAGTGTCATGCGCTAGCTTCTCCGCCCACCGATGGCCGCTTGTGGTCCTGGCGTCGAGGCGAGCCCGCCGGGAATCGCTTTGATAGATGAGCGTCAATTCGAGATCCGCGGGCGGCAGCGCCCCGCCGCCTTTCTCCGGCCATTCCACCAGCAGTAGGCAGTCGCTTCCGAGGTAGTCCCGCAGGCCGAGTTCCTCCACGGCATCCGCCCCCGCGAGGCGATACAGATCGACGTGGACGCAGGTAACGCTCGCAAGTTGGTACGCCTCGACCAGCGTATACGTCGGGCTTCGGATCAGCCCCGCCACGCCGAGCGTACGCAGCAGGCTGCGCGAGCACGTGGTCTTGCCGGCGCCCAACTCGCCGTGCAGGTAAATCACGGCGCTGCCGGCGACGCGGCCCGTGCCGACGCTCACGCCGCCTGGGTCGGCCCCGGCTCCCTTCATGTAGGCCCGCGCGAGCGCCGCGCCCAGCGTCTCCGTCGCTGGCGCATCCGGTAACACGAATTCTAGAAAAGAGTGGGACACGCCGTTTTCCTGCGCCGATATGCGGCGTGATCGTACTATAAGAGCCATGCGCGACCGTGTTGCCGTCGAATCGATCCCAGCCGCAACCACACTGGTCGCGGATATCAAGCGCTGGGGCACCGAATTAGGCTTCGCGCGGCTCGGCGTCGCCACCATCGATCTCACCGGCGACGAGGCGCACTTTCGCGACTGGCTGCTCGCCGGCTTCAACGGCGAAATGGAGTACATGTCGCGCCATGGCAGCAAACGAACGCGCCCCTCCGAACTCGTGCCGGGAACCGTCAGCTGCATCAGCGCACGCATGGACTACTGGCCCGCGGGCGCCGCCGACCCTGCCGAGATACTTGCCGATGGCGGCATGGCGTACGTGTCCCGCTATGCCCTGGGGCGCGACTACCACAAGCTCGTGCGCACTCGCCTGCAGAAGCTCTGCGATCGAATAGCCGCAGCGATCGGCCCATTCGGCCACCGGGCCTTTGCGGACAGTGCACCCGTTCTGGAAAAGGCGCTGGCCCGCAATGCCGGTTTGGGTTGGATCGGCAAGCACACCAATCTCATCGACAGCCAGGCTGGATCGTATTTCTTTCTGGGCGAGATCTATCTCGACTGCGAATTGCCCACCGAGGAAGCCGCCGCTGCGCATTGCGGCAGCTGCACCGCCTGTATCCCAGCCTGCCCCACGGGCGCCATCGTGGCGCCGTACCGGCTGGACGCCCGGCGCTGCATCTCCTATCTCACCATCGAGCTCAAGGGCTCCATCCCCCTCGAATTCCGAACGGCTGTCGGCAACCGGATCTATGGCTGCGATGACTGTCAGTTGGCGTGTCCGTGGAATAAATTCGCGCGCCCGGGCCGCGAACCGGACTTCGCCGTGCGGCACAATCTCGATCGCATCAGCCTCGCGACGGTGTTTGCATGGACTGAAGCGGAGTTCACGGCAAGGACCCGCGGCAGCGCCATCAGCCGGATCGGCTACGAACGTTGGCTGAGGAATGTCGCCGTCGCGCTGGGTAATGCGCCGCCCTCATCCGAAGTCATGGCTGCGCTCGAGGCGCGGGCGGAAGAGCCGTCCGCACTGGTGAGGGAACATGTGCAGTGGGCGCTCGCCGAGCAATGCCGGCGCCTGCGCGAACAGGATACGGCCGTCAGTAGCGGTCAATCAGCCTGACGCGCCGGCTGTCGGTCAGGCGCTTGTCGCCCAGGCGCGCGGCCGCGAGCAGCACAAGATCGCGTGTCCCGGGCTGAATCCGGCGCAGATCCGATGCTTGGCGAACCTGAAAGTATTCGGTGGTGAAACCCGCGGAGTTCAGCAACTCCACGCCCTGCCCCTGCAGCGCCTGATAGTCCAGGCCGCCCGCCTCGATCTGTTTCGCGACCGTCTCGAGCGCGGCGGACAAACCCGGCGCGCGCGACCGCTCCTCGGAGCTCAAGCTGCGATTTACCGTAGCGACCGCAACGCCGTCGCTGTCGCGCAAGGTAGGGCATCCCACCACGTCGGTGGACAGGAACAGATCGTCGACCAGCCGGCGCACCATGACGAGCTGTTGAAAGTCCCGCTCGCCGAACAATGCGATGTCGGGCCTCACAATGTTCAACAGCTTGACGTGCACCGTCATGAGCGCCGGGAGATGTCCCGGTCTGCCGGCGCCTTCGAGCACATCGGCCAACTCGGGAATGCTGACGACGGCGGCCGCTTCTCGGCCCATGGCAAACATCTCCTGCACGGGCGGAACGAATAGAACGTCCGCGCCCACCTTCGCCAGCAGTTCGCGATCGGCTTCGAGGGTGTGCCCCTCGAGTTGGGGCGGATCGGCAAACACACTCACGATCACGTGAGCGGCGCGCTCCTGCGCTTCCGCCACCAGGCTCATGTGACCCTTGTGCAAGGTGCCGCGCGTCGGTATGAGGGCCACCGTTTCTCCTGCCTTGCGCCACGCAGCCGCGCATTCGCGCAGGGAGGCGCTCCGAGTCAGCGTGTCCATTCTGTCGCTCCGTTAACTGGCTGGGGCAATCATTGGTACCACTTCGCTATGAACGCTAATTGGCCTGTAGCAGGCTACTGCCGGTGGGATTGAAGAAATGCCGGCCACGTCGCGTCTTGGTGATCTGGGAGAACAACAACTGGTAATCGACGTCGTTATTCACCGGATCGATGGCTGCCGAGTTGACGATGAGCAAGGGCGACGCATCGTAGCTGTGGAAAAACCTCGCGTAGGCCTGCGTGAGCTTCTCGAGATAGCTGCGTTCGATATGTTGTTCGTACCGGATGCCGCGCTTGGCGATGCGATCCACCAGGACATCCACCGGCGCCTGCAGGTACACCACCAAGTCGGGTTTCGGAGCGTCCACCACAACCCGCTCGTACACCCGCTCGTACAACGCGTATTCCGCATCGTCGAGCGTGACGCGTGCGAACAAGCGATCCTTTTCGAGCAGATAGTCGGCAATGCGCACTGCCCCGAACAAGTCTTCCTGACGAACTTCTTCCAGTTGCCGCGCGCGCTGGAACAGGAAAAACAATTGCGTTTGAAACGCCGCCGCCCGCGGGTTCTTGTAGAAGCGCTCGAGAAACGGGTTCTGGTCCGCCTGTTCAAGAACCAATTGCCCGCTCAAAGACTGCGCCAGTCGGCGCGCCAAGCTGGTCTTACCCACTCCGATCGGGCCTTCCACGACGATGAATTTCTGCGGTGTTGCGCTCACTTCAAACAGGACTCTCTTGCTCGAGGACGGAAATTCCGCCGCCGCCCACGCGCGACTTGAGATCCACGACACGACCGTGTCCCGGAATCATCAACGTGGGGGCGATATCGGAGAGAGGATACAGGACGAAGTTGCGCTCAGACACTCCGGGATGCGGCAGCGTCAGACCAGGCTCGTCGATGACGGCACCGTGCATCCACAAAAGATCCAGATCGATGATACGGGGACCCCAGCGCTCCTGCCGGTTGCGCCCCATGGCCCGCTCGATCTCGAGCAATGCGTCGAGCAGCCCACGCGCCCCGAGCCGCGTCAACATCCCGGCGACCGCATTGGCAAAATCCGGCTGATCCTGGGGCCCCATGGGCCGGGTGAGGTAGATTCGTGAGCGCAATTCGAGACGCGTGTCCGGCAAGGCGGCGAGCCGCTCGAAGGCGTCGCAGACCTGGCGTCGAGGTTGGTTCAGGTTGCTGCCGAGGGCCACGTACGCGGGGCGCCACAAAGAGCCTGGCATGAAGGTCGCTCGCTTAACTGCGTGCCGCTCCGCCGCGTCGACGACGACGGCGGCGGCGGCCCGGAGCCGCGGCTGCACCGTCCTGAGACGACGTCGCGGTGCCCGCAGCGTCGGCGGGACGCGCCTGCACCAGCGCTACGCGCTCATCGTGTGGCAACAATTGCACGTCGGTCCACCACTGCGCGAGCTCCGGATCGGCGACGCCCGCCTGCGCGCGCAGCAGCAGGAAGTCGTAGGCGGCACGAAAGCGCGGATGCTGCAGTATGCTCAACGATTTGACGCCGCTGCGGCGGCTGAACCTCGGTTGCAGCATCAACAGCTCGCGCATGGGAGCGGCGAAGCGCCGCGGAATGGATACCCGCGATTGTTGAGCCCTCAACACCGTGTCGCAAGCTTGCATGAGTTGAGCCAGGTCCGGCGCCGGACCGGCCGACCGCTCGTTGAGCTCACGCAGCACCGCGCCCCACAACAAAATGGCGAACAGGAACGTGGGCGTCACGGGCTTGTCGGCGGCGATGCGCGCATCGGTGTTCGCAAGCCCCAACTCGAGCATCTCCTGGGCATAGGCATAGGGCGGCAACTTCATCGCCGCAGCCGACAGCGGGAACAAATGCTCGAACAGGCCGTACTGCTCGAGCAGGCGGAATGATTTGGCGCCGAAGCCCGAGAGGAACAGCTTCAGGCACTCGTCGAACAAGCGCGCGGGCGGCACGCCATCCAATAAATACGCGAGTTTCCGGATCGGCTCCTCGGTGCTGGTCTCGAAGGAGAAATCGAGCTTTGCCGCGAAGCGCACCGCCCGCAGCATGCGCACCGGATCTTCACGATAGCGGGTCTCCGGATCGCCGATCAGTTTCAGTCGGCGCGCCCGCACATCGCCGACGCCGTCGACGAAGTCCCAGATCGAAAAATCGTCGATGTTGTAATAGAGGCCGTTGGCCGTGAAATCGCGCCGCCACACATCCTCCTCGATGGTTCCGTAAATGTTATCGCGCAGGATGCGTCCGCTGGTGTCGAACGCCCGGTGCGTGGGATCATCCGGCACGAAAGCCGGCGCCGCGGCCTCGGAGTCAGAGTCCATATTCGCCTCCTCGACGTCCGATTCCGCGTCCGCTTCCTCATCGTCCTCCCGCTCAGGCGAGGCAGCCGCGCGAAAAGTCGCCACTTCGATGATTTCCTGACCGAAATGCACGTGCGCGAGGCGGAAGCGGCGGCCGATGAGGCGGCAATTGCGGAACAGGCGCCGCACCTCATCGGGCAACGCATTGGTGGCCACATCGAAGTCTTTGGGGGTGATGCCGAGCAGAAGGTCACGCACCGCGCCGCCGACCAGAAACCCCTGATAACCAGCCTCTTTCAGCCGATACAGCACTTTCAACGCGTTAGGGGATATGGCCGCCCGCGAGATCGAATGCTCGGAGCGAGGGATTACCACATGAGGGAATTGAGTCGAAGGTTGGTTCAAAAAAGGGGGTTCCGCTTGAGTCCAAAAAATTGGCCCGTATACTACCAGCCCGCCTTAGGTTCAGGCGGCTTTACATCAAGTCACTGCTCCCTTCGTCTAGAGGCCTAGGACATTGCCCTCTCAAGGCAAGTACACGAGTTCGAATCTCGTAGGGAGCGCCATTTAAGCTGCTGATTTAGCACAAAAGCCTGTAGAAACAGGCAATTGGCGTCTCCGACTTGCTACGGAGAACCGCCAACATGCTACGACGCAGAGGTAAGACCTTCCAG
>JAXDQI010000225.1:0-16872 GCA_034667965.1 Gammaproteobacteria bacterium
AATGCCAGACCGACCAAGGTCAGTACCAGGAGCGGCACGGAATGACGAAGCTGTGTGTACGCAGTGCGCGTAATCATCTGCCACAGGTCGAGAGCCTGTGGATAGCGGCGCACTGAAACCGCGAGACCCGAGTGACCCAGGTATATGGGCCCGCCCTGCTTCACCGCCTTGGCCAGCGTGACGTCGTCGATGAGCGCACCCTTGATCGACGCGATGCCGCCGATTCGCTCCAGCGCCTCGCGCCGGATCAGCACGGTGCCGCCGGCCGCGGCCGCGACCGTCGAGTCGGGATCGTTCACACGGGCGAAGGGGTACAACATTTGAAAAAAGTAAACGAACGCGGGTACCAACCATTTCTCCGCACGGCTCGAGCAATTGAGCCGCACCATCTCGCTCACCATGTCGACGCGGGGCGCGTTCAGCCGCGCGACCAGCGTCGCGAGGTGCCGTGGATCGTGCACGATGTCCGCATCGGCCAGCAGCAGAACCGCAGCTTCGGCGGACGCGACACCCTGGCTCACCGCCCATAATTTTCCCGACCATACAGCCGGTTTCGGCGGGCTCGAAATCACCCGCAGCATCCCGCCGCCACGCGCCGCGGCGGCCGCCCGGGCTATTTCCGCGGTACCGTCGCTGGAATCGTCATCGACCAAAATCACCTGAAATTTCCCGGCATATTGCTGATCCAGCAGCGACGCGATCACGGGACCTATGGTCTGCGCCTCATCGCGCGCCGGGACGATGATGTCGACGTCCGGGGTTTCGTCCGGTATGGCCGGTAACAACTCCGGGACGGACAGCCAGAATTTGCCGTGCGCGAAAAAGAGATACAGCCAGATGCACAACGACAACAACGGGATCAACGCGGCATCCTTCAACTTGGCCCGATCCAACCCCCGAGCTGACCTTGCACGATGTCGGCGAGCGCCTCGGCATGGCGGTCGTCGTCGTTCAAGCAAGGCACGAGCGTCAACTCTTCACCGCCGAGTTCCAGGAACTTGTCGCGATACTCGATCGCCACTTCTTCCAGAGTCTCCAGGCAATCGACGGCGAACGACGGCGAAACGACGGTCAATTTGCGCAGCCCCCGCTTGGCCAATTCCTTCAACGTATCTTCGGTGTAGGGCTGCAGCCAAACCACGGAGCCAAAGCGCGACTGATAACAATGCGAGAAGTCCCCTTCCGCCAAACCCAGCCGCGCCACGACCAGGCGGGTCGTCGCCTCCGCCTGAGCCTGATACGGATCGCCTTCCTGGACGTAAACCGCGGGTATCCCATGGTACGAGAACAACAGATGCGAACGCTCGCCGGCCTGCTTCCAGTGATTCTCGATGCTGGTGGTCAACGCAGCGACATACCCCGGATCCCGGTGATAGTCATTGACGAAGCGGGTCTCCGGAATCCAGCGCCAGCGCTGCAGGACTTTGGCGGTCCGATCAAACACCGAGCCCGTCGTCGACGAGCAGTATTGCGGATACATGGGCAATACCAGGAGCTTCTTCACGTTCTGCTCCGCCAGCACTTTGACGGCGCGCGCAACGCCGGGATTGCCGTACGTCATGCCGAGTTCGACCCGTATGCCGTCCCCAAACCGGGCCCGCAGCACGGCGCCCACCTTGGCGGTGAGAAGCCTGGAGTACACCGCCAGCGGCGAACCGTCGCGCATCCAGATCTTGCGGTATTTGCGTACCGTCTTGATCGGCCGAAACGGCAGAACGACACCGTAGAGCAACGGCAGCCAGATCAGCCGCGAGGTCTCGATGACGCGCCGATCGCCCAGGAACTGACGAAGGTAGCGCTGCACGGCGAAATAGGACGGAGAGTCCGGAGTGCCGAGATTGACGAGCAGCACGCCGACACGCTCCGCGGTCGCCGCCGCAGCGTCCGCGTGCGCCACGGCGCGGAAATGGGCCATTTGTCCAATCCTTTAAAAATTCACTACTTCAGCCGCGTACCCAGATGCATGATGCCCACGATATGATCCTCGGCGCGCAATCCCACCGCCGCTTTGACCGCGGCATCGTAGGCGGCCGCGCCGGTTTTCCACATTACGCCATAGCCCAGGTCGTGCGCCGCCAAAAATAAATTTTCCGCGGCCGCCGCGGCGGAGATTACCTGTTCGATCTCCGGCACCTTGGTCTGTTCGCGGCGCACGGTGCAGCCGACCACGACGATGGTCGGAGAGTTCCTCATTTTCTCGCATTCGAGGGCGAATGATTCGTCGCTCATCGACGGCAATCTCGCCCGCTTGGCGGTAGCCGCCGCCACCGCGAACCTGTCCCGCAATTCGCCATCGACGACGATGAACTGCCAGGGACGCAGGCGGCCATGATCCGGCGCATGGGCGGCCGCATCCAGTATGCGTGCCAGGTGTTCGGGCGTCGGGCCGGGCCCGCCCAAGCGTGCCGCAGACGAACGTGTGTCAATAGCGGCCAGTAGTTCCATCAAATTTCCTCACATCGGCTATGATCCGCGGTCGAAGTATATCCGTTGTTTCCAAGGGAGCGTCTATGAACCGACTTGTTTTGGTGTCCATCGCCGCGCTGGTGAGCGCATCCGCATTCGCGGCGCCCGTCACCTATGTCCTCGATCCGACCCACACCTATCCGAGCTTCGAGGCCGATCACATGGGCGGATTGTCCGTTTGGCGCGGCAAGTTCACCCAAACAGCCGGCAAGGTCGTGTACGACAAGGACGCGAAATCGGGATCCATCGACATCACGGTGAAGGTCGATTCCATCGACTTTGGAATGGCCAAAATGGACGAGCACGCGAAATCGCCGGAGATTTTCGATGCGGCAAAATATCCTACCGCGGTATATTCCGGGAAATTCTCCAAGTTCGACGGGGCTACGCCAACCGAAGCGCAGGGGACCCTGACCCTGCACGGAGTGACCAAGCCGGTGACGCTCGTCATCAACTCGTTCACGTGCAAACCGCACCCGATGACGAAGAAGGAAGTCTGCGGTGCGGACGCCTCGGCATCGCTCGACCGCGGCGACTTCGGTGTCAACATTGGCGACAAGTATGGATTCAAGATGGGCGTGAAGCTGCAGATCCAGGTCGAGGGCAGTCCCGCCGGCTGATCCTCGGAGCGGCGCTCCATATTACGTCGCATCAAAAATCCCGTCGCTCAAAACAGTGACGCAGGACACGCGGCCGGAGCGCCCAGTTGAGACATCCGTTGCGATGCGGATGGCGTCAAGATGCGCACAATATCCCGCACGAGTTTTAGCGCGGGAGCAGCACCCTTGAAGACGTTGGCACTATTGGCGGGTCTGTTGGTCGCCGTATCGGCCAACGCGGCATTCACCTCGCGGGCAATGCTGGTCGGACAGCATCTGAACCGCGCCTTCGCGGGCGATCCTCTGTTGATTTGCGAATACTCGGGTGTGGGAGCGACGTTCGAGATCCTCTCGCAAACCGGCAAATGCGCCCCATACATCACCGTTCAATAGGCGGAGCTGCGTAAATGACGATCAGCGAATTCGAATTCGGCAAGACTCGGATCATGGCCGAGGCACGCGCCGCCCTCAGGCGAATCGGCATCGAATATCACTGCGTGATGTTCGACGTCCACGGCTCGCAGCCGCTGCCGCAGGGCGCGACTTTGACCGTGACCGCGGAAGGCAACTCCATCAGCGGCTGGTTTCTTGCCGATGAAATCCAGGACTCGCGCGACCGCGTCACGAGGGCCGACGTGCGTCAGAAAATCGCCGGCTTGGTTGCTGGGGTTTTGGATGCCGGAGCGAAGGAAGCGGTGGCCTGAGAGTTCAGGCGACGCGCGGTCCGCCGTGCAACGCCACCCTCATGCCCTGGGTTTCGACCACGAGGCCGCTTGCACCGGGACGCGCCGCCAGCTCGCGCAACAGCTTCAAGAGCGGCGCCGTCTCCGCCACATAGGTGCCGCGGCTTGCACCCGCCGCCAGCATCGCGTCCACCTGCTCGGTGGGCATGACCGCGCGCAGCAGAAATTCCTCATCATCCATGTTCGCTCCGAAACGCCGCCGAAGTTCGGTGAGCGTGGGGAAATCAGGCTCCCCCTTCAGTTCCTTGGCGCGGGCGCGATCTAAAATAGCCGCCTCCACCGAGCGATCGACCGGACGCGTCGGCCGGCCGAATTTACCCGTGACGTAGCGGATGACCTGATCGGACACGTTGCCGTAGCGAGTGGTGCCGATGACATTGAAGAGCGCCTGGCTCATCACCATCTGCGGAAACGGCGTCACCATGATGGGCTGCCCCAGGTCATCACGCACCCGCTCCACTTCGGCGATCACTTCCGGCAACCGGGCCCCCAGCTTGAGTTCCTCCAGTTGCCGCTTCAATGTCGTCATGACGCCCCCCGCGATCTGGTGACGTAAAAAGCTGGCATCAAAGGGTTGGGGCATGCCCGGCGGCAGTCCCTCGGCGCTTGCAAGGCGCGACCAGTAGTCGCTGATTTCGTTGAGCAGCGCAAGATCGACGGGAACCTGATGGCCCGCCTCCAATAGGTTCGCGCGCATCCGGCCGGCTTCGGGAAGCGAACTGCCGTCGCCCAAGGGCCCGATGCCCACATGCACCGCCGAAATCGTTCCGGTGTCGACCGCCGCGAGAGCCGAGAATGGTCCATACCCGATTGTGCAATGGGGATGAATTTCCAGAGCCTTGTTGCCGATCACGGCCTTCACCGCGCGAGCCAGCGTCCGTGCGCGCTCCGGCGCCATCAACCCGCCCGGATCCTTGAGATAAAAAAGATCGATGTGGGCGCTGTTCGCGAGCTGCGCCGCGAAGTCCGCATAGAACTTATCGTCGTGGACATCCGACAAGGTGAACGTCAGCGCCGCCATGACCTCCGCGTCCCCCTCCTCCTTGATTATCCGCGCCGCCGCCAATACGGCGGAGACGTCGTGCATGGGATCGAGCATCACGAACCTTCGTATGCCGTTGATCTGCAGCCGGCGATAGACCAAGCGCATGAACTCCGGATCGGCCTGCTGCCAGGCGATGAAACGAAGCCCCGTGGTGATGAATTGCAGCGGAGTGCGGGGCATGGCGGCGCGCATGCGCCGGATTCGCTCCCAGGGATTGTTCTGAAAATAGCGTACCGCGACGGCCATGTGGCTCGACGAGGTGAAATCGATGGCGCGAAATCCTGCGCGATCCAGTTTCGCGGCGATCTGCAGCATTTGCGCCGTCTTGAGGCCGGTCGCGCCCCAGAGGCTTTGATTGCCGTCGCGGATGGAGACGTCGACCAGGCCGATCTCAGCCACGGTTCAGGCCCTCGAAGAACCGCGTGTCGACTTCGCCCCGCATGAATCTCGAATCGCGCAGGATGTGGCGATGCAGACCGGCCGTCGTCGCCACCCCTTGAATGTCGAGCACCTCGAGCGCTGCGCCCAATCGAATCACGGCCTCTTCCCGATTGCCGCCCGAGACGATGAGTTTCCCGATCAACGAGTCGTAGTGCGGCGGCACGATGCCGCCGCCGGCAATGTGCGAGTCGACGCGAATGCCCCGTCCGGCGGGCCAGCGGGCGTGCGACACGATGCCCGGACTGGGACGAAAATCCTCGAGCCAGTCTTCGGCGTTGATTCGCACTTCGATGGCATGTCCGATGAACCTGACCGCCTCCTGTGCGATTCCGAGCGGGTGGCCCTCCGCCACCAGAAGCTGCTGCTCGACGAGGTCCAATCCCGTGATGGCCTCGGTCACCGGATGCTCGACCTGGATGCGGGCATTCATCTCCAGAAAGAAAAATTCGAAGGTCTGCGCATCCACCAGGTACTCCACCGTCCCGACGCCGCGGTAGCGCAAGTGCCGGGCGAGGCGAACTGCGGAGGAAGTCAGCGCCTCGTAGGCCGAAGCGGGCAATCCCGGCGCGGGCGCTTCTTCCACGAGCTTCTGAAAGCGCCGTTGGATGGAACAATCGCGGGTTCCCAAATGAACCGCGTCAACGCCATCGCCCAATATCTGTACTTCGATGTGCCGACCACGTTCGATGTAGCGTTCGACATAGATTCTCGGATCGCCGAACGCGGCGCCGGCTTCGGACATCGCGAGATCAAGCTGCCGGTCCAATTCCTCAGGGACATCTACACGTTTCATGCCGCGGCCGCCGCCGCCCGCGACGGCCTTCAGCAACAAGGGGAACCCGGTAACGGAAGCGCGTGCATGGACCGCATCGCGATCCGCCGTTTCACCGCCGGGAACCACGGGCAATCCTGCTTCGACGCCGATGTGGCGCGCCCGAAGCTTGTCGCCCATGGCCTCGAGACTCGCGACCCCGGGACCTACGAATGAAATCCCCGCCGCCGCCACCGCGCGGGCAAATGTGGCGTTCTCCGACAGGAACCCATATCCCGGATGCAAGGCGTCGGCTTTGGCGGCTCGCGCCGCGGCGACGATCTTGTCGATGGCGAGGTAGCTTGCCGACGACGGTGGCGGCCCGATGAGCACGACCTCGTCCGCCTGCGCGGCCGGTAACGAAAGGAGATCCGCCTCCGAGACGCCCAATAGGCTCGTGATGCCGAGACGCCGGGCGGTACGAATGATGCGAAGGGCAATTTCTCCCCGGTTGGCGATGAACAGCCGTCGGATCACGGGGCCGCCGGCTGGACTCGCATGAGAACCGCCTGTGCATCCACCGGGGCCGCGTTTTCCGCCAATATAGCCACCACGGTCCCTCCCACGCCCGCGTGAACCGGAGTCATCAGCTTCATGGTCTCGATGATTCCCACCACGGTCCCCGGCTCGACGACGCTGCCGAGTTCGACGAAGGGCGCCGCGCCCGGCTGCGGGCTGCGGTAGAACGAGCCGGGTAAAAGCGCCCTGACGGCGACCTGTCCATCGACCGCGGGGGTTTCCTCGGGCCCCGTGCTCTTGACCGCAACGGCCGCTTCCGGGGTGTCTCCCCGCGGCCACTCCCACGACTGCGTCCAGCCCGCGCCCGAGCGGGCCACGGACAGGTTGAATCGCTTGGTGCGTATGTCGATCCGCTGGTACGGGGTTGCATCGAGAATCGCGACGATCTCGGCCACGTCGTCCGGCGTGAGAGGCAGGTCGCCCATCAAGCCGTCGCCCGCGCCCGCGCCAACTGCCGAACCGCGTCCGCCAAGGCGTCCGCGAACGTAGGGTCATTGATATGCGCATCAACCCGGCGGACCTCCACATGGCGCGGCATGACCTTTTCCACGTAGTCAGCGAACAACGGCGGCTGCGAGGTATCGTGCAGGTGGCCCTCGGTGCTGTCGTGGTTCGAAAATCCCTTGAGCGGCACGTAAAAGCGCACCGGACCTCGCGCATCCTTCAGGAACTCCACCATGTGGTCCGCAAGGCGCTCCAGATCTTTCGCGTTCGTTCGGACCGCTGTGAGCGCCGCGTTGTGAATGTGGAAGCGGCGGCCGTCGAACGGGCGATCGCCCGCGGCCAGCTGCGTAGGCATGATATAAAAGTCGACGTTCCCCGGCGCGTAGATCACCGGGATGCCGCGCTTGATCGCCGCCTTGGAACGATCCGTACCCGCGTTACACACACCGTTATTGAGGTAGTCGTTGATTTCGACCAGCGACATATCGACCACCGCCGCGACATCGCGCTCCGCCGCGATGGCATCGAGCGTTTGGCCGCCGATTCCGTTGGTATGGAAAACCATCACTTCGTAGCCGTCCTTCTCGAGCGCTTCCCGCATGCGTCGCAGACATCTTTCGGTCGTGCCCAACGTGCTGGCCAGCACCAAGGGCCTAGAGTCCGCCGGCTGCGGAGCGTAGTGCATGGCCATTCCCGCAAGGCCAAACGCCCCGTTGCGGTACACCTCGCGCGAAATGCTGTTGATTCCGGAGATGTCGCACACCGCGTTCAGCATCGCGATGTCCTTCAAGCCAACGAAAGGCACCGTGAAGCCCGAGGCTATGGTGGAAATCATCAGCTTCGGCAGGCCGAACGGAAACTCTCGCATGACGGCGGTGCTCAAGCCCGTACCCATGGACCCGCCGATCGACAGTATTCCCGACAGGGCCTGTTGCTTCTGCGCCTGCAGCGCGCAGCGGATGGATCCCCGCATCATGACCTCTTGTATCTTCCCTTCGTGGCCGATCGCACGAATGGCCTCCAAGGTGGTGCCCGCCGCCGCGGCAACGGCCTCCGGTGAGATTTCGGCGCCGCCGACCGTCCGCCGCACGCTGGGATCCAGATGCACGACCTCGCAGCCCGCTTCCTCCAGGCAGTGCCGCAGAAAGCGGCCCTCGATTTCCTTGGTGTCCTGGGTGACGATCAGCAGGACGCGAGGTTTGTCATTTTTCGTCAGATCGCCTCCCCAACTTGCTGGAATGTCTCGTTCTTTTGTTATGTGCTTATACCCCCGCGCGAACAAAATGCAATCAGTTGTCAAGACGGCGGGCGACAGGTAGTGTTCTGCAACTGTTAAAAGGCATTCGGATTGCCGCGCTCGGACAGGGAGAGGTTGATGTGGAGAATCCTGCAGATCGGGATGATCGGCGTTGGCGTCTGGGTTGTTCTTGCCGCCGGCGGCTGCGGGAACTCCGGCGGCGGTGCGCAATCCGCGCCGCCACCCCAGGTGAGCGTCGCCAAGGTGCTGGAAAGGCGAGTAAAGGACTGGGATGAGTTCACCGGCCGGCTTCAGGCGGTGGAAACCGTGGAAATACGGCCTCGAGTATCCGGCTACATCAATAAGGTCGCGTTTACCGAGGGCGGCCAGGTCAAGAGCGGCGACCTCCTATTTGTCATCGATCCGCGACCCTATCAAGCGGACACCGATCGCGCCGCCGCCGATTTGAAGCGATACAAGACTTCGCTCGACTTGGCGCGAATCGAACTGACGCGAGTGCAGCGCCTCAAGGACAGTGGGGCGGTATCCGAGGAAGAACTCGATGAGCGCAGGAGCACCGTCGCGCAGGCGGAGGCCAATTCAGCGGGCGCCGCGGCCGCGCTCGAAGCCGCGACGCTCAACTTGAATTTCACGCGGGTCACCAGCCCGATCACCGGGCGCGTCAGCCGGGCCGAAATAACGCGCGGCAACTTGGTGACCGGCGGCAGCAACGGCGGCACATTGTTGACGTCCGTGGTTTCCATGGATCCCATGTATTTGTACTTCGAGGGCGACGAGCAGGCCTATTTGCGCTATGGGCAGATGGCACGCAACGGCGAACGCCCCAGTTCACGCGATGCCGGCATTCCCGTGCGCGTCGGTCTCGCCAACGAGGAAGGCTTTCCGCACACGGGCAAGGTGGACTTCGTCGACAACCAGTTGAATCCCCAGACCGGAACCATCCGGGCGCGCGCAGTTCTCGATAACAAGGATGGGCTGTATACGCCGGGGATGTTCGCACGGGTGCAGTTGCTCGGGAGCAGCGAGTATTCGGCCATTTTGATCGAAGATCGTGCCGTCAATACCGACCAAAACCAGAAGTATGTACTGCTGTTGGGGGCAAACAACCAAGTCGAGTACCGCCGCATCAAGCTCGGCCGCGTAATCGACGGACTGCGCATCGTTCGCGAGGGCCTGAAGGCGGGAGACGTCATCGTCGTGAACGGCGCGCAGCGCGCGCATCCGGGCGTCACCGTGACGCCGCAGACGGTGACCATGGGCGCCGACGCGACCGCGGCCGGCACGACGCCGCCACCGGCCGCATCTCAGTAGGGTTGCGCGTCCGATGAACATCTCGTCGTTTTTCATCGAGCGGCCGATCTTTGCGACCGTGCTGGCGATCCTCATCACCGCCGCCGGAATATTGGCGATGCCGGTGCTGCCGATCAGCGAGTACCCGGAAATAGTGCCGCCCACGGTGGTGGTGAGCGGCCAGTATCCCGGCGCGTCGCCGAAGACCATCGCAGAGACCGTGATCACACCGCTGGAACAACAGATCAACGGCGTCGAGAATGCGATCTACACCAACTCCTCGTCCACGCCCGACGGCAACTTCACGATCACGGTGACCTTCAGACTCGGAACCGATCTGGACATCGCCCAGGTGCAGACGCAAAACCGGGTGAGCCAAGCCGAGACGCGCCTGCCCGAGGTGGTGCGGCAACTTGGTTTGGTCACCCAGAAGCGCTCGCCCGATCTGACCATGGTGGTGTTCCTGAAATCCACCGACGGCCGCTACGATTCGTTGTATCTGCGTAATTACGCCCTGATCCAAATCCGCGACGTGTTGGCCCGCTTGCCCGGCATGGGGGACGTGCGGGTGTTCGGTTCCGGCGACTACGCAATGCGCTTGTGGTTGGATCCAGGCAAGATCGCAGCGCGCAACATGGACGTGGATGAAGTTTTGACCGCCGTGCGGGAACAGAACGTGCAGGTGGCGGCCGGCCAGATCGGCGGTCAGCCGTCGCTCCCGGGCATTGAATTCCAATACATCGTCAATGCACAGGGCCGGCTGCAGACCGAGCAAGAGTTCGAGAACATCGTCATCAAGAATGGCGCCAACGGCGAGACCACCTACCTTCGCGATGTCGCGCGGCTCGAGCTGGGCCCCGACAACTACGCCCTGCGCAGCATGCTCGACGGAGGCCCCGCGGTGGCGATTCCGGTGTTCCAGCTGCCGGGGGCGAATGCCCTGGAGCTCTCGGATCATGTGCGGGCGAGCATGAAGGAACTGGCAAAAACTTTTCCGGAAGGCGTGCGCTACGAGATCGACTACGACCCGACGGTGTTCGTCCGCAGTTCAATCGAATCGGTGGTCCACACCTTGTTCGAAGCCGTCCTGCTGGTGGTCCTGGTGGTGGTGGTGTTTCTGCAAACCTGGCGCGCGAGCGTGATCCCGCTGGTCGCGGTGCCGGTGGCCATCGTCGGCACGCTCGCGGCTCTGCTGCTCGCCGGGTTCTCGATCAATTCGTTGACTTTGTTCGGCCTGGTGCTCGCCACCGGCATCGTCGTGGACGATGCCATCGTGGTCGTGGAGAACATCGAACGCAAGATCGAAGACGGTCTCAATCCCCACGCAGCGGCGCATGCCGCCATGGGAGAGGTCACCAGACCCATCATCTCCATCATGCTGGTGCTATGCGCCGTGTTCGTCCCCGTGGCGTTCGTCAGCGGACTGACCGGTCAGTTCTACCGCCAATTCGGAATCACCATCGCGGCGAGCACCATCATTTCGACGTTCAACTCACTGACCCTGTCGCCGGCGCTGGCGGCGCTGCTGCTCAAACCGAAGAGCGCGCCGCCTGATATTTTTCAGCGCGGCATCAACCGCGTCTTGGGCAAATTCTTCGCCCTGTTCAATCGCGGTTTCGAGCGCGCCTCGGAGCGCTACGGCCATGGCGTGCGGCGCATCACGGCCATCCGCGGCACGGTGCTCGCCGTTTTCGGCCTGCTGCTCGTGTGCACATGGGGAATATTCCAGATCGTGCCGGGAGGCTTCATTCCCCCCCAGGACAAGCAATACCTCATCGGCATCGTGCAATTGCCCGATGCGGCGTCGTTGGACCGCACCGAATCCGTGGTGCGCCGAATGTCTCAGCTGGCGAAGGAAACCCCGGGCGTCGATCACGTTATCGGGTTCTCGGGATTATCGGTGCAGGGATTCGTCAATCTGAGCAATGCCGCGGTGCTGTTCTTTCCGCTGAAACCCTTCGACGAGCGCAGGACCAAGGATCTGTCGGCCGGCGCCATCGCAGGTGCGCTCAATCGGAAATTCGCGGCGATCCAGGACGCCGTGATCTTCGCCGTGCCGCCCCCGCCCGTGCAGGGTTTGGGCAGCACCGGCGGATTCAAGCTTTACCTTCAAGATCGCAGCGCTCACGGCTACGACGAACTCGCGAGGGTCACCGCGGAGGTACTGAACAAGGCGAGGCAGCAGCACGAACTCAATCCGTACGCGACCTACACGACTTTTCAGAACAGCGTGCCGCAACTCTTCGCCGACGTCGATCGAGTCAAGGCCAAGCGCCAGGGAGTGCCCTTGTCGAACGTGTTCGACACCCTGCAAGCCTATCTGGGTTCGGTTTACATCAATGATTTCAATCGTTTTGGCCGGACCTATCGCGTCTATGCCCAGGCCGAGGCACAGTTCCGCAGCAAACCCGAGGATATCGCCAACCTCAAGACCCGGAACTTGAACGGCGACATGGTGCCCATGGGGGCGCTCGCGGATATTCGATTCGAAGCGGGCCCGGATCGGGTGTCGCATTACAATGTGTACCTGGCCTCGGACATCAACGGACAGGCTTCGCCCGGCACCTCCTCCGGCCAGGCCACTGCGGCCATGGAAAGGGTCCTGCAAGAGACGCTGCCGAACGGCTTCGGTTACGAGTGGACGGACTTGACGTTCCAACAAAAGAGCGCGGGCAATACGGCGCTCCTCGTCTTTCCGATCTGCGTCATGTTGGTGTTCCTGATTCTATCGGCCCAATACGAGAGTTGGGCGCTGCCGCTCGCGGTCATTCTCATCGTACCGATGTGTTTGTTGTCGGCGATGTCGGGCGTGTGGCTGAAAGGTTCCGACAACAACGTGCTGACGCAGATCGGTTTCATCGTTCTGGTCGGGCTGGCCTGCAAGAACGCGATCTTGATCGTGGAGTTCGCCCGTGAGCGGGTGGAGTCGGGCAGACCGCCGCTGGAAGCCGCAATCGAAGCCTGCCGCCTGCGGCTGCGGCCCATCCTCATGACGTCGTTCGCCTTCATCATGGGCGTCATACCGCTGGTTACCGCGACCGGGGCGGGAAGCGAAATGCGTGAGGCCATCGGCATTGCGGTGTTTTCGGGCATGCTGGGCGTGACGTTCTTCGGATTGTTCCTGACGCCGGTGTTCTTCACGACCATCGAAGGCCTGCTGGAGCGACGCCGCATGACGCATCTCATGCAGTCCCCCGCCGACGCCGCGGATGCCTCTACCGCCACGGACGAACCGCGTGGTGCTTAAGCTCCTGGGCAGCATCGCCGTGTCGACGCTCACGGCCTGTGCCGTGGGTCCGAATTACCAGCGTCCGGCGACGCCGCTGGATGCGCATTTCGTGAATGCCGTGCAGCCGGGATTCGCGGAGGATGCCGCGGTCGAACAGTACTGGACCCGCTTTGCCGATCCGGTTCTCAACTCCCTGGTGGACGATGCTGTCGCGCACAACACGGATCTACGCACGGCCGCCGCCAACCTGCAGGCCTCGCGGGCGGTGCGGCGGCTGGCGGGATTCGATTTGTTCCCGACGGCCACGCTTGCGGGCGGTTACACGCACGATCTGTATTCCAAGCAGCAACTACCCGGCGTCGATCGGCGCCATCGTGAATTCGAGTCCGCCCAAGGCACCTTCGAAGGTTTGTGGGAACTCGATCTGTTCGGCCGCGTCAGACGCAACGTGGAAGCGGCCCGCGCCGACGTAGGAGTGTCGGTCGCCAACCTCCAGGACGCCCGGGTGAGCGTCATCGCCGAGGTCGCGCGCAATTACGTGGTGCTGCGCGGATTGCAAGACCAATTGGCGCTCACCAACCGCAACGCCGACAATCAGTTGAGCTCGTTGAAGCTGACCCGTGCGCGGCTGGATGCGGGCCGCGGCAACCAGCTCGACACCGCGCGCGCCGAAGCGCAGTGGCAGACGACGCTGGCGTCCATACCCACATTGGAGGCGTCGATTGCAACCACGACCTACCGCTTGAGCTCCCTCACGGGCCGCCAGCCGGCCGCACTCGGCGACCGTCTTGCACCGCAGCCGTTGCCGGAGTTGCCGGCACTGAACTCCATCGGCACTCCGGAACAATTGCTGCGGCGGCGTCCGGACATCCGCGCCGCGGAACAACGGCTGGCCGGTGCGACGGCGCGCATCGGCGTGGCCGTGGGCGATTTGTTTCCCAAGGTGACGCTCACCGGCAGCTTCGGCTACGTCGCGGCCAACTTCGGCGAGTTCGGACAGAGCGACGCCAAGTCGTATTCGGTGGGTCCCACCATCTCCTGGGCTGCGTTCGACTTAGGGAGGGTACGCGCGCGAATCAGCTCCGCCCGAGCGCAAACCGATGCCGCGCTCGCGATCTACGAGGGAGCCGTATTGAATGCACTCGAGACCACCGAAGACGCGTTGATCAGTTACGGCCGCTCCCAGTCGCGCCGCGACGCACTGCGGCTCGCAGCCGCCGCCAGCGACAAGGCCGCGGACCTCGCGCGGCAGCGCTTCGAGGGAGGCTTGATCGATTTCCTGGAGGTGCTGGACGCGGAGCGAACCGCCTTGAGCGCCGAATTGCTGCTGTCGCAAAGCCGTACCGATGCCGCCACTTCCTTGGTCGCTGTGTACAAGGCGGTCGGCGCCGGCTGGGATTTACGCTCGAGGTGACGCCGGGTGTACGATCGGCGTACTTAGATCGGATATCGAACAGGTGGCAAGATGGACAATCGGAATTCGCGATTTGATCAGGCATTCCTCGATCAGCAAAAGAGTCGGCTCACCGAGCTTCGCAATCAGTTGCTTGGCGTCAGACAGGGCCAGGTGAGCGAGCAAGCGAGCGCCAACGCGGCTGGAGCCGGTCAAGCAAGCGCGTATGAAGACGATGCTCAGAAGCTTACGACCCTCGAACTGCAGGGCAATCTGGCCGCGGTCGACAACGTACGCCTGAGCAACATCGCGCGCGCCTTGCAAAAAATCGCCGAGGGAACGTACGGCTTGTCGGATCGCAGCGGCGCGCCGATCCCCAAAGAGCGGCTCGAGGCATCTCCGGAGGCGCTCTATACACTGAAAGAGCAGGAATCGCGCGACGCGGTGCGCTGACCGGTCCCGGCCCCAATAGTAAGGAGAATATGAAATGACTGTATCGAGTGAACGTGCGATTCTCGCCGGCGGCTGCTTTTGGGGTGTCCAGGATCTGCTGCGCCGCTATACCGGCGTGCTGGCTACACGAGTCGGCTATTCGGGCGGCGACGTGCCGAACGCGACCTACCGAAATCATGGAACGCACGCCGAAGCGATCGAAATCATCTTTGACCCTCAAAGGATCAGTTACCGGAAGCTTCTCGAGTTCTTCTTTCAGATCCATGACCCGACCACCATGAACCGGCAGGGAAACGACCGCGGCCTCAGCTACCGCTCGGCCATTTTCTACACCACCGAGGAGCAGAAGCGGGTTGCCGAGGAAACTATCGCCGACGTCGAGGACTCAGGGCATTGGCCAGGCAGGGTGGTAACAGAGATCGCCCCCGCCGGCGACTTTTGGGAGGCAGAGCCGGAACATCAGGATTACCTGGAACGCTATCCGGACGGTTACACCTGTCATTTCATTCGGCCTGACTGGACGCTTCCGGTCAAGGCGACAGCGCGACGGGCGTAGCTACGTAGCCAAATCTCCGGCCGGTCATCGTGCAGCAATGTCGTCCATGACCGTCACCAAGCACGAGCGAATGCCGGGCTCCGTCGCCGAGTGGCCCGCGTCGTCGACGAGAATGAGCCGCGACCCGGGCCAGGCCCGATGCAGCTGCGTGGCCGTGATTGGCGGGCACAGCAGGTCGTATCGGCCTTGTACGATGGTTGCCGGCAGATGGCGAATGCGGTCGACCCTCTGAAGCAACTGATCGTCGGGCTCGTATCGATTGTTCCGAAAAAAATGAACTTCGATGCGCGCCATGGCGTAGGCGACCTGCTCGGCGCTAGCCTCTGCGATTCGCGTCGCGTCGGGCACCAGATTCGCCAAGGTCGCCTCGAACACGCTCCACCTGCGTGCCGCTGAAATCCTGGTCGAATGATCAGGATGGTCGAGCAACTTCGCATATCCCTCCAGTGGATCACCCTCTCGCAGCTCGGGCGGGAGACCGCCAAGGAGCACTTCCAACGCCTCCGGCCGGAACAATCGCCCCGCTTCGAACAGCCAGCGTATTTCCCATTCCCGCATCAGAAAAATGCCGCGCAGAGTGAGGCTCAAACACGAGTCGGCGAATTCCTGTGCGTAGGCCACGGCCAGAGTTGAACCCCACGAACCGCCGAATACATGCCACGCCGCTATTCCGCGAACCTTTCGCAACGTTTCCAAATCCGCGACGAGATGTGCGGTCGAGTTGTTGCGCAGTTCGCCGTTGGGAGTCGAGCGGCCGGCACCGCGCTGGTCGAACAGGACGATTCGATAGCGCGCCGGGTCGAAAAACCGCCGGCTCGTCGCAGAACAACCGCCGCCGGGTCCGCCGTGAAGAAAGACCACCGGGATGCCGTTCGGGTTGCCGCACTCCTCCCAATACAGAGTGTGGATCTCATCGACGGATAGCCGGCCGGACACATAGGGTTCGATAACCGGGTATAAGTCGCGCAGCGTGGACATGTGACTATCGTACCCGCGTCTCGCGAGGATTATGATCCACTGTTTTTATATACAGGCTTCTCGCTTTGTGCTATGTTTTACGCATCAATCGAGAGGTCACCATGCCTAAGCGACAATCTATTTCCGAGGCCTTGCCCGCGTCCCTGCATGAAGCGATCGAGACCGAGCGCGACAATCTCGCCAAGGCCGAATCGCTCCTCGGCTGTCTCGCGATCGCCATGGAATGCGAATCCGAATCGGCCACGGGGCCCTACTATCCGGACGTCGCCCAAATAGCCCGGGAGATGGTGAGGCGCTCCATCAATGGGTTGGACTCGCTGGCACTGGATCGGGTGCGCCTACGAAATAAAGTGAAGGAAGATCACCCTGCGCGTTTTGCGCTTGCGCCCTGTTACACCGCCCTCGCTTACGGGTCGCTCACTTACGACGCAGCAAGTACAGACCATAGGTAAGAACGGGCTCGATCCAGCGCTGGGTCATCGCAAAGCCGGCTCGGTCCAGGATGGCCGCGAGTCGATCGGGATCGAATTTCCACATGATCTCCGCCTCGATCTGTTCCCCCTTGTCGAACGATACGGCGAAACCAAGACCGGCAAGGGTAACGGTCTGCACCACGACGCTCTCGATGTGGACCTCGTTTTTCCTCG
>JAXDQI010000226.1:0-28128 GCA_034667965.1 Gammaproteobacteria bacterium
CGATTTGATCTGACCGCTGACCTTGTCGCCGCGGTTGTAGTTCTCGGCGAAGTCCTTCCACGGGTTGGCCTTACATTGCTTGACGCCCAGACTGATGCGGCGACGCTCTTCGTCGATGTCGAGGACCATGACTTCGACTTCCTGACCGACGTGAACCACCTTGGCGGGATTGACGTTCTTGTTGGTCCAATCCATTTCGGACACGTGCACCAAGCCTTCGACGCCCTCTTCGATTTCCACGAAGCAGCCGTAATCGGCTATGTTGGTGACCTTGCCGAACAGCCGAGTATTGGCCGGATAGCGCCGCGCAATGTTCTGCCACGGATCCGCACCGAGTTGCTTCAACCCCAACGAGACGCGCTGCCGTTCACGATCGAACTTGAGAATCCGCACGTCGATCTCTTCGCCGACCTTGACCACCTCGGAGGGATGTTTGACGCGCTTCCACGCCATATCCGTGATGTGCAACAACCCGTCGATGCCGCCCAGATCGACGAATGCGCCGTAATCGGTGAGGTTTTTGACGACGCCCTTGACGGCCGCCCCTTCTTGCAGATTATCGAGAAGCGCGGAACGCTCGGCACTGTACTCTTGTTCGACCACCGCGCGCCGCGAGACCACGACGTTATTGCGCTTCTGATCGAGCTTGATGACCTTGAATTCGAGGGGTTTGTTTTCAAGATACGACGGATCGCGTACGGGACGCACGTCGACCAGGGAACCCGGCAGAAAGGCGCGGACGTTGTCGATCTCGACGGTGAATCCGCCCTTGACGCGCCCCGTGATGATGCCGATCACGATTTCCTGCTTTTCGAATGCTGTCTCGAGCCGCGTCCATGTTCGTGCGCGTTTTGCCTTCTCGCGGGATAGGCGGGTTTCGCCCGAGCCATCCTCCACGCTGTCCAAGGCGACTTCGACCGTCTCCCCGACGGTGACTTCGATCTCACCCTTTTCGTTCTTGAATTGATCGGCCGGTATGACGGCTTCCGACTTCAAGCCGACATTGACGATGACGTAGTCCTGACCGACTTCGACGATCAATCCGTTGAGGATGGTGCCAGGACGAATGCGCTGGCTCGCGATGCTTTGTTCGAACAGTTCCGCAAAACTTTCAGTCATGTTTTCTCTTAAAAATTACAATTCCCTGGCACGGGTCCCGTGTGCCAATGGGGTTACCAAAAAACAACGGCAGTCAATCCTTAGCGCCGCGGCCTATCAAACAAACTCAAAGCGACAGACGATTTCGAGCGATGCTTAAGACGCGTTCGACCACCGCATCGACGGGCATACCGGTTGTATCCAGCAAGACGGCGTCTTCGCTTGCGACAAGAGGCGAAACGGCGCGTGTAATATCGCGCTGATCGCGTTCCGCTATCTCTTTCGAAAGGGCGGCAAGGGTAGCAGCAACCCCCTTTTCTTTCAACTGCTTATAGCGCCTCGCCGCGCGCTCGTCGGCGCTTGCCGTGAGAAAAATCTTAACCTGGGCATCCGGAAATACGACGGTCCCCATGTCGCGCCCGTCGGCCACCAGACCCGGGGCCACGGCAAAGCGCCGCTGCCGGTCCAACAGGGCCGCGCGTACCGACGGCAGCGCAGCAACTTTGGACGCATCACTGCCGGCGGACTCGGTGCGAATGTCCCGAGTGACCTCCTGGCCGCCCAAATAAACGATTTCCTCTCCTCCGGGCGTCGAATCGAAGCGAATGTCCAGTCCATGAGCGAGCCGCGCCAGGCCCACCGCGTCGTTCAGATCGATTCCCGCCCGCAGGCCGGCCAGCGCCACCAGCCGGTAGAGCGCTCCGCTGTCGAGGAGGGCCCATCCCAGGCTCTTTGCTGCGGCGCGGCTCACAGTGCCCTTTCCAGACCCCGAAGGGCCGTCGATGGTCATGACGGGCGTGCTCAGCATGGAATGGTCCTAGGCCTCGAGTTCGGTGAGGTCGAGCCCGGCGCTCCGCGCCAAGCCGACAAATCCCGGAAACGAGGTGGCCACGTTGGCCACGTCCCGGATCAAAATGGGCTTGGCGGCGCGGAGGCTGGCCACGCTGAAGGACATCGCCACGCGGTGATCGCCGTGACTGTCGACCTCCCCGCCGCTGAAAGCCGAGCCTTCGGGGCGACCCTGGATGCGCATACCATCCGGCAGAACCTCGTGGGTCACGCCCAGACTGTCGAGCCCGGCGCTCATGGCTGCGATTCGATCGCTTTCCTTGACGCGCAACTCCTCCGCGCCCGTGACTACGGTCTCGCCCCGCGCACAGGCGGCGGCAATGAAAAGGACCGGAAATTCGTCAATGGCGAGCGGAACCAGTGCGGCGGGCACCTCGATGCCCTTGAGGGCCGATGCACGGACCCGAAGGTCCGCCACCGGCTCGGCTCCGCTCTCGCGCGCATTCAAGATGTCTATTTCACCGCCCATGCTCCGCAATATGTCGAGCAGACCGGTGCGCGTAGGATTCAACCCGACGTTTCGTATCAACAAACCGTCATCCGCCGCACCCAACAATCCGGCGACGATGAAAAACGCGGCCGACGAGAAATCACCCGGCACGTTCAGGCGCTGACTCTCGAGCCGCTGCGGCGGATAGACGGTGCTCGAGAGACCCGCCCTTATCAACCGCACACCGCAACTCAACAGCATGCGCTCGCTATGATCGCGGCACACCGCGGGCGCGGTCACGGTGGTGGGGCCTTCGGCGTACAGGCCCGCCATTAGAATCGCCGATTTCACCTGCGCGCTCGCCACGGGCATCGTGTAGTCGATGGCCCGCAACCGCTGCCCGCCGCGGATGTCGACGGGCGGCCGGCCGTCGCGGGTGCGAACGTCAGCACCCATTTCCCGCAATGGTTTGGCGACGCGCTCCATGGGCCGCTTCATGAGCGATTCATCGCCGATCAACGTCGAGGAGAAGTCTTGTGCCGCCAGGAGCCCGGTAAACAGCCGCATCGCCGTGCCGGCATTGCCCATGTCGAGGGCGTGCGCAGCCCCCTTGAGGCCCCGCAGGCCGGAACCGTGAATCACCACGTGAGTGGCGCTCGGCTGTTCGATGCGTACACCCATGGCACGCATGGCGTTGAGCGTCGCCAGGCAATCCTCGCTCGCCAGGAAACCCGTGACCTCGCTCGTGCCTGCCGCGAGTCCCGACAGCATCAGCGATCGATGCGAAATGGACTTGTCTCCCGGGACGATCATGGTTCCGGACACCCGGAGGGCCGGCCGAGCCGCGAAGTTGCGCATCAGATTGGCTGATGCATCAGAGCACGGCTCTGGGATAGGAACCGAGGACTTTGAACAATGTCGCGCGTTCCTCCAAGGCCGCGAGCGCTTTTGCGACACCCGCGTCGCTCACGTGGCCCTCGATATCGATGAAGAATACGTAGTCCCACTTGCGCTTGTGCGACGGGCGCGACTCGATGCGCGTCATGTTCACGCGGTACTGCGACAAGGGCTCCAATAACCTGAACAACGCGCCGGCATCGTCGGTGCCGCTCGCCGACACCAACAGCGTGGTCCGATCGGTTCCGCTCGAGCTGAAGAGCTTGCGGCCCACCACGAGGAAGCGCGTCGTATTGTCGGGTCGGTCTTCGATTTCATTGGCGAGCAGGTTGAGGCCGTAGATCTCCGCAGCAGCGCGGCTGGCGATTGCCGCCGTACCGCTCTCATCACGCGCCCGACGCGCGCCTTCCGCATTGCTCGCGACCGTCACCCTCTCGACGTCCGGCACCTGATCGTCCAGCCAACCTCGGCATTGCGCCAATGCCTGGGGATGCGCGCACACCCGTTTGATGGCCGAAAGTCCGCTCATTCGGCCCATCAAGCAGTGGTGGATTCGCAGTTCCACCTCGCCGCAGATCTTGAGCGAGGAGCTCAAGAACATATCGAGGGTGTGATTGACCGTCCCTTCGCTGGAGTTTTCGATGGGCACCACGCCGAAATCGGCGATGCCGCCCTCGACCTCGTGAAATACTTCGTCGATCGCGGCCAGCGGCAGGGCTCGCACCGACGACCCGAAATGCTTTATTACCGCGGCCTGCGTGAAGGTGCCTTCGGGGCCCAAAAACGCCACCTTGAGAGGCTCTTGCTGGGCGAGGCATGCGGACATGATTTCGCGAAACAGCCGCGCGATTTCCTCGTCGCGAAGCGGTCCCTTGTTGCGCTTGAGCGCCTTGCGCAGAACCTCCACCTCCCGCTCCGGCCGATAAAAATCGACGGCCTTGCCGGATGCCGTTTTCGAGATGCCGACGAGTTGTGCGAAGCGTGCACGCTCGTTGAGCAACGCGTGAATGCGCGCATCGACATCGTCGATGCGGTCGCGGATGTTCGACAGATCCACGGGGCGGCCATCCGCAGGTCGGTCTTCCTGCGGCGCACCCGGCAACGGGCCGGCATTGACGGCGGACGCGCCCGGCACGGCGGCGATCCGCTTCCGCGCTTTGGTGCCGGTCGGTGGTGTCGTTTTACTCCGCGCCATACCTATCTCACGTGTGCCTACGCTCGAACTCGCGCATGAAAGAGACCAATGCCTCGACTCCTGCGAGCGGCATGGCGTTGTACAGGCTCGCGCGCATCCCGCCGTGTACCCGGTGACCCTTTAAATTCTTCAATCCCGATGCGGCCGCATGCTCGAGGAATAGCACATCCAATTCGGGCTTGGCGAGCGTGAAGGTGACATTCATCCAGGAACGCGAATCCTTGGCCACCGAATTTCGATAGAACTGAGATCCGTCGATCGCCGCGTAGAGTCTCTCAGCCTTCGCGCGATTGCGCTCGCCCATGGCGGCGACACCGCCGTTGCGCTTCAACCATTTGAAAACCAGACCCGCCATGTACCAGGCGAACGTGGGCGGCGTATTGAGCATGGAGTGATCGTCGGCCATCGCCTTGTAGTCGAATACCAGCGGTGTGTCGGAGCGGGCGCGGCCGATGAGATCTTCGCGCACGATCACGACCGCTAATCCGGACGGACCGATGTTCTTTTGTGCACCGGCATAGATGAGGCCGAACTTCGATACGTCGGTCGGCCGGGACAGGATGCTCGACGACATGTCGGCGACCAGCGGTATCCCCCCGGTTTGGGGTATGTAGCCGAATTCCACTCCGCCGATGGTCTCGTTCGGCGTGTAATGGACATAGGCAGCGTCGCCGTTCAGCTTGAGTTCACTTTGCGGGGGCACGCGCAGGTACTGACCGCCGGCGTCGGCGGCGACCCGCACCCGGCAGTAGCGCCGCGCCTCGAGGATGGCCTTGTTGGACCAATGGCCCGTGTTCACGTAGTCGGCGACGGAGTCCGCGGCCGTGAGATTCATCGGCACGAGGGCGAACTGCGCCGAGGCACCGCCCTGCAGGAACAAGACCTTGTAGTTTCGCGGCACGGCCATCAGCTCGCGCAGATCCGCCTCGGCCTGCGTGGCGACTTCCATGAAGGCCCTGCCGCGGTGACTGATTTCCATGACCGACATGCCGTCCTGGTTCCAGTCCAGCATTTCGTCGCGCGCCTGCTCCAGGACTTCAGTCGGCAGCGCCGCCGGGCCGGGCGAGAAATTGAACGCGCGCACGGCAGCCTCGAAGCTCAACTCGAGGACGGTGGTTCGCCACCCGACGGTTCGCCACCCGGTGGTTCGCCGGCCGGTGTAGCGTCACCTTCGGCAATTCCATCGATGCGCTCCAACCCCGACAACTGATCGCCCTCTTCCAGTCGAATCAGCCGCACGCCTTGGGTGTTGCGGCCGACCACGGAAATATCCTTGACCGGCGTTCGGACGAGGACACCGGCCTGGCTCATCAGCATGATCTCGTCGTCCACGCTCACCTGAAGGGCGCCGATCATCCCACCGTTGCGGTCGGTGACCTGCAACGCGATCACACCTTGGCCGCCGCGGCCGTGCGTGGGGAATTCCGGGAGCGGAGTGAGCTTGCCGAATCCGTTTGCGGAAGCGGTGAGGATGTAGCCCTGCTCGGCCACGATCAGCGCGTTCACCCTGTGATCGTCGCTCAATTTGACGCCGCGCACGCCGGCGGCCTCGCGCCCCATGGCTCGTACTTCATCCTCGAGGAATCGGATCGCCTTCCCGCCCGTCGTGAACAGCAGGATGTCCTTGGTGCCGTCCGTGATCGCTACGCCCACCAGTTTGTCGCCCTCATCAAGGGCGACCGCGATGATCCCGCTGGTACGAGGCCTGGAGAACAACGCCAGCGAGGTTTTCTTCACCGTACCCAGGCTGGTCGCCATGAACACGTACTTGCCTTCCTCGAACTCCTTGATCGCCAGCATGGCGCTGATGCGCTCGCCGGGTTGCAGCGGCAAGAGATTCACGATGGGCTTTCCGCGCGAACCTCGGCTGGCCTGCGGCAGCTGATACACCTTGAGCCAATAGAGCTTGCCGTGATCGGAAAAACACAGCAGCGTGTCGTGGGTGTTCGCTACGAACAGCTTGTCGACGAAATCCTCGTCCTTGACGCTGGTCGCCGCTTTGCCGCGTCCCCCGCGCCGCTGCGCCTGATAGTCGGACACCGGCTGCGCCTTGGCGTAGCCTCCGTGGGACAACGTCACTACGACGTCCTCCGGC
Source organism: Gammaproteobacteria bacterium (assembly GCA_034667965.1). Lineage (GTDB taxonomy): Bacteria > Pseudomonadota > Gammaproteobacteria > Steroidobacterales > Steroidobacteraceae > Bog-1198. The sequence continues at coordinate 6,565 of JAXDQI010000226.1, forward strand.
GTAATAAGATCCTCGAGGCTGAGATCTTCGTGGTTTGTGATGATCTCGGTGCGCCGCTTGTCGGCGAAGGTGTCGCGGATGTATTCGAGCTCTTTGCGGATCACGTCGAGCAGCCGTACGGGCCGGGCGAGGATGTCGCTCAAGTCCCTGATCTGCACCAGCAGCTCCTGGAACTCGGCGATGACTTTATCCTGCTCGAGTCCCGTCAATCGATTGAGGCGCATGTCCAGGATTGCCTGAGCTTGGGACTCGGTCAGCAGATAGCCGCCCGCGGCGATGCCGAGCGCGGCAGTCTCGCCTTCCGGGCGGGTGCTGATCTCACCGGCACGCGCCAGCATTTCGGGAACGGCGCCCGAAGCCCAGGGCCTCGACATCAAGGCGACCTTCGCTTCCGCCGGCGAGGGGGACGCTTTGATCGCCGCAATAATCTCGTCGATATTGGCAAGGGCGATTGCGAGCCCCTCCAAGATATGGCCGCGTTCCCGCGCCTTGCGCAGTTCGAACACGGTGCGCCGCGTGACGATCTCCCGGCGATGCCGCAGGAACGCATCCAGCATTTCCTTGAGCGACAGCAGCCGCGGTTGGCCGTCGACCAGGGCCACCATGTTGATGCCGAACACGGTTTCCATGGTGGTCTGGGAGAACAGGTTGTTGAGCAGAATTTCCGGCACTTCGCCGCGCTTCAATTCGATGACGACGCGCATGCCGTCCTTGTCCGACTCGTCGCGCAAGCCGTCCGAAGCGATCCCGTCGATGAGCTTGTCGCGGACCAGGTCGGCGATGCGCTCGATCAGCTTCGCCTTGTTCACCTGATACGGCAGCTCCGTAATGATGATCGCCTGCCGGTCGCCCTTCCCCACGTCCTCGAAATGAGTGCGCGCCCGCACGTGGAGCCGCCCGCGCCCGGTCTTGTACGCGGATACGATTTCTTGCGCGCCGTTGATGATGCCCGCGGTCGGAAAATCCGGACCGGGCACGATCTGCATCAGTTCCGCGAGCGTGAGGTCCGGATTCTCGATGAGCGCGATGCACGCGGTGACGATTTCGGTCAGATTGTGCGGCGGTATGTTCGTCGCCATACCGACCGCGATACCGGATGAGCCGTTGATGAGGAGATTGGGGATGCGGGTGGGCAATACGGCCGGTTCGCTCTCCGACTCGTCGTAATTCGGGTTGAAGTCGACAGTCTCTTTCTCGATGTCCGCCAGCAGCTCCGCGGCGAGCTTCGACATGCGCACTTCGGTGTAGCGCATCGCCGCCGGCGGGTCGCCGTCAACAGACCCGAAATTGCCCTGGCCGTCGACCAGCAGATAACGCATGGAAAACGGCTGCGCCATGCGCACGATCGCATCGTAGACCGAGGCGTCGCCGTGCGGATGGTACTTGCCGATGACATCGCCAACGACGCGCGCGCTCTTTTTGTACGCTTTATTGAAGTCGTTGCCCAATTCGCGCATGGCGAACAGTACCCGCCGGTGCACCGGCTTCAGGCCGTCGCGAACGTCGGGCAAGGCTCTTCCGACAATCACGCTCATCGCGTAATCGAGGTAAGACTTCCGCATCTCGTCTTCGAGATTTACGGGCAATATTTCGCGAGCGATCTCGGCCATTTGCGAGAGTCCGGATTAGCCTAGTTCATTGGAAAAAGTCGCCTGCGGCGCTTTTTCGGACATCAGCTTCGTTTCCGCCGGCAAAAAGCGTGGTTTTTGCCAGCTGCATAGCAGGAGAAAATGCAAGTCCGAAAGGTTCCTAGGCGGCTCAATTTAAGTGGTTTTATTGAAGGGGAGACATGGTCTCGACATTCGTCAATTCTAGCACACATCACTATTGGTCTGGCACCCTTCCCCGCGTGTCCTCGAGCCTCCCTTGAGTATTAGCCGATATACTCGCCGTATGTCCGCCGTCCCCGCCGATTTGACCGTCAGCTCCCGCTGGATTTTGCCCATGACTTCGCCCGACGAGGTCCTCGAGAATCACACATTGGTGGTTCGAGACGGGCGTATTTTAGACCTGCTGCCGACCACCCTCGCGGCCCTGCGCTACGCCGCAACCGCGCATGTGGACCGATCGGAACATCTCGTGCTGCCGGGCCTGGTGAACGCGTATACGCGGCTCGCGCCGCCCCCCGGCCGCTCGATCGCCCCGGACCGCCTGCGCGAGGGCGCGCAAATGTGTATTGCCGAGTTGCTCGCGGCGGGGACCACGTGTTTTTGCAGCTTGGGCTATTTTCCTCAGGAATCCGCGCGCGCGGCCGCGGAACAGGGCATGCGTGCAATCATCGGAATCCCGATTGCGGAGATGGCCAGCCCCTGGGCCACGAGTCCCGGCGAATACCTGACTCGCGCCTTGAGCTTCCGCGACGAATATCGAGGGCATCCGACCATCGCGACCGCCTTTGCGCCCGAGTCGCCGTCCGCAGTCAGCGACGCGACCTTCGGCCGCATTGCCACGTTGGCGGATGAACTCGACGCCGGCATAGTGACGGCGCTCCACGAGTCGCGTGCGGAGGTGGACGAGTCCGTAATACGGCACGGCGCGCGGCCCATCGCACGGCTGCATGCCTTGGGATTGTTGACGCCGGCATTGACCGCGGTACACATGACGGTTGCAAATGCAGCGGATTTGGAGCTGGCGCAGCGCAGCGGAATCGCCATTACGCTTTGTCCGGAGCCGGGTTTGCGAACAGGAAACGGACCGCCGCCGGTGGCGTCCTGGGCGGCGACCGGGTTGCGTCTGAGCTTGGGCAGCGGTATCGCCGAGCCGGCCGGCAGCATTGACCTCTGGACAGCAATGAGATTCCTAGCCTTGTTATCGATGGCGCCGGACGCCGGCCTTTCGGATCTTGCACACAAAGGTCTGAACGCCTGGGACGCGCTCGCCATCGCGACCCGCGGCGGTGCGGCGGCTCTCGGACTGGATGCGGAGATCGGCACCCTGGAGAAAGGTAAATGGGCGGACATGTGCTGCATCGATTTGCAAAGCCCGGCAGCTCAATGGGCCACGCTCGCCGCCCCTTCCGACGCGGCGACCGGATTGGTATTCAGCGGCGGCCGTGACCTCGTCAGCGATGTATGGGTGTCCGGCCGTCACCTGGTGAACTCGAGAGCATTCACGCGGCTCGACTGGCCGCACGCAGCGGCTCGCGTGAAAGCTCGGCGTATTTCACCGATCATCGGAGAGTCAATTTGAATACGACGTCCGGAAATGTCGATCCCGCGGAGCTTGCTAAATTCGCCGCGCTGGCGCAGAGCTGGTGGGACCCCAAGGGTCCCTCAAAGCCATTGCACGACTTGAATCCCCTGCGCCTGAGCTACGTGCAGCGGATTATCTCGCTCGAGAACAAACAGGTGCTGGACGTCGGCTGCGGGGGCGGAATCCTCTCGGAGTCGATGGCTCGTGCCGGTGCGCATGTGCTGGGAATCGATCTGGCGCAGGCGGTACTCGACGTGGCCGAACTGCACGCCGTGGAAGCGAAAATCGACGTTTCCTATCGTGCCGTTTCGGCCGAGGACCTGGCCGTCGAGCGGCCGGCCGCGTTCGACCTCGTCACGTGCATGGAAATGCTGGAGCACGTGCCGGACCCGGCCGCCACGTTGGCGGCCTTGAGCAAGCTCGTGAAGCCCGGCGGCGAGCTCATCGTCTCGACGTTGAACCGCAATCTTAAGGCGTTCGCCGTGGCTATCGTGGGCGCGGAATACGTCGCCCGCGTCCTTCCGCGGGGCACCCACGAATATCTAAAATTCATCCGACCGTCGGAACTTGCGCGATGGGGCCGCAATACGGGTCTCGACCTCAAGGACCTGACCGGCATTGCATACAATCCGCTGACCCGCGCATTCCGCCTGTCGTCGGACACCAGCGTCAACTACCTCGCGCATTTGCGCGGGGCGGCCGAGAGCAGCGGGCGCCCGTGACCGGCGACGACGCCTTATGGACCATCGCGGTGAGCCTGGGGGCGGGCGCCTGCGTCGGCGGGCTGCTCGGCGCGCTGGCGGCGCTGCTGTGGCGCGCCAGACGGGAATCGGTACTGCGTGTCGAGGTGGAATCCCTGCGGGCACGCCTCAAGACGGATGATGTCGTGAACGTCGAGCGCGAACAGTCGCTGGACCGCGCACGCGCCCAATTGCAGGGGATATTCGGTGAACTCGCACGCGACAGCCTGCAAAGCAATAGCGAGGTTTTTCTGCAGTTGGCCCGGGAGCGCTTGGCGCGCCAGCAACTCGATGCTTCGGCGGCCCTGCAGGCGCGGGAAAACGCGATCGAGTCTTTGGTTCAACCCATACGCGAAGCCTTGGCCAAAACCGAGACACAGATCCAGAACATCGAACGCGATCGCATCGATTCCTTCGCAACCATCAGGTCGCAGATGGAAGTCCTCGCGACGGGCCAGACGCTCTTGTCGCGCGAGACTCGGAACCTGGTGACCGCGCTGCGCCGGCCCGACATCCGCGGTCAATGGGGCGAAATCACCTTGAAGCGGCTGGTTGAACTATCGGGGATGACGGCACATGTCGATTTCACCGAGCAACATCATCAGGTGACCGAGTCCGGTTCGATCCGTCCGGACATGATCGTGCACATGCCTGAGCGGCGCGATATCGTGGTCGACGTCAAGACCCCATTGGATGCGTACCTTGCGGCCGCCGAAGCACAGGACGACGAGGAGCGCTCCGTCCAGCTGCGGCGGCACGCGCAGATCGTCGGCGCCCGCGTGCGCGAGTTGTCGTCAAAGCAGTACTGGTCGCAGTTCGAAGACAGTCCTGAATTCGTCGTGCTGTTCCTGCCGGGCGATCAATTCCTGACCGCGGCACTGCAGGAAAATCACGGCCTCATCGACGAATCCTTGCGGCAGAATGTCATGCTCGCGACACCCACGAGCCTCGTCGCGCTGTTGAAGGCGGTCGCATACGGCTGGAAACAGACGGTGCTGGCGGACAACGCGGCGGAGATCCGGCGGCTGGGGGAGGACTTATACAAGCGCCTCGCGGTATTCGGCGAGCACTTGGGCAGGCTGGGAAAATCATTGGGCTCGAGCGTCGACTCCTTCAACAAGGCGGTCGGATCGTTGGAACAACAGATATTGCCTGCGGCACGAAGATTTCCCGAGCTTGGATTGCGCGTTCAACGGGACCTTGAGACCATCGAACCAGTCGGCAGCCTGACGCGCACGCCCCGCGGAGCCGGCGCGCAGTCCGAACTCCCGGCGGATGAGACGCACTCTGAGAACACTTGAGGAACCCTATCGCAGCCGCGCGGTCCCGCCCGGAAGCATGCGCCATTGGAGCTGGCTGTTCGCCGCGCGCGAAGCCCGGGAACCGCTTCTCGGCATCTATGCGCTGATGGCCGAGTGGCACGCCCTGCTGGACCCGGGCACCGAGGCGGATGTTGCGCGGATCAAACTCGCTTGGTGGCGCGACGAGATGGGCCGGCTGGCCGCGGGATCCCCCCTGCATCCCATCTCCCTCTACCTCGCGAATCTCGAAGGCGCTGCGTCGACCGACTGGTCGCCGTTGATGCGGCCGGTGGCGGCCGCCGCGGCGCAAGTTGCCGGTGCGGCACTGGAACGCGCCGCCGAATTGCAGTCACACGCCGACGCACTATTCGGAACCCCGCTTCTGGTGGCGGCGGGACTCGGCGGAGCGAGCTCACCGTCCGTGCAGTCCTGCATCGCCGCGCTGGCAGAGGCACAGTATGTGGCCCGGGCCCTCTCCGACTACGGTCGGGAGGCGCGGGCTGGGCGCATCCTCTTTCCAATCGACGAACTGCTTGCCGCGGGCGTGGACAATGATGACCTGGCAGCCCGCGATCCGCCGCCTCACCTCGATGCCTATCTGCATCGAATGCGCGACCACGCGGCCCGCTATTTCGCGAACTCGGCTGAGGCCCTCGCCACGCAGGAGCGGCCGCGGCTGCGCCACCTGTTGGTGCTTGCGGCGCTGGGTGCAAAGCATTTGAATGGACGCGGGCGCCGCGCCGGCGCGGATTTTCGGCTGGCCGACCTGTATAACGCCTGGACGGCGGCGCGGCGCGCAGCAGCCGCCCGTTAACGCAACCGTCGGAGAATTCATGTCGATACCCAAGAACTTCACGCCCCATGCCGGTTTGCTGGCCGAGCGAGTCGTCCTGATCACCGGCGCGAGCAGCGGCCTCGGCCGCGCGCTCGCCGTCGAGTGCGCGCGTGCCGGCGCCACGGTGATCCTGTGCGGCCGGAATGCCGCCAAGCTGGGGCGGGTCTATGATGAAATCGAATCGATGGGGGCGCCCCAACCCGCCATAGCAACGCTCGACCTCGCGACCGCCACGGCAACCCACTACGACGCTCTCGCGGGCACCATCGAGGGTGAGTTCGGCAAGCTGGATGGGTTGGTGCATTCGGCGGGGGTACTGGGCGATCGAACACCGCTCGAGCAATACGACGTACCCACCTGGTGCCGGGTGCTGCACGTGAACCTCACAGCACCATTCATCCTTACTCAGGTGTTGCTTCCCAGCTTGCGCAAAGGACTGGACCCTTCCATCGTTTTCGTCAGCAGCGGCGTGGTGCGCAATTCGCGGCCATTCTGGGGTGCATATGCCGTGGCGAAGGCCGGGCTGGAGTCGGTGAGCAGCATGTGGGCGCAGGAACTCGAGGGCGAACCGAACATCCGCGTGAACAGTATAAATCCCGGCCGCATGCGCACTTCGATGCGCGCGGCAGCCTATCCTGCGGAAGATCCGGAATCGTTGCCGACGCCTGCGTCGGTCACGGGACCCTTTTTGTATTTGTTGAGTGCCCTCGGCCGCGGCACGAACGGCGAATACTTCGACGCCCAATAAACTCGAGGGAAATCCGATGCCCGCACGCAACTCGTTCGCTCCCCGCGCCCTCGTGGCGGCAGCCATCATGGCCGCAGCCGCCGGTTCGCCCGCCGCCGAGGCGCCCGATCCCTTGAGACACTTCGAAGGCGACTACGTCGCCCATAATTTCCATTTCGCATCGGGAGAGACGTTACCCGAGCTGCGCATGCACTACACCGTGCTCGGACAACCGCACCGCGATGCGCACGGGCGGGTGGACAATGCGGTGCTCATCCTGCACGGCACGGGCGGATCGGGGCACAATTTCCTGACGGATCGGTTCAGCGGCGTTCTGTTCGGGAAAGGACGGCTGCTCGACACGACCCGGTATTTCATCATTCTGCCGGACGGCATAGGTCACGGACAATCCAGCAAACCGAGCGACGGGCTGCACGCGCACTTTCCTCAGTATGCCTATCAGGATATGGTGGCCGCGCAATACGAGCTGGTCACGCAAGGACTGCAGGTGGATCATCTGCGGCTCGTGCTCGGAACCTCAATGGGGTGCATGCATACGTGGATGTGGGGGGAAAGCCACGCCGATTTCGTCGATGCGTTGATGCCGCTCGCGTGTCTGCCGGTGCAGATCGCCGGACGAAACCGCGTCTGGCGCGAGCTCATCATCGATGCCATTCGCTCCGACCCGGATTGGCGGCAGGGTGAATACAGGACCCAGCCCGTCGGCGCCTTACGCACCGCCGCCGGCATGCTGCTCATCGCCGGCAGCGCGCCGATACAAATGCAGCTCACGCTGCCAACCCCGGACGCCGCGGACCAGTTCGTGCAGAAATATATCGAACGCGAACTCCAGGACCTGGATGCGAACGACCTCCTCTATCAAGTGAGCGCATCGCGCGACTACGACCCATCGGGCGGACTCGAGAACATCCGTGCGCCGGTGATGTGGGTCAATTCGGGGGACGATTTCATCAACCCCCCGGACTTAGGGCTGACCGAACGGCAAATCAAGCGCGTACCGAAGGGCCGCTTCGTATTGCTTCCTGCCTCCGATCAGACCCATGGACACGGCACGCATACGTGGGCTGCCGTCTGGCAGCAGTACCTGGGTCAACTGCTGGAGTCGCCGCCGCCTTGAGCCTGGTACGCCGCCTTGGCGGCATCGATTTCATTGACCAGCGCGTTGCGTTCGCTGGCCAACATGGCTCGGGAATGTCCCCGCGGCAACTCACGCGACAGGTGCACGGGCCCGAATCGAACCCGCATGAGGCGGCTGACGATGATTCCGCGCGCCGCCCACCAGTGCCGTACCTGCGCGGAGCGGGTGGCGCGCACAGTCACGTTGAGCCAGTGATTGAAGCCCTCGCCGAACTGCGCGTCCGCCTGCAGGATGGACATGGGGTCGCCTTCGCAGTCCGTGGCGCCGCGAAATTCCTCGACCAGCGTTTCATTCAACGGGCCGCGCATCCGCAGCACGTAGTCGATGGTCAGCGCATGCGCGCCCTGCGAAATCCGATGCGCCCAGGATCCGTCATCGGTCAGAATCTCCAGTCCGCCGTCCACCGGGGGCATCGGCTGAATCGCCAACCACCGGCCGCCGGCCCGGGGCAGGTTCAAGTGCTCGGCCGCGCGCGAAGTCGCCGCCTTCAAATCGAGCGCGTCGCCCGGTGAGCGATGAAACAGCAATATGCGCGCAGCTTTGTCCTTGGGGGCGTGCAGGCGTACTGGGCGGCCATCCAGGGTGATCCGGTCGCGTGCGGCGAGCTTCGCGCCCAACGCGGGCACCTCGCCGTTGATCTGCAATCGTCCTTCGCGAATCCAACGCTCTACTTCGCGGCGAGAACCCACGCCGGCGGCGGAGAGCAATTTTTGAATACGCTCAAGTTGCGGAGGTTCCGCGCGCGGGCCCCGGTTGGTCGGCTCTTTCCGGGGCGGGCGTGGCCGCATCAAAACTGATCGTCGCCGGCACTGCGCGCGACCAATCCGTGGGGGCGCTGTTGCTCTGAAGATGCTTCCAGCTCGTCGTCTTCCGCGGCCGCCTCGTCCGCGGCGGGCTCGTCTGCCGCAGGGTCGTCCGCCACAGCGTCGTCGCTCGCCGCATCGCTGGCGGAGCCGGCCGCGGCTGCATTGGAATCGCCCGTGATCGAATCAGCGTCGACCACCGGATCCGCACCCGGAAGGCTCAATTGCACGCGCAGGTCCTCGAGCTCCTTGAGCTGAGCCAGAGTCGGCAGATCGTCGAGCTTCCGCAAGCTGAAATAATCCAGAAAATCGCGCGTCGTACCCAACAATTCCGGCTTGCCCGGCACGTCGCGGTGTCCGACGACCCGGATCCAGCTGCGCTCGAGCAGAGTCTTGATGATGTTCGGATTCACAGCCACGCCGCGGATCTGCTCAATTTCCCCGCGCGTGATGGGCTGCCGGTACGCGACCAATGCCAGCGTCTCCAGCAATGCGCGGGAATATTTCGTCGGGCGCTCCTGCCACAGCCGCGATACCGGCTGCGCCACCGACGCCCTGATCTGGATCCGGTAGCCGTTCGCCACTTCCACCAATTCGAGTCCTCGCGTCTCATAATCGGAACGCAAGGCTTCTATGGCAGCTCGAACCTCGTCCGCGTTCGAGCCATCGCGCTCGTCGAACAGAGTCACCAGTTCATCGGAGGCCAATGGCCGCCCCGCCGCAAGCAAAGCAGCTTCGATCACATTTCGAACATACTGATCATTCATTGGAAATTCCCGCGCAAGGTTAGTTAGGCGCTGCGGCGTCGGCGACGCCGTCGTCCGGCACCGCTTTGAGGTGTCGGGAAGGATTGCCGAGGCGTACGTGCAGCGGTGCGTAGGGTTCCGCCTGGACGATCTCGATCAACCCCTCGCGGAGCAATTCCAGGACGGCGACGAAGGTCACGGTGACGCCGCGGCGGCCCTCATCCGCCCGAAACAGCCGCACGAAATCCACGAACGCGGACGCGGTCAACGCCGACAGCACGTCCGTCATGCGCTGCCGCACCGAAAGCGGCTCACGCTGCACGTGGTGATGAGCGAACATGTCGTTGCGCGCCAGCACTTCTTGAAAGGCCAGCAGCATTTCCTGAAGAGTGACCTGCGGTGCGATGCGCACCACTTTTCGATCGACCAGGTCCGCCGACGCGACCCACGTGTCTCGCTCCAATCGCGGCATCCGATCGATACCTTCGGCCGCCCGCTTGAAGCGCTCGTATTCCTGCAGACGGCGCACGAGCTCCGCGCGCGGATCCGCTTCGTCGGCGGCGTCCTCGCTGTGCAGACGCGGCAGCAACATGCGGGACTTCACTTCGGCGAGCGTTGCCGCCATGAGCAGGTACTCGCCCGCCAATTCGAGCTGCAGCACCTGCATCAACTCGATATATCGCATGTACTGGCGGGTGATCTCGGCGATCGGAATGTCGAGAATGTCGAGGTTTTGCCGCCGTATGAGATACAGCAGCATGTCGAGGGGTCCTTCGAACGCCTCGAGGAAGACCTCGAGCGCCTGCGGCGGGATGTACAGATCGCGGGGCATCTCGGTGACGGGCTGGCCCTCCACCATCGCAAACGGCATCTCGCCCTGCGCCGGCGCAGGCTCCCGCGGCGCCTTCGCGGGCGCCCTGGCAGCGTCGTTCTGCACAATCCTCAGTTCGGGTTTCATCTGTAGTTCATTGCCATGGCTTGACGAACCGCATCCAGAGTGTCGCGAGCCACAGCGCGCGCGCGCTCGCACCCTTCGGCGATGATACCGCGTACCAATTCCGGATTCTCCTCGAACTCCTGCGCCCGCTTCGAAATGGCCGAAACCTCCGCGACTATTTTTTCGATCAATGGCGCTTTGCAGTCCAAACAGCCGATACCGGCGGTACGGCAACCCTGTTGCACCCAGGCTTGCGTCTCGGCCGTCGAATACACCTTGTGCAAGTCCCACACGGGACACTTGTCCGGATCACCCGGATCGGTGCGCCGGACGCGCGCCGGATCGGTCTGCATGGCCTTCAGTTTCTTGACGATGGAATCAGGCTCTTCGCGCAGGCCGATGGTGTTGCCATAGGACTTCGACATCTTGCGGCCGTCCAAGCCGGGCACCTTCGGCGTCGCGGTCAGCAGTACCTCGGGTTCGGGCAAAATGGCAATACCGGTGCCTTCGAGAAAACCGAACAGGCGATCGCGATCGGCCACGGTGAGCCGCGCATTCGATTCGACCAGCGCACGCGCTCTGGCGAGCGCATCGCCGTCGCCCTTTTCCTGGAACTCCTTGCGCAGTGTCCGGTACATGGCCGAATTGCGCGACCCCAGGCTCTTGATGGCCTTTTCGACCTTTTGCTCGAACTCCGGTTCGCGGCCATAGATGTGATTGAAGCGCCGCGCCACTTCACGCGTGATCTCCACGTGGGCCACCTGGTCTTCGCCGACCGGCACGTACTGCGATCTGTACAGCAGGATATCGGCAGTTTGCAGCAGCGGGTAGCCGAGAAATCCATACGTGGAGAGATCGCGATCGGCCAGCTCCGCCTGCTGATCCTTGTAGGACGGAACCCGCTCCAACCATCCCAGCGGGGTAATCATCGACAGCAACAGGTGCAGTTCCGCATGCTCGGGGACCTTCGACTGGATGAACAGCGTCGCGACGCCGGGATTGAGACCGGCCGCCAGCCAATCGACCGCCATCGTCCACACATAATCCTCGAGCTTCGAGGTGTCCTCGTATCCCGTCGTGAGTGCGTGCCAGTCGGCGATGAAAAAGTAGCACTCATATTGGTATTGCAACTCGATCCAATTCTTGAGCGCGCCATGATAGTTGCCGAGATGCAGCAGTCCGCTGGGGCGCATGCCGGAGAGAACCCGTCGATTCTGGATGGACCCGCTCATGCGGGCAGCAGGACTGTGATGAGACGCCCCATCACCCGGTACACGGGCACGAACAGCCAGTCCAGCCATCGCATCACGGAGAAGCCGAGCACCAAGAACAATCCCACGGGTTCGATTTTTTCCAAGCGGCTTCCCCAGCGCTGCGGCAGCAATCCTGCCAATACCCGGCCGCCGTCGAGCGGGGGAACCGGCAACAAGTTGAAAATCGCCAACACGACGTTGAACCAGATGCCGGCCTCGGCCATCTCTGCGATCCAACTGATCAAGGTCTCGTTGAAATTGATGCGCACGACTGCACTCAAGATACCGCACCAGACGGCGGCCATGGCGAAGTTAGCCGCCGGACCCGCAATTGCTACCAGCACCATCGCGCGCCGCGGATTGCGCAGCACACTGGTGGCGACAGGCACGGGTTTCGCCCAGCCGAAGAGCGGCCCGCCTATCGCGAGCAGCACTCCCGGGACGAGCACGGTTCCGACCGGATCGATATGCCGCAGCGGATTGAGGCTCAAGCGCCCAAGCATCTGTGCGGTACGATCTCCGAAGAACCGCGCCATCCACCCATGCGCGACTTCGTGCAGCGTGATCGCAAAGAGCGCAGGAATTGCCCAAATCGAGATCTTTGTAAGAAATGCAGATAAATCCAATGCTTGCACTCGTTATGTAACAATAAACACGAGCTCGCGTGCCCGCATCGCCGACTCATTATACGGTTGCCGGGTTCGCAAAGGGGGTGACGTCGCCGCGCCCCACCCGGGCGACGACGGCGCGGTCGCCCGATAGATCGATCACCGATGTCGGAGTCAATCCGCAGTTGCCGCCATCCAAGACCATATCCACGGTGTGTTCCAGCAGCTCGTAAATCTCCCTCGCATCGGTCCGCGGCAGGTCTTCGCCCGGCAACAGCAGGGTGGAGCTCATGACCGGCTCGCCCAACTCGGTGAGTAACAAAGCCGTCACCGGATGGTCGGGCACTCGAAGCCCGATCGTGCCGCGGCGCTCGTGCTTCAAGCGGCGCGGTGTTTCGCGCGAGGCCTTCAGCAGGAACGTGTAGGGCCCTGGAGTATGCGCGCGCAGCAACCGGTACTGGGAATTATCCACGACGGCATACTTGCCCACGTCCGCAAGGTCGCGGCACACCAAGGTAAAATGGTGGTTTCGGTCGGTCTGTCGTATCTCGCGAATGCGTTCCAACGCCGCTTTATCCCCGATGTGGCAGCCGAGCGCATAGCACGAGTCCGTCGGGTAGACAATTACGCCGCCGGCGCGCAATACCTCGACCGCTTGCCGGATAAAGCGCCGCTGCGGAGAAACCTGATGCAGTTGTAAATAGATGCCCATGCTCCGGCTATCATACCCACATGAATCAACTCCTCGAATGGTCCCCGCTGGTCATATTTTTCGTGGTCTTCAAGCTGTATGGCATTTACTGGGCGACGGCGTCCCTCATGGTTGCCTGCGTCGGCTTGATGATCGTGCATCGCATGCGCACCGGCAGGTTCAAAACCATGCACGTGATCACGGCGGGCGTCGTACTGGTTCTCGGCACCGCGACGTTGCTGCTCCACGATAAGCGCTTCATTCAATGGAAGCCCACCGTCTTGCTGGGTGCGGCAGCCTGCGCTTTCTTGGGAAGCACCGTCATCGGCACGCGCCCCTTGGCGAGGCGCCTGTTGGAAGGTGTCTTCAGCGAGCCGCTGGCTCTGTCACGGCGGACCTGGGTGATCATCAATCTGGGCTGGGCGCTTTGGTTGGCGGTGCTTGCAACGGCCAATATCTACATCGCGCGGAACTTCCAGGAGAGCGTTTGGGTCAATTTCAAGGTTTTCGGCATTACCGTCGCGATGCTGATCTTCATGGTTCCGCAAGTCATCTGGCTGCACGGCAAGACCGGCACCGCGCCGGCGGAGGGCGAGACATGACAGCCGACTCGTCGGCAGAGCCGACTTTCTCGAGTCGTGAGGAGCGGCTGCGGGCCCGGCTCGAAGCCCGCTTCGCCCCGCTCGAACTCGTGATCGAAGACGAGAGCCGGTTTCACGCCGGCCATGCCGGCGCCGCCGGCGGACAAGGTCACTATCGCGTGCGCATCGTGGCCGAGGCGTTTCGCGGGGTGGCCCCGGTGGCCCGTCATCGCCTGGTTTACGCAGCCGTCGGGGATATGATGCAAAGCGATATCCACGCGCTCGCCATCGACGCATTTCCCCCTCAACTCGAGTCTTGAGTGGCTAAAACTTGACGACCGGAAGGGGTCTGTCTCGAATCGACCGGAAGGGTTAACGCTTGCCGGGCCCGGAACCGGCGAGCGATCGCTCCAAGCGGGAATCCTGCCGGGTCCCGCCCCGTCCAATCCAGCCCCTTCGCACCCGGCCCGCCCCGCCGTGGTTTCAACGGATTATTGGAGACAAATCGCCGTAAAGGCTAAACTGCCGCCCCCGGGCGCGCCGGCCACGTAGGCCAAAGTCGCTTTTACGTTCGTAGAGGATACAAATGACTCAATTTCTTCGTACACCGTGGCACCTGGTGTCCACCGTGGCAGCCATCGGCGTGTTGCTTACAGCCTGCGGCAAAGGACAGCAGGGAGCTGCGCCGGCAGCAGCGGACCCGCCTGCGACACCCCCGGTGGCGGTCGTCAACGGTGTTGCCATCCCCCGCGCCGATTACGATGCCTTTCTGAAGAACCTGCTGCAGGGAAAGCCGGTTCCGCCCGACCTGACCGCCGAACAGAAGAACCAGGTGCTGGATGAGCTGATTACCATGCAGTTGGTATCCACCCAAGCCCTCAAGGATGGAGTGGACAAGGACCCTGAGGTTGCCGCCAATCTCGACGTTTTGCGCATGCGCATCCTGTCCGACGGCGAATCGCAGAAGTTTCTGAAGGGCAAAGATCCCACCGATGCGGAATTGCATGCGGAATACGACAGCGACATCGCGGCGATGGACAAGACCGAATACCACGCCCGGCACATTTTGGTGGCATCCAAGGAAAAGGCCGACCAGTTGATCAAAAAGCTGAAAGGCGGCGCCAAGTTCGAGGACGTGGCCAAGGCCGAATCCACCGATAATTCCAAGACCAGCGGAGGAGATCTGGGTTGGTTCACGGCCACGCGCATGGTGAAGCCGTTCGCCGATGCGGTGAAGGCGCTGAAGAAGGGTGAAACGACGCCCGAGCCGGTACAAACTCAGTACGGCTGGCACATCATCAAATTGGAAGAGACTCGCGAGGTCACCCCGCCCCCGTTCGATCAGGTCAAGGCGCAAGTCACCAAGAACCTGATTCAGAAGAAGCTTGTGGCCTACGTCGAAGATATGAAGAAGAACGCGAAGATCGAGAAGAAGCCGCTGTAAGCGGCATCTTTCGGGTGGCGGGCCCGGCGGCCCGCTACCTTTTCAGGAGCTCGAGGAATGCCGGTTCGTCGAGAACCCTGACGCCCAAGTCCTGCGCCTTCTTCAGCTTCGAGCCGGCGTCCGAGCCGGCGACGACGTAGTCCGTCTTCTTTGAGACGCTGCCGCTGACCTTGCCGCCGCGCGCCATGATCGCCTCCTGTGCGGCGTCGCGCGGGAGAGCACTGAGCGTTCCAGTCAACACGAATGTCTTTCCCGCAAGTGTACCCTGCGAGGTCGGCCTGCTCTGCTCGGGCCACGTGATGCCACTCGCCAGCAACCGATCGACGATCGCTCGGTTCTCCGCATCGGCGAAGTACGCGGCGACATTGGCCGCCACCACAGGCCCCACGTCGGGGACTGCCTGGATCTCTTCGGCAGACGCGCTGCGCAGCGCCGCCACATCGCCGAAGTACTGCGCCAGTCCCAGAGCCGTGGCTTCGCCCACGTCGCGTATGCCCAGCGCATACAGAAACCGGGGCAAACTCGTGTGCTTTGCCGCGGCGATTGCCGCGTACAGTTTTTGCGCGGATTTCTCCCCCATGCGATCCAACGTCGCGAGCTGCTCCGCCTGCAGGTCGAACAGATCCGCCGGAGTCCTCACCCAATCCCGCTCCACCAACTGGTCCAGGAGCTTGTCGCCCAGACCTTGAATATCGAGCGCGCGACGACTCGCAAAATGCTTGAGCTCTTCCCGCCGCTGCGCCGCGCAGAACCGGCCGCCGGTGCAACGTGCCACGGCTTGATCTTCTTCCCGAACCACCGGAGACCCGCATACCGGGCATGCCGCGGGCAACTCGACCAGCGTCGCGCCCTCGGGGCGCCGCTCGGGAATCACCCGCACCACCTCCGGTATCACGTCCCCGGCGCGGCGGATCACCACGGTATCCCCCACGCGCACGTCCTTGCGCGTCAATTCGTCCATGTTGTGCAGGGTGGCGTTACTGACGGTCACGCCGCCTACGAACACCGGCTGCAGCCGCGCCACCGGCGTCAAGGCGCCGGTGCGCCCGACTTGAAATTCGATCTCCCGAATCGTCGTCAACGCCTCTTCGGCGGGGAATTTGTGGGCGATTGCCCAGCGTGGCGCTCGAGAAACGAAGCCCAGCCGCCGCTGCAGTTCGACGTCATCGACCTTGTACACGACGCCGTCGATCTGGTACGGCAACGCCGCACGCGCCGCGCCCATGGTGCGGTAGTACTCGAGACAGCCTTCGATGGATTCGACCACGCGGGATTGCGGAGAAATCTTGAATCCCCAATTCCGAAGCTGCTGCAGCATCGCGGCGTGGCGGGTTGGCAGCTCGCCGCCCTCGACGTATCCGACGCCGTAGATGAACAGGTCCAAGGGACGGGCCGCGGTCATTCGCGGATCGAGCTGGCGCAGGCTGCCCGCCGCGGCGTTGCGCGGATTGACGTATGGCTTCTCGCCGCGCGCCGAGGCCTCGCTGTTGAATCGCTCGAAGCCCGCGAGCGGCATGAAGACTTCGCCGCGTACCTCGAGCACTCTCGGCGCATCAGTGGTGCGCAGTTTGAGGGGCAACGCCGCAATAGTCTTCAGGTTCTGCGTGATGTCCTCGCCGGTTTCGCCGTCCCCGCGGGTCGCGCCCCGGACGAACACACCGTTCTCGAACAATGCGCTGAATGCCAGACCATCGAGCTTGGGCTCGGCTGAGTAGCGGACGTCGCCATCGTTCTCGAGGCGTTCACGTATTCTGCGGTCGAAGTCACGCACTTCCTGTTCACTGAAGGCGTTGTCGAGCGACAACATGGGGATTCGATGCCGGACCGCGGCGAACGCCGCCACCGGCGCCGCGCCGACGCGTTGCGACGGTGAGTCCTTCGTGAGCAATCGGGGGTACTGCGCTTCGATGCCCCGCAGTTCGACCATGAGCTTGTCGTACTCGGCATCCGGGACCTCCGGATCATCCAGCGCGTGGTAGCGGTAGTTGTAGCGCTCCAGCAACTCGCGCAACCGTGCCGCGCGGCTCGCCGCCCGCCGTTCCGCCGCCTGTGGATCCGTCTTGCCCACGTGTTTCAAGTCATGGTCAGCAGCGCTTGAAAGCGGGCGACGTCCTCGCGGAGCGCCTCGGCCCGCTGCGCAGACAGAGCAGCCCCGTGCGAATCTTGAAGTGTGCCGTGCAAAACCGCCGCCAGCTCCCCCGCGGTTTCAATGACCGCATCAAGCGTCTGCAACGGTTCCAGCGGACCCGGCAACACCGCGAACAACGTCAAACCCCGGAATTCCTCCAGCGGCATCTTCGCCAGATTGAAGATTCCCGGTTCGACCAGGCTCGCGGCACAGAACAGCGTCCGGCCATCGCTGTGCTTGCGATGAAACACGTTATAGCGGCCATGCGCCAATCCATGATTCTCGAGCGCGGCCATCAGCTCCAAGCCGGACCAACGCGCCTCGCCCGCCGCACACACTCGAATGGACACGATGCGCTGCGTTTCGCTGGCGTTTGCGTGCTGCGGTTTCGGAGCGGCGGGCACCGGCTCGGCGCCTCTCGCGCGCACCCGCCCGGCCTCGCTCGCCTCCAAGTTCACCTGCGTGTCGGCATCGTCGGGAAGCGGTGGCGGCGCGAGTTGGCTCGCCGCCTGTTCATGCTCGGTAATGCCGAGATCCAGCGTCGCATCGGCCGGATCGGCATGAGCCGTCATCGGCAGATCGGCCAGCTGGACCGATTCGAAGTCGGCGGTGCGAATGCTCAAAGGCTCGAGCGGCGACACACCCCAATCGCGGGACCCGCCGTGTCCGCGGGGCTCCGTCGGGTCCGGATCACCGTCGATCGGCACCGTCGTGCGGACCGCCGCGGCCGAAGAACCCATCGTCGACTCGCGCAACTCGGCGTTTCCCGCCGCCTGACGGGAACGCCGCGCACCCCACCACCAGATTCCGCCGAGCAGCAGCGCGCTCAAAACCGCCAATATGAAACGTAGTTCGGCGGTCAACGTCAGCGCCCTACATTGCCGCCATGCGCACGGCTTCGTCCACATCCACCGCCACCAGCCGCGAGACGCCGGGTTCATTCATCGTGACGCCCACCAATTGCGATGCGAGTTCCATGGTGCTCTTGTTGTGCGTGATGAAAATGAACTGCACGCTGCTCGACATCTCACGCACGATGTCGCAGAAGCGCCCAACGTTGTTCTCATCGAGCGGCGCGTCAACCTCGTCCAGCAGGCAGAATGGCGCCGGATTCAAATCGAAAATCGCGAACACCAGCGCGACCGCGGTCAGGGCCTTTTCTCCTCCGGAAAGCTGGCTGATCGTGCTGTTGCGCTTTCCAGGCGGGCGCGCCATCACGGAGACGCCGGCCACTTCGGACTCCTCTCCGGTCAGCTCGAGATACGCATGCCCGCCGCCGAACAAGCGCGGAAACTTCTCCTTGAGCCCGGCGTTTACCCGGTCGAACGTATCCTGGAAGCGGGTGCGGGTCTCACGATCGATCTTCCGCATCGCCGATTCCAAGGTCTCCAACGCATCGGTCAAGTCCTTGCACTGACGATCGAGATATTCCTTGCGCTCGGACTGTTCCTTGAACTCCCCGATCGCCGCGAGATTCACCTGACCCAGCCGCTCGATCTTGGACTTGGTCTCCTCGAGCTGAGAATCCCAGGTCGCCACCGACGCTTCCGGCGCAAGCTGCCCGATCAAGTCGGCGAGTTCGAAACCCGTCGCGGCGAGCTGTTCGGCAACGGTCTCGCGCCGCACTCGGACTTGCTGCGCGGCCAAGCGCGTGTCGTCCATGGCCGCACGGGCAGCTTCGACGCGTTCCTCGATGCCGCCGTGATGTGTCTCCCGATCGCGCAACACCGCTTCCAGCTCATCGCTGGCGACTCTCGCCGCGTGCAGCTCGCCCTCGATCTGCACGCGAATCTGCAGCGCGGATTCGATCTGTTCCTGCAAAGCTGCAAGCGGCGCCTCGCCTTCCGCGAGCTGTGCGGCGAGTTCGTCACGGCGCAGAGCCAAACCTTCGAGCTGCTTCTCGACGCGCGCCAGCGTCGTGGTCAGAGACGCGTGCGAGGAGCGTCGTGATTCAACTTGCAGCGCCAGGTCGCGCGCGGCCGTCTGCACCGCCTGAGCCGCCGTCCGGGCGGCCGCTTGCTCGCCACGCAGACGTTCGCGCTCCTGCTCGAGCACCGACCGCTTCGGCTCCAGGGCGGCGAGCGACTCAATGGCGATTTCCATGCGCGCGCGCGAGGCGCGCAGATCCGTTTCGGCGCGTTCCAGTTCGCCCCGCACATCCGCAAGTCCCGTTTCCAGCGCCCCAAGGCGCCGTGCAGCATCCGCGGTGCGCGCCTGAGCGGCATCCAACGCGGCACGCCGGTCGACATGCTCCCGATGCAGGCGGTTGACGTCGGTTTGAAACCGGTCGCGGCGGTCCTCGTGTTCGCGCATCAGCTCGCGCGTGAGCTCGAGACGGTGTTCGGACTCCTTGACTTCGTCGGCAAGCCGGCTGACCTGCAACCTGATGTCGCGCAACGACTCCTCGCGCTCGATGACCCCGGTATGGGGATCCTGATCCCGCGACAACCGCAGCCAATCGGGCCCTAACCACACACCGTCGCGGGTAACCACCGACTGACCCGGCGTCAGCCGGCGCCGCCGTCCCAGCGCTTCGCCCAACGTATCGGCCGTGAATACCGACGACAGAACCGAGCCGAGCACTGCCGCTCCCTGCACCTTGGCCTGCAGCGATGCCGCGTCGGGCGATCCCGCCGCGTCCGCATTGATGGTCACCATGGCCAAATGGCCGCCGTCGAAGCTGCCGAGCACGTCGGCAACCCCGTCCAGCCCATCGACGCACACTGCCTCGAGATAGGATCCCAGGACGGTCTCCACCGCCCGCTCCCAGCCGCGATCGACGCGCAGCTGCTGCGCGACGCGCGGCTGATGGTCCAGCGACTGCGCCTTGAGCCATTGCGTTACCTTGCCGGAAACCTTGCCCAGCGCCGCCTGCTGAAGGGCTTCGGTGGACACCAAGGCGCCCTGGGCCTCCTGCCACTTGGCGCGCAATGAGTTGAGAGCCTGCGTCTGCTCCCGCTCGCGCTCGCGCGCCTCGGACAGTTCCGCCAGTAATTCCTGCAATGCCGTCGTCGCTTTCTGGCCGGCATCACGCGAAGCTGCCGCTTGGGCGTCCAATGTTTCCAGCGGTACGGCAGGCTGCACCTGCACGAGGACCAGCCGCTCCGCTTCCTGCCGCTCCTGCTGCAGCAGCAGGCGGCGCTGCTGATTCTCGAGTTGCTCGATTCGCGCGCGTTCGACCTGGGTTTCGCGTTGACCCCGCGCCACCGACTGAGAATGCTCGTCCGACCTATGCTGCCATTGGCCAAGCGCCTGTTCCGAGCGCGTCAAGAGCTCCGACGCGCTGCGCTCCTCGGCATGCGCTGCATCGAGATTCGGTATCATCGTGGCAAGTTCAGCACTCAAGCTTTCGAGAGAAACAAGATCGCGCTGGATCTCGCCCGTGAGGTCCTGGACCTGCGTCTGCGACTGTGCGAGATCGGAGGCCTGGCGTTGGCGCAATTCGCGAGCGTGTCCGATGCTCTGCTCGATGCGCGTCACGTCCGAGCCGGCGCCGTAGAAGCGTGCTTGAATTTCGCCGAGCGCCTCGGCCTTGAACGTTAGATCGACACGGATCTGCTCGATCTCCGCCTCGGCTTGCCGAAGGTCCGCCAACACCGCCTGCATGGCCGTTTCGCAGTGCTGCACGGCTGCGTCGCGAACTCCCGCTTCCGTGTCCAGGCTCTGTAAACGCAACGCCAGAAGCTCCGCCTGCAGCTTCCGCTCTTCTTCCTTGAGCGTCTGATAGCGGCGAGCCGTCGCCGCCTGCCGCTGCAAATGGCGGATCTGCTTGTCGACTTCTTCGCGCAAGTCGTTCAGTCGATCCAGATTCTCACGCGTCTGGCCGATGCGATTTTCGGTTTCCCGCCGGCGCTCCTTGTAGCGCGATATTCCGGCCGCCTCCTCCAGGAACGCCCGCAGATCATCGGGACGGGCCTCGATGATTCGCGAGATCATGCCTTGCTCGATGATGGCGTAACTGCGTGAACCCAACCCCGTGCCGAGGAACAGCTGGGTGATGTCCTTGCGGCGCACCTTCGTGCCGTTGATGAAATAATCCGAAGTTCCATCGCGGCTCACCGCGCGCCGCAGCGACACTTCGTTATAGCTCGCGTAGGCGCCGCCGATCTTGCCCTCGGAATTGTCGAACACCAGCTCAACCGACGCCGCGCCCAAGGGCTTGCGTGTCGAGGAGCCATTGAAGATGACATCGGCCATCGAATCGCCGCGCAGGTGCTTCGCGGAGATCTCGCCCATCACCCACCGCACGGCATCAATGATGTTCGATTTGCCGCATCCGTTGGGACCGACGACACCTGTGAGGCTGCTCGGAAACGTGACCGTCGTCGGGTCGACGAATGATTTGAAGCCGGCGATCTTGAGTTTCGTTAAGCGCATCAGTTATTTAACCTTGAGATCGGGCACCGGATGGCGGCATGG
>JAXDQI010000227.1:0-2839 GCA_034667965.1 Gammaproteobacteria bacterium
GCCGGCCTCTTGTCCCCTTTGCCGAAAGTCGTCGCGAATGACCTACTGCATGCCGCATCGGCCCTGCTCGATGCACCACTAATGTTTGAGTGCGCGACCTGTCGGATTGCGTTGGGACTTTGCACGCTGGTACGCGAAACTACCACGACCGTCGTCCGCAGAATTCCACCACCAAGGCAGCGGATTCCCGTGCTTTCTCGGGCGGCCAAGGCGCCGCTTACGCTATGTCGTTGTCGGCCAGAGCCACGGTGTTGAGGATAAGAGCCATGGAGGAGCGATTTTCGTCTTCGGGAACATTGTCGTTCTGTTGGGTTGATCGATTGAATTTGTCTTCCACCGAGTAGATCAGCGACAGCAGTGTTCTATTCGGGATCTCACTACCCACCGCGCGAAGCGCCGAACAGATCCGCAAAAGGAGGGAGCACGCCGGTCGAGTGCATCGCGCACCGCGAAGATGGCTCAAACGGCTGCCCCCCCGACCATACGGAACCGAATTCAGGAAGAGGTCTTTCGACCCGGTTCAATTATTTGGCAGTCTCGCCCGCGCGCTCCATCTGTCAGTGCAATTTTATCCGCGGCTCCGTATGTCCGCTGACGGTCTTGGCAAGCCAATCCAGCACTACTTTGGGCGTGCCGTGCAGCGCGCGTAGATGCATCTTGTGCAGCGAGCGGTAGGCGAGCTTCGCGAGCAAACCCTCCATTTTCAATCCGCGGAGCACGACGCCGAGCGCGTGGTAGTCGCCGAGCGACACCAGCGATCCGAAATCGCGATATCTGAAGCTTGGCAGCGGCGCTCCGCTCATCCGGGCATTGATGACCTTGACTATGAAATCGGCCTGTTGCTGCGCGGTCTGGGCGCGGGGCGGCAACGGCTTGTCCGAACCCGGCAATGTGCAGGCGGCGCAGTCGCCGATCGCAAATATGTCATCGTCGCGGGTCGTCTGCAGCGTCGGACGCACGACGAGGCGATTGATCCTGTCCGCCTCGAGTCCGTCGAGGTCGCGCAAAAAATCCGGGGCCTTGATTCCGGCGGCCCATACGATCAATTCGGCCGGAACCACCTCGCCGGTGTGCAACGTGACGCCAGCAGCGCCTACTTCCGTCACCCGCGTTCCGGTACGAATTGTGACGGCAAGCTGGCGCAGTACTCGATCGGCGCCGGCGGCAAGATGTTCAGGGAGCGCCGGCAGGATACGCGGAGCGGCCTCGATCAGGTCGATCTTGATGAGCATGTCGAAATCGATGGCGTCGAGGTTATACGAAGCAAGGTCACGCATGGTCTTGTGCAACTCGGCGGCGAGTTCGACGCCGGTGGCGCCGGCGCCGACAATTGCGCAATGCAGTTGGCCCGGACGCAGCGGCTCGTACTGCGCATTGGCCCGCAGGCAGGCGTTGATCATGCGCCGGTTGAAACGTGCCGCCTGGTCGAGCGTATCGAGGGTGATCGCGTGCTCGGCGACGCCCGGAGTTCCGAAATCGTTCGACAGGCTGCCCACTGCCATCACAAGCGTGTCATAGCCGAGCACGCGCGGCGGAATGATCTGCTGGCCATCCTCGTCGTCGGTCGGGGCCACATAGACCTGCCGCTTCGCCCGGTCGAGGCCGATCATTTCACCGATTCGGTAGCGATAGTGACGGCGGCGCGCATGGGCGATGAACTCTACTGCATCGGTTTCGCTGTCGATCGATCCGGATGCAACTTCGTGCAACAGCGGCTTCCACACATGGACGCGTGACTTGTCGAGCAGCGTCACCGATGCTTTGCCGCGCCGGCCGAGCGAATCGCCCAGACGGGACGTCAATTGCAGCCCTGCCGCCCCGCCGCCGACGATGAGGATCCGGTGCAGCGACCGATCGCTCGTCGAAGGCGTTTCCGCAATGGTCCTGTAGGTCGGATCGGTCATCGCCGCAATCGTCCACCGAGGATGAATCCCTGAAGCATTTCAGGAAAATGCCTATCCCCGCGAAGGCGGGGGATAGAATCCGGTTTGCCGTATTTCCCCCGGGTCGGAACCGCCCTCGGGGTGAAGACCCTTCAGTACGTCAAAGGTGCGGGCACCGACCTCGGGCGGCATTGGGGTAAGCCATGGCGATGCGAGAAGCGTCGTTTGTGCGTCGGACACCCCTTGCTCCCAGCGTCTCCGCATCGTGGTTCGGCTGAATTCGTAGTCTTTCGAAGGACCCTGGGGATCAGACGGCCGGTAAATAAGTTCCACGATATCCATCGTGGTCACGCAACCAAAATTATAGAGGAATTTCGCTTCCGGTGTATTTCGGAGCCTTTCGGGTAATTGATCCCAGAGACTGTTGATGTTGTGGCGGACATCGTGAATTGTGTGAAACAAATCGGTGATGGCGCGTGTCTTGCTGGAATAGCGGATGTCCTTCTCGCGCTCGTTGACCTCCTCGAGATCGGTCGGCTGGCGCCCGCGAGCGTGAAATAAGTCCACTTGGAATGTCAGCCGGCTGCGGCGCGGGATGGACTCGAGCACATATTGCAGCGGCGTGTTGGAGACGAGACCGCCATCCCAGTAGTATTCGCCATCGATCTCCACAGCTGGGAAGCCAGGCGGCAGAGCGCTGCTGGCCATCACATGCTCGGGCAGAATGATCGTTCGAGCGTTGTCGAAGTAAGCGAAATTGCCGGTGCGCACATTTACGGCAGCGACGCTGAAGCGGATTTCGCGCGCGTTGATGCGGTCGAAATCGACCAACCGTTCCAGCGTATGCTTCAGCGCACTCGTATCGTAATAGCTAGTCGGTTTAGCACCCAGCAGCCAGTGCATCGCCGGACGCGGCGCGAAGAAACCTGGCTGCCCGAACACGAGGGCGTTCAGCG
>JAXDQI010000228.1:0-36142 GCA_034667965.1 Gammaproteobacteria bacterium
GACCGGAGCGACCAATCCGGTGCTCATCGCGGGCGTGAACTGGGCGGGCGATCTCTCGCAGTGGCTGGCCAACGCGCCGAAGGATCCTCTCAAGCAGATTGCCGCCGTCTGGCACGCCTATCCGGCCCATGGCAGCACCTTCGGTACCGCCGCCTACACCCTGCCCGGTGGCGGCCAGGCCTCCTATGCCAATGCGCAAAAAATCCTCGCCGCCGGCGTGCCCGTCGCCATCACGGAGACCGGCGATCGCGACGCGAAAGGCACCGCCAGCGCGCCTTTCGCGTCACAACTGCTGCCCTGGGCGGACAAGGCCGGCGCCTCCTATCTGGGCTGGGCCTGGGACGTCTGGCAGAACGACGAGAACGTTCTGATCAAGGACAAGGAAGGCACGCCTTCCGACGGCTATGGCGTGTACTTCAAACAGCATCTGGGCTGCGTTGCGCAGAACAAACCGTCCTGCCCCTGATCCTTCAGCGCCCCGAGCCTTGCCGCCGCCGGTACATCCATAACAGCAACGCCGCCAGCGGCAAGCTCGCGCCCAGTCCGGTAAGTGCGCCTTTCGCTGCGACCATTCCCAGGAATCCGTGGTCTCGAATCACATCGAGCGGCGCGCAAATGCGCGCGGTAAAGCTCATGAGAATCGCCAGCCACAACAGGCGGCTCGTCTCTGAGACGATGATGAGCGTAACCGGCATGCACGCATACCACGGCCAATAATCCGGCGACGCAACCAGCACGTAGCCCAGGGAGATCCAGGCAAATGCGCGCGCAAGATCCATGGCATTCCGCACGCGCAAACTCGCCCATCCCATCAGTGCCAAGAGCGGCAACGTCACGCAGGCAACGGTCAGAGGTCCGGCCACCGACGCGAACGGCGACCGCCTGAGCATCCAGTTGATGGCACCGAACGGCGACGCCGAACTGATGGGTTGACCTCGCCGCAGAAGGCCATCGAAGGTGTGCGAGCCGGCCCAGAGATGCGCGTACAGTGCGACGGCGATCGCAGCGACGACGGCCAATGCGGCGGTGATCTCCAGCGCCAGCCGCCCCACTCCTCGGCGGGTGCGCCAAAGATAGACGAGCTGCGCGGGGCAGAACATGAGCGAGACGTATTTGGAGAGAATGCCCAACATCTGCGCAACCACGGACGTCGCGGGGCGGCCGGCGGCGCATGCCGCCAGCGCGGCAATCACGAAGAACAAGATCACCGCATCGTTGTGACCCTCGCCCGCAAACTCGGCCAGAATCATCGGATTCCACAGGAACGCGAGAGTCCCAAGAATCTGCGAAGAAGGATTGGTCCGGCCCAAAAACGACCATATGAAAAACGCGGTGCCCAGACTTGCGGCCACCACCAGGAATTTCAACAGGATCATCGCCAGCGATAAATTGCCGCCGCTCAGCTGCATCACGGCTTTCTCGATCCACGTCCAAACGATCCCATAAGGCGTAATGCCGATCTGACCGTGCCAGCCATATGCACCGAGGCCGGGTCCGATCGCCGTATCGGCGGCCGCCTCCGCGGGCTGGAGAAACGGGTTGCTGCCTGGAGCAACGCCCAGAAAACCATGCGCCATGTAACTGAACACGTCTTGCGACAACCACGGTCTGCCGGGCAACAGCAACAGGTTCACGATGCACGGCACGAGCATCGCCCACATGAGCGCGCGGCCGCGCGTCAGTTCGCCCCGCTTGACCATCGCGAGGACCGCCAGATATCCACCGAACAATGCCGCGGTGACGGCGGCATAGGCGGCCATTTGCCATGCCAGGGTAGAACCCCGGGGGCCGTCGGCCGAGGGTAGACCGCCGTGAAAAATACAACGCTGTACGTAATAATTTACTATGTACAATGCGACGGTTACGAGACCGATCGCCACGATGCGCGTTTCCGCATTCGATGACGTACCCGCTTTATGAGGTGCGTCATTCGAAGCACTCGTCGTCATGTTATACCTTGGCACGTGGGCGAGGGATCGTGAAGGCAATTCGCGAAGTTCATTTCATTTGTCTTCATCGAGCATTGTAGGGCACCTTAACAGCGATGACTACGACGGCCGCAAAAGACACGGATGCCTCGGTAACCGTCGTGGTGCCGACCTACCGGGAGGTCGAAAACATTCCGCTCCTCGTAACGCGGCTGCAAAACGTACGGGAAACTTCCGGCCTCGATATTGAACTGGTCCTCATGGACGACGACAGCAGGGACGGCAGCGCCCAGCTTGTCGATTCGCTTGCTCTACCATGGCTGCGCATGGTGACGCGAACGGCGAATCGCGGCCTGAGCTATGCGGTGATGGATGGGTTGAAGCTTTCGACGCGCGGGATGCTGGTGGTCATGGACGCGGATCTGAGCCACCCTCCGGAGAAGATTCCCGAGATGCTCGAGGCCCTGCGCAATGGCTGCGACATCGCCGTCGGTTCGCGTTTCGCGGAAGGCGGATCCACGGCGGATGATTGGGGCCTCTTCAGATGGCTCAACAGCCGCGTGGCGACGCTTTTGGCCTTTCCGCTCACCAGCGTCAGCGATCCGATGAGCGGGTTCTTCGCCCTTCGACGCTCGACGTTCAACGCCGGCCGCGACTTCAATCCAATCGGCTACAAAATCCTGCTCGAACTCATCATAAAATGCCGATGCAAGTTGGTCGCGGACATCCCGATACATTTCGACGACCGGCGCTTCGGCGAAAGCAAACTGTCGCTGCAAGAACAGCTGAGATACATACAACACCTGCGCCGGCTGTATATCTACAAGTACGGCACCTGGTCGCACCTGGCGCAATTCCTATTGGTGGGCGTGTCGGGGTTGTTGGTCAACCTCGCCGTGCTGACTGTCGCGCTGCGGTTCGAGTTCTCGCAAAAATCCGCGGTCGCACTGGCCATCGTGATTTCAATGTTCTGGAACTTCGGTCTCAACCGGCGATTCAGCTTTTCGTACGCGCGAGACCAGTCGATCGTACGCCAGTTCTTCGGCTTCGTTGCCGCCTGCTCTGTCGGCGCCGTGGTGAACTACTTCACCACCATGGGTCTATGGGAAATGATCCGCTACAAGCAATTGGCGGCGATAATCGGCGTCGCGGCGGGAACCTTTTTCAATTTTGCCGCCAGTAGATTCATCATCTTCCGTTCCAAGCACATTCGAAAATGAACCGCCGGCGCGCGGGTGCGCCGGATCAGGTGATCCGCGAGAAAGTGAGCACCCCGACGTCGAACAGCAGCACCACCATGACGATCGATGAGACCGCGATCACCCCGTAGTGCAGCAGGGCGAGCCGCCCAATCCCGGGGTACCTTGTCCGAGCCAACCGGGGAATTCCCGCGAGCAAACAGGCGCTTGCCGGTATCGTCAAGAACGCGCACACACGCACCAGTTCGAGCGGCCATGAAATCCCATCGAAGTAACGGTGACCGAAGGCGCTGAACCCGAACAGCGTAACGATCCCGCAACCGACGACCACCGCGTAGCTCGCTGCGGCAATCATGCCGCGTACATCGACGCGGTACGCCGGTAGCACGAGGAATATCACGCCCGACAGCGCGATGAGCGCCAGCAATGCCAGGCAGTCCGGAGGCACCCGCGGATCATCAAGCACTGAACCCACCCGATCATAGACCGAGGGACGATCGGAAACGCTCATCTTCGTCGCTCGGCCGGTTCCGTCGCGTATGAAGGAAACGGTCGCGAGGTGATGCGGGCTGGCGAAGATCCCCGGAGACACTTCGGCGTAGCCGCCGACGCCGTCGAGTTCGAGGGACTGCCCCGCTCTGTCGATTCGCGCCAACGTCGGGTAAATAAAGGAGCGCAGGCGCGAAAATCCATGGTGATGCCGGGCGGTGCTCACGTATAGACCGACGTACCGCTTCCAGGAGTCGTTCCAGACGGCGCCCGGAGCGGGCGCACAGGCGCCGGCGTGCCCGGCAGGACATGACACCATGGGGTCGAGCATCAAGTCCGTCATCTGCTCGTAGGGAGGCGGAAACAGGCCCGGATCATGGTCGAACCGCCTGTGAACGTCGCCATAGCAATAAAACACGCCCGCGCGCCGCTGGACGTCGAGCGCCATCATGCATTTCGTTCCGAGACCTACGCCTCCGTGGACGAACAACGTCGTCGCACCGAATCGTATTACATCGAATATCAAACCATGGGCCGACCCCCCGTCTCCGTTGGATTGCAGGATCCGAAACATCAGCTCGCGCATGTGCGGCGTGACGACCTGCTGCTCCGAGGCCGGTCCGACCAACGCCACCATGAATTTCGCAAAATCACTGAAGGTGGACACCGACGAGCCATCCACCAGGGTCGCTTCCACCGATTTCAAGGCATCGCCCGGCTGTACAACGTGCGGCCGCTTCGGTTGAAATGCAACGATGCGGTGAGCGAGCGGTACAGGCGTCGAGTGCAGATGAGTATTATTCATCGCGAGCGGTTCGAGAATCGATTCCTCGACGTAGCGACTGAACGGCCGACCCGTCAATTCACTCACCATATAGGCCAGTAACTTCGGTCCATAGCTGTCGTACGCCGAGAGTAGTCCCGCATTCTCCACATACCCCGGAAATCGCAGTTCGAAATACCGGGCGGGATCGTATGCGAGCCGCCCCGCGCCGAATTCCGCCTCATCGAATCCGGCGGTATGTGTCGCCAGCGCGCGGATCGTCACCTCCCGGCCGAAGGCTTTTGGCAACTTGTAATGCTTCAAATACAAGTTCACCGGGTCGTCTATGCTGCCGATCGCGCCCCGATCGACCAATTGAGCAACCGCGACCGCGATGAATAGTTTCCGCAGCGAATTGAGGTCGATCAGGGTGGCATCCATCGAGATCGGCGAAGCGGACGCTGGATCCTCCACACCATAGGTAAGCGCCGCCGCCAAACGACCTTCCTCCACCAGCACCGCACCGGCAAACGACGACCTCCCCTCTCTGACGGCCGTGCCGAGCGTGGCGTCGGTCTGCCGCCGAAACAGCATCTCGAGAGCATCACCGGGCTGTGCGGAGCATTTCAACGACCAGGCACAGGGAAGCATGATGGTCGCGAGCAGCGTCCACCATCGAGGCGAGCCCAGGAATACGGCTGGTGCTTCGGGCATTCAGTCGCTCAGCCTGCGCCGCAACCGTGCGAAAGGTCTTTCGACCGAAACGTACATCAGCCACGCCAGGACGATCGAGGTTGCGAAGCTCGACACCCCCTGCAAAACCGGGCCCTCGTTCGGGAGCCACCGCTTGATGGCAACGATCACGGTGAAATGCAGCAGATAAAGCGAATATGACAGCAAACCGATGAAAGTCAACGGACGCCAATTCAACAATCGAAAAGGCGTCCACGACGGAAATCTTATCGCAGCGATGAACACGAGCGTCAATGCAGCACCCTGCAGGGAGTAGCGCGCGGTTTCGCGAAATCCAGGATCCCGGAAGACCATGCTTGCGACGAGAACGACTACGCTAAGCGGGAGGATCGCGCATTTCCACAACCTCTCATTCAGCCGGAGTTCGTCCAAAACAGGATTCTTCCAGACCGCCAACGCGCAGCCGAACAAGATCGAATCAAGCCGCGTATCGGTTGCCATGTACGTTCGGTCCATTTCAACCTGGAAGTGATACACCAGTACGCAGCGCCAGAGCAACACGAACCCGCACAACATCCAAAGAGTCAGGGCTTGTTTGAACTGCGGCATGCGCAGCCTCTGCATGCCGACGTACAGCCAGGGAAACAGCAGATAAAAATGCTCTTCTACGGCCAATGACCAGTAGACGCCGGTGCCGACCGGTAGTCCATCGGCGCCTCGTGCGATAATCCAGTAGTTCGTGACGTGAAGCAATTGCGCCGCCACCGCCGGTCCGGACAAAGTGCCGGGGGGATCGAAGATCAAGGCGGCCGCGATTGCGGCGCAGAGCACGATATAAAACGGCGGAAGAATGCGAAATGCTCTTCGCAACCAAAAATGCCGGAAGTTGACCGCTTGGTGGGCAAGGAACTCCGCCCGCATCAACGTGGTGATCAGGAATCCGCTGAGAAAAAAGAAAATGGTGACCCCGAAGCCGCCGGGAACGTAGTGATCGAGCCCGCAATGGGCGATGAACACCAGCAGAAAACTGATCGCCCGAAGGCCGTCCAGGGATGGAATGTGTCGGGGTGTCGTTGTCACGAATCATCCAACGGGGGCGTGAATGCCAACAATTCGGTAGTCAGCGGCTTCGGGGCCTGCCGACCTGACGCCTCAACCGTTCATCCAAAAGTCCGCGCGCGATCGACACCGTACACAACGTCATGATGACGAACTCGATGCAGAGGACGTTCAACCATCTGGATTCCGACAGGTTGGCGATCAGCTGTTCGAAGAGGAGACTCAGATACAACGCTCCCTGCGTGCGTTCGACCGCAAACAACTGCAATGCCTGGCGCACATAAACGATCAGGTATCCAATCAGGACGATACCGCCCAGAAGGCCCAAGTCGTTGATGATATCGAGATAGCCGTTATGCGCTTCCGTGGGATAAAAATAGAGAAGCCGTACGGTTTCATAGGAAGGCGACCAAGGCACCGCTCCGGTCCAGTACGCTCCGTAACCGCTGCCCCATAATGGGTTTTGCCGAATGTGATTGATAAGGACCTGCCAGATCGCGGTTCGGCCCGAAAACGTCTGATCCTTGCCCGTGAGCGAAGTGATCGGCTTCAGCAGCACCTCGAGTCCCGGCACTATCTGCAGAATGGTCAACGAATACAGGAGCAGAGCGACCAGGAACACGCCGACGACATAGGGCATGTATCGGCGCAGTCCCACGGGTGAGCGCAGCAACATGAGCAGGAAGAATACCGCAAACAGGGTTGCCATCAGCGATGTCGAGCTTCGTGATCCCAGTAAACAGATTAGCGCGAGGGATGCACCGAGCAGGACGGATATTCGACGCGACTCCTGCGACAACCACGCGTGGAACCAGAAAAGGAATGCAATACCGGAAATCGATCCAAGGCCATTTTTCTGCGTGGCGAGCCCCTTCCACGCACCCACGAGTTCGGCCTGAGTCGAAGTCTCCACGGCAAGTTCCGGAGAGAGGAATACGAATATGACCGATCCCACCAGGACCAGCGTCAGTATCGGCCGCAGCACGTTCTGCAACCGATGCGGGTGCCATGCCACGAGACCGAGGGCAAGCGCGTCCAACCAAATCGTAAAGACTCGAACCATGCGCCGGGTCGTCACTTCGGGGTCGATGGACCACGCGACGCTCAAGGCGGCAAGCGCGACGAACGCGGTCAGAAACGGATTCAGTTGCCGGACCAGCAGCCAGGCGAGCGATGAGCGCCAGACGACGACCAGCACGCCTGCGGCGAGAAGCGCCAGCCAGATTATACGGCTCGCGTCGGAACCGGACGTCGGCATATTGTCGCTGATCGATCCGTACCGGAATCCGTCGGGCACGATCATGAACAGGACGAGCACCCAGATCATCCCGGCGGTGACCTTTGCGAAGCGGCCGTCGTAGATCCTGCTGCCCACGGAATTCGCCGCACGCCGCGCAAGCCCGGGCGTTGGACGATAGTTCATTGGAGCCACGTGTCGGCGCCGACGGGCACGAGGTCCGCGCTCAACCGCCGGGTAGTTTGATGCACATCAGCGTTTGCGCTCCGGCGGCTTGGCTTGAATCTCGATGCCGACGATAGTGCCATTGAAGTCATAGAGCCCCTGAGAGGAACTTCTGGTCAGGTAGCGGGCGTAAGGCCGAATCGACAGCCATCGCAGAATCAGATAATTCACCTCTGCATTTGCCGCCTGGAAATGGTCCACACGCGTGTCCTGGCCGTTGACGGCCGATTGCGAAAAAGAACTATTGGTCCAGGAATAGCCGACCCTGACGGTGGTTTTGTAGGTGGCCTGCCATGCGACCGAGAATCCCGCCGTCGTATCGAGCTCATTGCCTCCGGTGGTGAGGTAGCTGTTCACAGCCCGGTTCAAGTTGAGGTCCAGGGTGGTCTTCGCGGAAAGAGCCCTGCGGTAGCCCAAGCTTCCCGTCATCGCGGACTGTCCCCCGGTAGTCGTCCGATCGTCGCGCCGTGTGTACCCGATCGAACCCCTGAAATCCGTGAGACCGGATATGACGTACGTGCCCGCCAGCGCCACGGTGGTTTGATCATACTTCGGATCCAGCGCGATCGGATCGTGACGGTAAGTGCCGTTCAGATATTCGAGGTCGATCCCCGCCGCCAAATTCGCGACGCCGAGGTAGCGCAGCGCCTCATGGATGGAATCCTCGTGCAGGCTGAGTCCGGGCACGTCGTTGCGCGGCGAGTTCAAAATGCGATCCGTGAACATGCTGTCCAAGCGCCACTCCGGGGTGAACCTGATGTTCGCTGACGCCCGGGCGCGGTTCTCCGTTTCGAGGACCAGCGCCGTCGACGCCGCCAAATCCATGAACTGGACCATTCGCTGCTCATGCAAATAATCCACTTTGCCGTCAAGGATTTGACTCAACGTCCACGAAAGTCCGCCGTTCAACGTGTTCTCGTTATGGCTCAGCGACGTAAAATTCTGATAGTCGAAATGCCGAACCTCCGCCACCGCGAAGAACTTCTGCTGACTCAGCACGTACGTGCCGTCAAACCCGGCACGCGTCTCGATCGTCGTGTCCCCGAAGGTTGGGCCGTTCTTGCCCTCCGGCGCTGCGCCGCTCGACGATAAATCGAACACGTTGGAATTGTGCTCGACATCCACTGCCGCGTGAGGCGTGGCCGCCAGCTGCGCCAAGCTTGCGCAGGGCCATCCACCGATCAATAGTACGAACAGCCCCGCGACTCGGCCGTAGCGCACCATGTTCGATGCACCGCCCGATATAGACCCCTCATCCACAACTACATCTCCCTGCATTCGATTATTGTGCCTGCAACCCGTGTGCGTCTGCAGTAATTTCAACGAAGCACGATAGCCAGAACGACGGTCGCGGACAGTCAACTGGCGCACAAAATGCTCATGCCATCCCGCGAAGGTCGCCCGCATGGGGCTTTACCCTTACGCAAGGCAATACCTAAACGAGTTATAAATCAGTAACTTGAATGAATCCCGCCGCTGCCCAACATCGCAGCCGTCTGGCGGTCTACCGCGCAAACCACGCTTGGTTCATCACCAGTACTTGACCACCTGCAGCCACCAGCGCATCGATTCACTGCGCCCGTCGGCGTCGATTCCCGCCAGTCCCGGATTGGGATTCGAGCCGATTTTGTGTGCCGCCGTCGCGGTCACGAGCAGGGAATTCTCACGATACAGATTCACGCCGATGCCCGCCGCCTTCAATTCGTAGCGGCTTGGCGCGCCGGACGTGAGGTAGGTGTTCCATGGATCCTTGTGAAGCGTGACATTGCCGTGATCCACGAAGAACTGCCACTGCAGAGCGCCAAGGGCGGCGGGTGAAGGCATGTTGTAGCGCAATTCAAGAGTGGCCAGCACGCCGGCGTCCGCGGGCGCCTCGCCGACCGGGTACGCTCGGACGCCATAGGGTCCACCAAAGGACAGGCTTTCGGAACTGTCGAGATTCTTCGAGGCAAATTGTGCCGTGACCTGGCCGAACAACACCCAGCTGTCGCTGAGCCGCTGCTGACGCAGCGCTTGCACGTTCAATTTTCGATAAGAGCCCGCCGTACGCGCCGTGGCGGCATCGGCCGATACGTCGGCGGCGCCGCTCAGCAACGAGAGATGCCCCAGCGAGACTGTGACGCCAAAGGTCGACAAGCCGCCGCCGTTCCACCCGTCGGACTCGTCACCGCTCAGCGCAAGCGACGCCACGTTGATGCGTTTGTCGGCAATCGGTCCGACGACCGAGGTGTCGTAGAGGAATTTCGTTTCCAATGTGGTGGCCTGATAGAGGTTGAACAAGCGCGCCCGTACGATCGGGTACACGGAGAACAAGCTGAATACTTTCGCGTTGCCGCGGTCGTCGAGCGGAGAGAGCGGCCCGCCCAACTTGTAGTCGGTATAGGTGCCCGATGCGCCGAGCTTGAGTCCCGAATGGGTAACCGGTGCGCTCCACGAAAGCCGTGCGTAGTCGAAACCCAGGAAGCTGGTCAATGCACGTACGCTCAAGAGGTCGCCAATGCCGGCCGGGGAAGCGACATTGATCGAGCCGCCGTAGCGCCCGGGACCGCTGTAGCGGCTGCCGGCATTGTCGGCCTCGATGGTGTTCCTGCTGAACCATCCGCTTTGGTTTGCCTCCAGGATCAAATCCGAAGTACCGACCGATGCGCCCGGAACCAAGATGGCATGCGCGGTCACGTTGGGCAGATCGTTTTCCAGCAGGATGGCCCGCTCCAACTCGGCGACCGTAACCGGCCTTTCGCCCGGCAACGAATTTTTGATATAGCCGGCCAGCACCGGATCGGAGATCTTCGGCCCCTTGCCGGCATATTTGACGTCGACGTTGCGGATATGTCCCTCGAGAACGAGAATCTCGATGCTGCCATTCTGAAGCGATTGCTGCGGCAAATAGGCGCGGGCTATGAAAAATCCATGATCGCGATAGAACTTCGTGACGGTTGCGGCCAGCGCGTCGAGGTCCGCAAAGGACAGATCCTTGCCCACGTCCTGCCGCACCAGGTCTTGCAAGCGGGCGATCGGAAAGGCGGTCACGCCGGAGAAGCGCACGTCGGACAGGTGCACGCGCAATCCCGCATCGGGCTTGAGAGCGGGCCGCTCATCGACGGGCGTCTGAATCAGTTCGCCAACCGGTTTTTTCGGCAGAGTGGGGACCGGCTTGACCGTCTCCAACAGCACGCCCGAATCAGGGGGTGCCGCGATGGCGCAGGATGTCCAACACAACAGCGCAATGATGGCGCCGCGCGCGCGATTGGCGGCGACAGGCTTGGCAAAAAACATTTCAGATCTCCGACTTGATGGTCTTGACGATATTCTGTGTGGATCGGCCGTCGGAATTCTTCTTCAGCCTCAAAGTGGCCTTTTTGCGGCCGATTTCGTCGTCGTTGCCGCCATAGATCGGCACGATTGCCGTCCCCATCGAGGCGTCCTGTTGCGTCGCGTTGGCGCCGACGCCCGCCGGCAATGCAATGCCGAACAAGTCCGCTGTCACCGCGATCGGCGGAGCCATGCGCATTGGTTGTCCGATCAGGGTGATCGGCAGTTGTTGCGGGGGTAGGATCTGCGCTTGGGCATTGGCCTCATACACGGTGACGGGCGACACGCCGACGAGCAGCGGCAGATCCGGGTACGGCGTCAACACCGGAGGTACATTGACCCAGTGTCCTTTCGGCGCATTTGCGGTATATGAAGCGGCGTCTACCCAGATCGGGTCGGAAATCAAGCCGATGGTGTTCGCGGCGGTCAATGTCACGGTACCGGCCCTGACGTTGGGATCCGACGAGGTCGCGCCGCCGCTGATGGCATCGAGAATGGAGCCGGTGGCCGAACTCAACGTGGCGCCGCCGCTCCCGGCGTCTACCGATAACAGATCGAGATCTCCCTGGGCGTGGATGACGATCGGTCCGGCATGCGCGGTGACCGAGGCGAGCGTCACCGGCGTCGTCGCCGCATCGTTGATCCAGACGCCACCGTTCGTGGCGGTCGCGTAAATCGTCGCCGCATTCACCCATAGTGCGTCGTTCGGATCTCCGACGTTGGTCGCCGCGTTGACCGCCACGGTCCGGGCGATCACGTTTGGATGACTCGCATTCGAACCGCCGCCGATGCCATCAAGTACCGCGCCGGTGCCTGAGGTCAAGGTGGCGCTGCCGCCGCCGGCATTGACCGATTCGATGAGCAGATTACCTTGGCTGCCGATGACGACCGGGCCCGCGCCTGCGCGCACCGAAGCCAGAGTCACGGGTGTCGCCGCCGCATCCTTGATCCACACGCCGCCGCCGGCCGCCGCGGCGCTGATCGTCGCGGCATCGACCCACAGGGCATCGTTCACGTTACCGGCGTTGGTCGCCGCGTTGACCGTCACCGCCCTGGCGATCACGTTTGGATGGCTCGCATTCGAACCGCCGTGGATGCCATCGAGTACCGCGCCGGTGCCTGAGGTCAAGGTGGCGCTGCCGCCGCCGGCATTGACCGATTCGATGAGCAGATTACCTTGGCTGCCGATGACCACCGGGCCCGCGCCTGCGCGCACCGAAGCCAGAGTCACGGGTGTCGTCGCCGCATCCTTGATCCACACGCCGCCGCCGGCCGCTGCGGCGCTGATCGTCGCGGCATCGACCCACAGGGCAGCGTTCACGTTACCGGCGCTGGTCGCCGCGTTGACCGTCACCGTCCGGGCGGTCACGTTTGGATGACTGGCATTCGAACCGCCGCCGATGCCATCGAGTACCGCGCCGGTGCCTGAGCTCAAGGTGGCGCTGCCGCTGCCGGCGTTGACTGAATCGACGAGCAGATCACCTTGGCTGCCGATGACCACCGGGCCCGCGCCCGCGGTCACCGAAGCCAGCGTCACCGGCGCAGTCGCCGCATCCCTGATCCACACGCCGCCGCCGGCGGCCGTTGCGCTGACGGTTGCCGCATCCACCCATAGCGCACCGCTCGAGCCGCCGACCTTGGTCGCGGCGTCGAGCGTCACCGAACCTGCGGTCACGTTCGGGTGACTCGCATTGGCCCCGCCGCCGTGGCCATCGAGCACCGCGCCGTGCGCCGAACTCAACCTGGCGTCGGAGCGACCCGCATCGACCGAGGCCACCGACAAACTACCCTGACTGTCGACGACCACGGGGCCGGCGCCCGCCGTCACCGAGGCAAGAGTTACGGTCGGGGTCGCCGCATCGCTGATCCACACGCCGCCGCCCCGGGCCGCGGCCGTGATCGTCGTCGCATTGACCCATAACGCATCGCCGGCACCGCCCACGTTGGTCGCCGCATTGATGGTGACCGCCGTCGCCGTGACGTTCGGATGACCCGCGGTCGAGCCGCCGCCGATGCCGTCGAGCACCGCGCCGGTTGCCGAACTCAACGTGGCGCCGAAGCCGCCGGCATTGACGGAGTCGAGCAATAGACTGCCCTGACTGCCGATGACCACGGGGCCTGCGCCCGAGGCCACGGAAGCCAGCGTCACCGGCGTAGTCGCCGCGTCGTTGATCCATATGCCGCCGCTCGTGGCGGCCGCCGAGATGCTCGCCGCATTCACCCACAGCGCGTCGTTCGGGTTCCCCGCGTCGGTCGCCGCGTTGACCGTCACCGCCCCGGCGATCACGTTTGGATGACTGGCATTCGAACCGCCGTCGATGCCATCGAGTACCGCGCCGGTGCCTGAGGTCAAGGTGGCGCTGCCGCTGCCGGCGTTGACTGAATCGACGAGCAGATCACCTTGGCTGCCGATGACGACCGGGCCCGCGCCCGCGATCACCGAAGCCAGCGTCACCGGCGCCGTCGCCGCATCCCTGATCCACACGCCGCCGCCGGCGGCCGTTGCGCTGACGGTTGCCGCGTCCACCCATAGCGCACCGCTCGAGCCGCCGACCTTGGTCGCGGCGTCGAGCGTCACCGAACCTGCGATCACGTTCGGGTGACTCGCATTGGCCCCGCCGCCGTGGCCATCGAGCACCGCGCCGTTGGCCGAGGTCAGCGTGGCACCGTCGGTTCCTGCATTCACCGAATCGACCAGCAGGTTGCCCCGACCTCCGATGACGACCGGACCTGCGCCGGCAGTCACTGAGGTGAGAGTCACCGGCGTACTCGCCGCGCTGTTGATCCAGACACCGCCGTTGCCGGCCGTCGCCCCGATCGAACCCGCGTTCGCCCAGAGAGCGGCGCCGGCGGCGCCGACGTTCGTGGCCGCGCCAAAAGTCACCGACGCCGCCGTTACGTCCGGATTCGCGAGGCTCGAACCGCCGTTGATGCCGTCGCGCACTGAACCGCCGGAGCCGCCCATGCCGGCATTGAGACCGACACTGGCGTTGCCGAGGTTCAGTCCGTCGAGAGTCAGGATGCCGCAGGCAGCCAGCAGCACCTGCGCGCCGCTACCCAGCGGGGTCACGCTCAAGGGACTCGAGCCGCCCAGCGTCGCGTCGCCCGTGAACTGCAAGTAGATCTGCGAGCCGTTGGCGTGGGTGGTCACGGCCGACTGGTTGGCTTCGATCCCAACCGCCGTACCCGACAGGGCGACGAGGCTGCTGATCGAACCGATGTTGGTCTGCGCGTCCAAATTGACGCTTTCACCGCTGACGTTCGGCGTGGTGCAGCAGTCTGTTCGTCCGTCGCCGTAGATTGATCCCGCCGTCGCCGCGAGATTGACCGCGCCGGCCGTCATGCCGGACTGCGCCCGCGCAACCGTCAAGTCGCCGTTGGTGACCACGACGTTGATGTCGTTGCCCGCGTGATCGGTCGCCGTCGTGTCTGCGAAGAGCAGCGAGGTTTGGCCGTGCACGGGATCGCTGACCGTGACGTTGATGGAGCCGTCGGCCGCCGTCAGCGATGTCAATACCGCGTCGCCCTGCTGGTTCAAGTAAATATTGCCGACTGCCGTCGAGGCCGCGCTGATGTCTCCCGGCTGCGCTGCGCCGCTGTTGTCGTAAGCCGTTGCCGTCAGCTGGATCGGAGTCTGCGCCGCGCCGATGGCATCCGCCGCGGTCAAATTTATCGTGCCGCCATAGATCCGGGTGGTGGTGTCGCCGTCGTCGTAGAGATTCGCGGCGGACGTGAGGTTCACCGTGCCCTGCCGGCCCGCGACGATCTGACCGACCAGGAAATCGCCGACCGAGGTGATCGAGATGGTGGGTGCATCGCCGTTGCTCGCGACCAGCGGCATTTTGGTGACGCCGGCGGCAACCGAGTTCAAGGCAATGTCGCCGCTCGCCACCGCGATCACGACGTCGGCATCGACGTTGACCGGGGAGAAGTCGAGGCCGAGCGTGCCGCCCGATGCATCGCCCAAGGCGTTCAGGACGATGCGCGACGCGGAGACTGTACCGGACGGCCCTGAGGAAGCTATGTTGCCGTAGGGCGCGACCACCGCGAGCGTCGCTCCCGGACCCGAGGCGGCCACGTTGTCGAGCACGATCTGACCGTGGTAGTTTTGCTGCGTGATCTTGATGTCACCCTGGCTTTGCACACCATCCAACATCAGAGTGCTGTAGTAGTTATCCAGGGTGATGGCGCCGCCGGCGCTGGCGTCGAATC
Source organism: Gammaproteobacteria bacterium (assembly GCA_034667965.1). Lineage (GTDB taxonomy): Bacteria > Pseudomonadota > Gammaproteobacteria > Steroidobacterales > Steroidobacteraceae > Bog-1198. The sequence goes on from JAXDQI010000228.1 coordinate 15,118, forward strand.
GGGCCTGGCTCCCGGGATTCGCGCCGCCCGTCACCAGATGAATGTCGGCGCCTACGCCGGTTGTGTTTGCGGTGATCGTGTCGCCGGAATCGCCCAAGGTGCTGACCGACAGAGGTAACACGGCAGTCCCGATACCGGTTGCCGCGGTCAGGATGACGTCGGAGCCGGCTGTGATGCCATTGGCAAGCCCGGTCAAGTTCTGCGCCGCCGGGGTGCCGTTGATGGCGCCGGTGGCCGCCGTCAACGTGACCGCGCCGTGAGCGATGATCGAGCCGATCGTGACATCGCCTTGATCCGCCGTTAGCACCACCTGACCGTTGCTGGAGGTGATGCTCGAGGAGGCCAACGCGATGCCCGCCGCCGCTGCCAGGGACACGTTGCCCGTGTTCGACGGGCCATTCGCCGCGATGCTGGGAGCGGCGACACCATCGGCGGCGACGATCGCGCCGTCCGCGCTGAAACTGACCGAGCCGCCATTGCTGGTGACGTTGCCGACGGCGATGTCGGCGTTGGCGGAAAGCGCTCCGCCCAAGCGCGTGGTCGTGACGGCAATATCGCCTCCGGTTGTCAAACTGGTAAACGTAATCGATCCGTCCTGGTTCATGAACACGCCGGCCGTCGCACCCACGGTGGTGCCGGACAAGGATGCGATTTGCGTATGGATCGGATTGGCGAGCGTGCCGAAACCGCCCGATGCCGTGCCCTGCATTCCGTCCCACTGATTGCTGTCGACCAGATTGAAGTTGAAGGCATTGGCCTGTATCAACCCGCCGGCGCTGGTAATCGAGATGTCGTAGGGATTCGTGGCCTGCAAGGACAAGTTGCCGCCGTCGAGAGTAACCGTGCCGAGATGGATCGCATTGTTCCCCGCATAGCTCAAGTTCAATGCGGCGCCGTAGGCCGCGTCGATCGCACTCCAGCCGCCCTGTGCCCAGCCGCCATCCGCGACGCTGAGCACCGTGTCCGCGCCGGTGTCGTGGATGAGCACCGTGCTCGCGGGCATCAGCACGGTCTGATTGTTCGGAGTACTGCTGTCGCGGGGAACGTAGGTGCGCGCCACCGACAGTTCGGTGAGCCCGGTGGTTGGCACCGTGGCATAGATATCGCCGTTCGCGGTCAGATTGATCTGCGGCGCCGTCAAAGACAGCGGTGCACCTGCCGAGCCGAGATTGAAGGCTTGGCCGACCGGCGTGTTGGAATAGTAATAGCGGTTGTTCTGCGAAGCCGTCAGCGTGATCGACGTGGCCGCGGTGATGGCGCTCGAGATTCCGGCGGCGGTGATGTCGCCGTTCGCGGTGACCAAGTTGACGCCGCCGTTTGTCGAGGATACCTGTCCGAAGCTGATCCCCTCGCCGACGGAGCCCTGGTAGCCGCCCAGTATCTGCAGCGACACGTTGCCGCCGCCGATCAATTGCGTGGCGTCGACCGCAGAGTACGACAGGAAACTGATCTGACCGCCGGCCTGCGCCGACAGGGTGAGCGTCCCCGGACGGTCTTGGAGTCCGTTGAGTTGCCACTGACCGAATGAATCGCCGCTGCCAAGCCCAATGTCGCCTTGCGCGGTCAATGAGAGGATCGGCGTGCGGCCGAAAGTACCGTTGCTCTGGCTGTAGATGCTGCCGGTGGCCGAGTTGATCGACACGCTATCGTTGCTCTTCAATTGACCGGACAGGTTCACGTCGCCCGCGGCCTGCAGAGTGATGGTCCCGCCGGCGGCGTACTGTGATGAATAGTCGACGCCGCCGATCGAGATGCCGCCGGTTGAACCCGCCGCCGTTCCCGCGGCCGTGAGGCTTGCGCTCGAGGCCTGCCAAATATTGCCGCCGAGGATGCTGCCGCCGGCCGACAGCGTAATGGGCGCGCCGTTGAGGGTCAGCTGCGTGCCGGTGTAGGTGATGTCGCCCCCCGCGGTCAGCGTTACGGCGGAGCCTGTGCCCGTACCCGCGTTCAACCCATTTAACAGCGTGAGCGATGACACGGCAGTGATGTTGAACGGACTGGCCGGACTCCAGTTGGGGGTGCTGAGGTTGCTGATGAGCAGCGGCGTGGTCGATACCTGGTCGACGTTGATGGCGCCCTGGTTGCTGGTGCCCAAGTACAACGAACCACCGATGTCGGTCTGGATCTGCGTCGACGGGCTCGTGCCGATGCCATTGTAGGCCTGCAAATCCACATTGCCCGTGGTGCTGATGTTCGCGGCGCTGCCATTGCTGGCGTCGCTGTCGATCGCGCCGTAATAGCTGTTGAGCGTGAACGCTCCGCTGCCGAGATGCAGCGTACCGATGGCGATATTCGAATACGCATCGACCGTCAAATTGGTCGACCCAGCCGTCACGGTCGGCAGGTCGAGCGTGCCGGCGGTGCCGTCGTAGCCGCCGTTCAAGGTGAGGCTCGGGGCGACGACCGTCCAGACGGAGGTCGCGTTGTGATCGTAATAGTAGCCCTGCTGCAGCGTCAGATTGGCGATGGCCTGCGGCGAGGTGATGCGGATATCGCCGAAGGAAGATGCGCTGACGGTGTCGGCCGTCACGACGAGAGGAGCCGAATTTCCATTGCTGTCATCGCCGATATTGCCGGTACTGTTGGACAGCGAGACCGAGCTGGCGGAGATCCCGGCCGGGGATGCGCCCAGACTGAAGATATTGTGATCATACGAAGAGACGGCGACACTGCCGCCGCTGACGACGTCGTCCTTGATTTGATTGACGCCGACCGAACTGTATTCCGCAAAAACGCCGATCGACACCGGCGCGTCGGTTCGCGACACCACGATCGAATTCACGTCCAACACATAAGGGTTGACGGCATCAGCGGTCACGTCGAAGGTCAGCGGGTGAGCGGATGCGCTGTTGTCCAACAGGTACACCGGAGCGACTCCCGCAAGATCCTGGACTTCGTAGACGCCGAATCTCAAGCTGTCGAGAGTCGCCGAATCCGCAACGTACATGTTGCCGCCGGTGTTGACGCTCAGATTGGCCGCGTTGACCAGGATGTTCTCACCGGGCGCCCCCACCGACTCGCCGGGGTTGGAGGCGGTCAACGCCACCGTACCCGCGGTGATGGTGCCACCCAATGGAATGTGCAGGATGCTGCCGCTCTCGGAGATCAGGGCAACACGGCTGGCCGACAAGCTGCCGACCGAAATGCTGGTGTCGGTCTGGAAACTGAGGTCGAGCTGCGGTGCGTTCAAGCCGCTGAGCTGGTAGCCGCCGCCGTTGATACCCAGGTCGGTCACGCCGAGTTGCAGAGGGATCCCGCCCGAAGTGCCGCCATCCGTGACCGTGAGCGTGTTCAGGCCGTTGTTCGATATGTCCCCGATGCTGCCCTTATTATGGTGGCTGATGATCGACAACGCACTGAGCTGCGACAGGTTCGCGGCGTAGATGTCCGCACCCGAATCGAGCGACAGCGAAGGGGTGTTGGTGATGACCGGCGTGCCGGTCACGCCGATATCGCCGTAGTAGGCCACGAGCGTCAGATCGCCCGCCGTGAGCGGCGCGGCGATGCTGCCGCCGGTGATCGACGCGGACGTCGCAGGCACCGCCTCGACCGCGCGCAGATAGCCGCTGCCGCCGATGTTGGTCGAGACCACATTGAGGTTGCCGACATTCGTGACGTAGGCCGATCCGCCGGTGCTGACGGTCAAATTATCCACTTCGACGGGCAGGCTATTGCTCGCGATATCGCCGCTGCCGTACGTACTGAAGGTGACGCTGCCGCCGGCGGTCAAATTCAAGGTCCCCGCCTTGATCGCCACCGCGGAGTCGGCAACTGCGCTGCCGGCGGAGTCGTTCAGGGAGTTGCCGCCGCCACCCACCGCTCCCCAGATGCTGCCGCTCGCGCTCAGGGAGACCGTGGCGCCGCTGCCCAACGAAACCTGACCGCCGGCGAAATTACCGTCGTTTCCGACAGCCAGATTCGCGTCGCTGAGTCTCAGCGAAAACGACTGCAGGCTGGAGCTGACCAGATTCTGGAGAGTGACCGCGCCATAGCCGTCGTTGTAATGGTCAGCCAAGGTGAGGGCGATGTTCGGCGCCGTGATCGCGTAGCTGTTGTTGGGTCTATACCCCTGGCTGGGGTCATAGCCGTGAGCCAGAGTGAGACTCAGAGCGTCGAGAGCTGATGCATCGGCGACGTTGATGTCGCCGTTGACGTTGACACTGAGGTTGGCGGCATCGACCTTGAGCGCCGTCCCCGTGGTTCCGGCGTGCCCTCGATACCCGTTGGCATTCAGCGCCACGCCGCCGGCCGTGATGCCGCTGCCGGATACCTGTTCGATGCCGATTCCGGTGTAGTTGTAGAACGGAGATCTCGTCCAGCTGCCGTTGGCCGTGAGCGTCACGTTGCCGGAGCCGACGTTGATGGTGCCGACTTGGATGGTGCGATCCGCGGTAAACGAAAAGTTGAGCGGCGTACCCGAGGTGAAGCTGCCGATCGACGTGGCCGTACTGCCGGCATTATCGACGGCGGTCAGGGACGTGATGCCCGTGAGCTGATAGGTGTAGTTCGATGAGTTGCCGGTGTATTGATTGTTCGGGTCGCGTATCGGATGGCTGACCGCCATCGCCAACGACGATAAGGTGCCGCCGGTATTGACGTACACATCGCCGCTCGACGTGAGCGCGAGATCGGCGGCGTTCACATTCAGCGCGGTCGCCGCGGTACCCAGCGTCGCCTGACCGGCGTAGGTGCCGGTGGCGCTCAAATTCACGATCGCCGCGGTGATCGAGTTGTTGCCATCAACGCCTTCGATGGCGCTGGCCACTCCGGGATAACGTCTATAGCCATTCTGGCCCGACAAGCTGACCGAGCCCTGCTGCCCGAGGTCGATGGTGCCGACGTCGATGATACCCGCGGTGCGCAGATTGACGGCGAGATCGAGGGCACTGAGTGATGCGGCATTGACGGTGATGACACCGGGTGCGACGCGATAGATTCCGGGCGTTTCCACGGCGGTAAACGACTGGCCGCTGCCGCTCAGGGCGATGCTGTTGCCGTTGAAGCTCGTTGGATCGCTGTCGTTGCCGGAGCGCAGCAGCGTGAACGCGTTCAAGGGTTGCGCCAGGTTCAAGTCCACCGTCAGCGGGCTGCCGTAGGAATAAAGCGCCGTAGCCAGCTGCAGATTGGTCAGCGACATGGTTCCCGTGAGCGAACTCATCTGCGACGAACTGTTGTCGGTATGGACGGTGACCCACTGCCCGGCGCTGCCGGACAGATTGGCAACCACGCTCTGATACGAACTACCGAAGTACAGGTCGTAACCGATGCCGAGCTGCGCACCCGCGCCGGAGTTGATCGACAAGCTGGGTGTGTCCGAGGTGATCGACACGGGCACCGCGGTCGCATTGCCGCCCGTGGTCCCCAAGCTCGTGAGGGTCACGACGCCTACGCCGGCCGAACCGCTCAACCCCAGGCCCGCAGTCGACGGGGCGATGAGAAAATTGGCGCCGGCGTACGAAAGCGCATTCGAGTTGTAGAGCGTCAGATTCAGCGTACGCGGATCGTTCAACGTGACCAGGTTGATGCCGCCGCCGCCGCCCTGGTTGCTGATCGACAAATTCTGTGCGACGCCGATGTTGATGGGAACCGAGCCGCTGACCAGCGGATCGGCGCCGATCGCGCCGAACGAGTTGGTCAGGTTCAGATCGTTGGTGAACACTTGATTGCCGGCCGATCCCAGGATGTCGCCGTGGTTGGCATAGACTTCCACAGTGGCATTGGCCGCATCGACCTTGCCCAGCGTCAGATTGCCGCCGTAGGCCGACAGGCCTACGTAGCTATCGCCGGGCGAGGATCCCGTGCTGGCCAGGTGTCCGACCGTGAGACTGCCGTTGGCGTTTATCTGCAACCAGCTGTTGTCTCCCATCGAAAGTGCCGGCGTGTTGTTCACGGGTGCATCGATGGCGATGTTCTGACCGTAGATCCCGAGAGAATCGGTCTGCCCGGCCTGGAACGATCGGACTCGAACGTCGCCGTCCGCGTACAAACGAACGCCACCTGCGCCGTCGCCAATGCTGCCGCTGCTCAGGGTGAGAAGTCCCCCGCTGGACGAGGCGTTAAATGCGGCCGCGGAGACCGTCGCTTGCACTTGGGCGGTGTCCGCCGAAGTGAAGTCATAGATATACGGCGCGGCGCTCGATGCGTAGTCCAGGTGGAGGTTCAGATCGTTGACGTGGCTCTGATCGTTCTTGGCGAACAGGTTGCCGCCGGTGGTCAGATCCAGCGAATTGGCGCTCAGCGACAAGTAGACCGCGCCGGCGGTTCCACCGGCGCCGCTACCGCGCAGCCCCAGGCTGGCGCCGGCATTCAACGCTATGGAGCCGCCGTTGCCGTCGAGATCGGCCGCATTGATGCGCCCTCCCCCCACGCTGCCGTCGGCGACGATCGAACCGCTCGCGCCCAGTTCGATCGAACCCGAGGAGCTGCCGCCGCTGTAGTCATAATACGAGCGCACGCTCCCGACCCGAAGATCGCCGTTGCGGTTGCGGACGTTGACGTCACCGTAATAGCTGGTGGCGCTGACGAGATGGATAGGGTGCGCACTGGCGCCGGTCGGATCGGTGACGCTGTCGATGCCGGCCAAGTTGGCATAGATCTGATTGCCGTTGCCGGGCAGCCCACTGATGAGGGTCAAAGGCGTGTGGGCATCGACGGCCGTGTCGTACAACTGAATGTCGTTCATTGCCGCCAGCCTGGCGGCGCCCGCGCGCAACTCGCTTTGCGGTGCGTCTTCCCAGTAGGCGAGATCATAGATGGACCCAAGTGGCGCAGCGATCGAAATACTGCCAAGGGGTGTTGAAGCTGCGGCCGAGCCGGTGGGGCCGCGGGTGCTGAGCAATCCGAAAATCACCGTGCCGTCATTCGAGGTCAGATTGATCGAACGGCCGGCCGCATCGGTGCCGTTCAACGTGGCCGCATCGACTTCGACGTTATTATCATTGCTGATATTGATCGATCCGTTGGTCGAAGTCGCGGCCCTGACGGCCATGGCGCTGTTCTGTACGCCGGCCACGTTGAGATTGCCGGCGGCCGCGACATTGATGAACGTCGAGCCTGCGCCTTGCGATCCGGGGGCCTGGGTCGCCAGTAGTGTCAGACTGCCGCCGGTCTGCACGTTGTCGAAGGTCGCCGCACCCACCAAGCCGGCGGCGAGATAGATGTAGCCGCCGGCGGCAATGTTGAACGCTTCGCCGCCCGTCCCCAGGTTGAGTGCGAGCGGTTGACCGCCGCCGCCCATGTTGCCGGTGGACTGCAGCAACGCTTTATTGGCCTGCACACTGCCGACGAAATTGCCCTGCTGGGTCAAGTTTGCGATGCCGGCGATGTTGCCGGCAGGATCGAGGACGTTGGCCGTGATGGACCCGGCTTGCGTCAGGAGCGTGTTGCCGCCACGAGCGCCTGGATTGCCGCTATCCGTCTCGGCATTGATGCCGTTGAAATCCGTACCGCCGATGCCGAGCGGCGAAGCGAGATTGAGCGAACTCGCGAGGATGGGGTGGCTGTTGCCTCCCAGGATGTATCCCTGGCTCGATGCCAGCGATACGGCGGTCTGCGGCAAATTGATGCTGCCCGCGGCCAGGTTACCGTCCTCGGCAATCGTTACGGCTGCCGGTGCCGCAAGGCTGATGCTCGGATCACTGGCGCTGTACTGCGTGGAGCGAACTGCTTTGGAATAAGCCGTACCGTTGCCCTCGGCATCGGCCCCGGTCAGCACGAGATTCGTCGCCGTGACGGCGATTCCAACGGGCGTCCCCTCGAGATGATTGCTGGTCAGCGCAAGCGCCGTGAGCGCGCCCGTGTTGGCCACATAGGCATTGCCGCCCGTCTTGATCGTCAGATGGGAAGTTGCCGTGGAAACCGGCGCGGCCGACGCTCCGACGTAGCCGTAGGTCGCATCGAGAAGCACGTGGCCGCCGGCAAGCGCGCTCGCGCTCGCGGAAAGGATGCCGCCGCCGAACACGCTGATGGCGACATCGCCGGCGGCATTCAGGCCATTGGTTGCGTTGAGCCCTCCGGCAAGGTGGACATAGACGCCGCTCAAGTCGATGTTGCCGCCGGTCGTGGTGATCGCACCCACGTTGTCGATGGAACCGCTGCCCGAGGCAGTCAACGTCACCGGCGCGTGGTGCGTGCTGATGCCGCTGGGACCCCCTCCGGCGCCATTGAGAAAATTGATGCCGCCGCTGCTTTGTGAAGTGATGCTGAGGCCGGTCGCGCTGGCGAGATCGAGCAGGTTGTTGTTGAGCGCGTCGACGGTGATCTGTCCGGTCGCGGACAACACGATGTTTCCGGATTGCGTCTGCAGCGCGGACTGATAGATTTTGTTGGCCGAGCCGCTACCGGATCCGGCGGCAATTTCCAGTGTGGCAGGGTCGAGAATGAGCGTTCCCGCATGACCGGCCGTCGTGGCGCCCAAAGTCACGTCGGCATCAAAGGTCAGATCGTGAGCGGCGGATACTTCGACTCGCGCCCCTGCGCCTCGCGCGCCGACGCCGCGACCATCGATGGCGCCGAGGGCCTTGGTGCTGCCGTCCGACCAGACCACGACCTTACCGGCCGCCGCTGCGCCCGAGACATCGATCAGGCTGCCCGCCTCGAGCGTCGAAGCCTGGGTCGAGTCGATGAGAACCCTGCCTGCGCCCGATGCGGCATCGCCGGCTTTGATGGCGCCGGTCAGAGCGACGGTGGTGCCTGCCAGGGTGACCTGCCCGCCGCCATCGCCATGGCCGCTGACATCGATCTGCCCCGATGAAACGACACCGCCGGCCGCATCATGCACCGAGCCGGCGTTGGCCGCGGCACCGTTGGCGCCGGTGTTGTCGAGCGGGTCGGCGGACAGCAACCAGATTTGACCCTCGCGCATCCCCAGCGTCTGTGCCTGCAGCACGCCCGTGTTGTTGACGACGGTGCCGAGCACGTCCCCGGCGGACTTGGCCGTCAGGATGATGCGGCCGCCGTCGGCCACGATCGCGCCCGAGTTGCTCACCATGGCATCGAGCGCCGCCTGCTTGACGGCAATCTTCAGCAAACCGCCCTCGTCGTAGTCCAGCGTCACCTGATTACCCGACGCCAGAGCAACCGAGCCGAGCTTGGCTGCGATGGAGCCCGTGTTGTCGACCTTTGCGCCTATCAATGCGGCAAACCCGCCGGGCGCGACATGGATCGCACCGGCGTTGCTGACTGCACCACTCGCGGACGTTGCAGTGAACGTGAAGTTGCCGGCGAGAAAATCTCGATCCGATAGGGCAAGCGTGGAGGCGACCAAACCGCCGACATTGACCTCGGCCCCCCGGCCCACGACTATGCCCTGCGGATTGATGAGGAATACGTTGCCGTTGGCGGTGAGAGTGCCGTAAATCTTCGATGGGTCCCCCGACAGCACGCGGTTGAGAATGATCGAGGAACTACTGGGCTGAACGAAGGTGACCCCGGCGGAGGACCCGATGTTGAAGGTGCCCCAGTTGATCGCGGCGCGCGACGTCGATTCGGTTACCAGCATCTGATTGCCTTTGGTGGCAACACTGGCGTGTCCGAGAGTGACCTGCGGCGCCGTCGGCAATGCCGTGGGCGCAACGGTAACCCCGGCACCGTACGCAGACACGCTGACTGCGCCGGCGATGAGGCTCCCCAGCACCGCTTTGCCGCCTCCGGACCGTTTGCCGCGTCGGCTCGTGGTCTCAGGCACAGGTTGAAATGTGTTATGCCGGTCGCACCAAACCAAGCCGTAAATGCGGTTCACGATGAAGTCTCCCAATCTTGTAAATTATCCAGAGCAATCGGTGCACGGCATCGATTCCAAGGCGTGTTGGTGGAAAGGGCGTTAGGGACGCGGCGCGGCACTGGTCTCTTTCGCGCGAGTGCAGTTGGCGCTACGGTGGCCGACCAAGGGCGGCCGCGCATCACAGTTATGGGAAGGCGGTTCGCCTCACGGAGGCAATTAGGGCGATACCCTAGACTGCATTAGGCGCTTACGCCCGGCCGCCGGACACTAGCGGTCCGACGATCTCCAGCCGCGCTGACGCGCCGCCCTCTCTTCGGCTTGATCGAGCGGCTCCCCGGCAATTTGCCCCTCGACAGACTTTAGAATCAATGCGGATATCGCTGAACCGGCGGTTCGATATTCGGAGTCGCCCGCCGCGCCGTCGGCTTCCTGAGTCAACGCCAGAACCTGCCACTCTTCGCCATGACGGCACGCGAGGCCCGACGGTGACGGCGCTCCGGATAAGGCGAAGGTGCGGCAGTAGTCACCGGATTTTGCCAGGAAGCTGAGACCGATCCGCACGCTCGAACTCCGCGATTGTTCGGCGGCAAGCTGGTTCGACAGCGCCGCCTCGAGTGTCCCCCCAGCCACCAACGCGCCGCCGGAGCTTCGCATGAGAGGCGACTCCGTACGTCCCCACATGAAAAACCCCAGGCCCACGCCAAGTACTATGCTGGCGGCAATCGCCCCCCCGGTTCGCCACTGCGATCGCAGCAGCCGTGCACGAGACGCGCTTCCTTCGATCGCCGGGCGTGCGTCCTGCAGATTCACAACCCGGCCCCCCGGCGTGCCCGCGCCACCCCTCGCGGCGGTCAGCAGACGATCCGGTACCGGCTCCGAGAGCTCTGCAGCGTAAGCCTCCTGTACTTTTTGACGCAGTGATCGGTGCGCGGCGATGCGCGTTTCGAGCTGCGGATCCGCGCGCATGGCCGCTTCCACCTCCAGCCGCCGCGCCGCGTCGAGTTCGCCATCCGCGTACGCCATGAGAGTCTCATCGGATATCGTCATGTGCTCTCACCTTCATTCCCCAGCAACGCCTGCAACGCCTCGCGTCCCCGCGCGAGTCGACTGGTCAATGTGCCGATGGGAACGTCAAGTACCTCCGCGGCTTCCTTGTAAGACAGCCCCTCGATCAGCACGAGACTGACCGCCACCCGCTGATCTTCGGGCAACCGAGCCATTGCCGAGTGTACGGACAGCAACTCGGTTTCCCTCGCCATCGAGTCAGTGCCGATGTTGTCGCCCGCCTCCTCGGCGAGGAACACCTTGTCCCGCCTTTGGCGCGATCGAAGTTCATCGATCCAAGCGTTTCGGACGATCTTGAACATCCAACCATCCAGCCGCGCATCACTGCGCCATTGGTCCAACCGCGTCAGCGCCCGCTCCACCGCAATCTGCACGACATCATCCGCGTCATGCGGATTACGCGTCAAATTGCGCGCAAATCGTCTCAGGCGCGGCAATAAGGTGACAATTTGTTCACGGATGCTTTGCGACGTCTCGTGCGTATTCATGGGGTAGACGTTCGAGATGTGAGGTTTCTTCCATCCATTGTATCAGTCGACCATTGATATCCGCCCAAATTGACCCACGCTGCCAACGACGCGAGAATTCCCATATGCCAGGTTCGATGCGCCACCTCTTAGCGATGACCATGGTCGCCACAGCGGCGACCGCGCAAGTGCGCCTGCCCTCCGTTCCCCTGCCCACCCAGCCGCTGCAGAGTCTGCAGCAGACGATTGACCAAGCTCAGTCCCGAACCCTCGATCGATTGAGTAACCTTCGCCGCCTCGAGATCACTCGCTTGATACGCGCAAATCCAAAAGTGGTGGATACGGATCCGAATGGCGAGCCCGTTGTCCGCAGCGAGATACTCGGACTGTCGCCAACGGACTCTGCCGTGGATCGTGCTCGTTCTCTCGGATTCATCGTCGACCGCGAACGATCCATCGGCACGATGAATATTCGCGTGAGTGTATTCAAGGCGCCTCCAGGGATGTCGACAAAAAAAGCGCTGCGCAGCCTGCGCGACAGCGATCCCGGCGGAAGCTACGATTACAACCATATCTATAGCGGCGGCGGCGCGCGATCCGGAAGCGACGGGACGCCAGCCGACTCTCCTGTTTACGTTGCACCCTCCGCCGAACCCGCTCCGCGCAATCCCGCCCGATCCCCGGTGCGTTTAGGCTTGTTGGATACGGGCGTCGACGTGACTCACCCCGTGTTCGGCTCGTCGGTGGTTCATGCATGGGGCTGCGAGAACCACGCGATTCCCGCGGAGCACGGGACCGCCGTGGCATCTCTAATGATCGGGCGCAGCGGGGCATTTCACGGTGTGCACCCGGACGCCGAATTGTTCGCAGCCGATGTGTATTGCGGCCGCCCCACGGGCGGCGCGGTGGATGCACTGGTGGCGGCGTTTGCTTGGTTGGTGCAAGAAAGAGTCCCGGTCGTGAATGTCAGTTTGGTCGGTCCGAAGAACGCCCTGCTGGAGTGATCGGTAGTCTCATCGCCGCCGGTTACATTATCGTCGCGGCGGTTGGCAACGATGGTCCTGCGGCTCCTCCGCTCTATCCCGCCTCCTACCCAAATGTCGTCGGTGTCACGGCGGTCGACGCGCATCACCACGTACTGATCGAAGCGGCGCGGGGACCGCAAGTCATGTTTGCCGCGCCCGGCGCCGATCTGGCGGCGGCGGCCGACGGCCACACCTTTACCGCGATGCGCGGTACATCGTTTGCCGCGCCCTTTGTCGCCGCCCTGCTGGGCTCGGCTCTTACCGCGCCCAACGCCGCCGATGCGGCCGCCGCCATCGATGCACTCGCGAAAGCCGCCGTCGACCTAGGGCCGCCGGGTCGAGACTTGACATATGGTTTTGGACTCGTGGGCGCGGATTACCAAATCGAACCGACCCTGCTGATTCACCGTTGATCCACCCGCAATTGCGCTGGATCGGCGCCGAAGAGTGGATTTGGGAATTGTCTGCCAGGAATGGAAGAAACCTCCCAGCTGGGTCGTATCAATGGTGAAGGTCGCGGGATGTCTGCGGCCACACAGGAGCACACATGAACAGCAAGCAAATATTTTCAAGTGCCGCGGTCGCCACGGTATTGGCCTTGGCGGTGCCGGCGTACGCGGGCCACCTGGGCGGCGCAGGCGGTCTCGGCGGTAACCTTGGCGGCAACCTGAATGGTCTTGGCGGTGCCGGTGGCTTTGGATCGCAGGGCAGCCTCACCGACTCGCGCGGCTCGGCGAACACCAAGCCCGTATCCAAGACTGCGGATAAGGTCGATGGCAGGGCGTCGTCCGCGTCCGAGGCAAGCGGCGGCGTCACCAATTCGGCGACGCAAGCGGCCGCCAATGCGGCAAGCGCGAGCACCGCGGCGCAGGGTTCGAAGTCGCTGACCTCCGCATCAACCGCCTCCACCGCGATGACGGCGCCGGTAAAACCCACGAGCGCACCTGCGCCGACTGCGGCCGCGACGCCGCCCGCTCCATCCGCCTTCGCATCTGCCAAACCCAGCCCCTCGGCCGACGTAGCGGGCAGCATGAATCAGACTGTGAACGCAGGCAATCACACGCTCTCGGGGAACGGGGGTGGATCACTCGACGCGCAGCACTCGAGCGACGCGCAGCACTCGAGCCGGTCGACATCTGCCACCACCGCCGCCACGGCGGGGGGTTCCTTCAACTGATCGAGGTCACGGATCGCGGCATCCGGCGTACTTCGCCCATCCCCCGGGCGAAGTACGCCGTTCTCGTCCGCGCCATGCGAGGTTCTACCGCCGTCGATGAAACCGCAACAGAAGCGCGTTACCCGTTCAACGGACCGTCTTCATTGCCAGAATGATCTGACCTCGCACCGCTCTCAGCAGGCTGATGTCTTCCGAACTGATCGGTCCCGTTTCCGGCACGTCCCGGCCGACCAGAATGCAGGCGATCGGCGAGTCACCCGAAACGATGGGAAGGACGATGAAGCTGGCGGTTCGCGGAAACGCTGTGGTGAAATACGGCGGGAGGCGCGGGACGATTTTCGGATCGCGGGCATTCTGAATCTGCAGATCCGATCCGCGCCGAACCGCCTCTGCAAACAGGTCCCCCGGTGTGCCGATATCGATTTCGAGCTGACCCGCCTGCTCCTTTGTGACGTCACCACACCATAGGCGCGCATGGATTCGCGGCGTGCCGGCCTCGCGCAGCAGTAAAATGGAGCGGCTATAACCAAACCCGGTGTGCAGACACTCGAGCGCTGTGCGCAATGTTGCGGTCAAGCCCTGTCCTTGGGCAATCAGGTCGGTAACATCCTGAAGGCGCGAGAGGACGAGCTCGCGGCTGTTGGCGGGCTTCCCGACCGCGTTGAGTTGACCCGTCACCGGGGCAGAGGTGTCGATCACGGTACCTTCGGGAAATCCCTCGTCCGCCGCGGCGGGAACCGGGATCGTGACCTTGAACAAAGCGCGTACCGGACGTAACTGGGCATCCGCAGCGGCCATCCAGCGATCGAAACCCTCTGCCGAGACGCCGCCGTCGGCAAGGCATTCACGGCGAACCTCGCCAATCAAGGCATCGCGTTCGGGACCCTCCGGGTAACGCAGGTGCTGTGCGGTAATTGCCGCCAACCGGACGATGCGGCCGAGACGTCGAACCTGCTTGGACTCGACCGGAGCAGAGGTTCCGGTGCTGAGCGCCACCAGCGTGTCGGGTATTCCCCAAAGCATCAGGACTTCCTTGGTCAGGGTCTCCACCGACATTCCGAGGACTTCGAATGACGCGGCCGCCTCGGTGGCCCCGGCATCCACGCGCCGCGAGATCTCCACTAAACGCTCGAAATCAATCATTACCAGCAGCAGCCTGGCGACGTTTCCGAGGAGCGCCGCGATGCCGGCTTTCTCCCTGTCGTCGGGCGCCAGTTGTCGAGACATTTCCCGCGCCAAAAGAGAAGCCTGAAGCGCCCGGATCAGTTCCGCCTTCATTGCAGCTGCCCGCCCCTGATCCAGCATCTGGTCAACAAACATCATCCCGAGTGCGATGACCTTGACCTGTTCGAAGCCGATCACAACGATTGCCTTGGATACGGTGCTGACGCCCGAACCCGAGTAGAGCCGGTAGCCGACGGTATTGGCAATGGCAAGGATGCGCTGGGTCAAATGAACGTCCGCGAGAATGACGTCGCGGAGTTCCTGGATCGACTCGTTTTCGGAGTCGGCGATGGCCACGATCCGTGAGATGTTCGTTCCCAGACCCGGCAGCTGCGGATGGCTGCGAATTGCATCGAGGATCGAATTGGCGCGCGGATTGGATTTAGGGGTGGCGGTCATCATCCTATTATCGCCCCCTGGGGGCGCTTGGCCAGCCGAATTACGGCGGACCATCGCGCGTTTCCGAGCCGTCTCGGATTCGGTTCGGGAAATAGGGAAAATGGACGGAGAAACCAGGGCAATCGGTGCAGGCGCACCGCTTCACGGACGAATGGTCGAACATCTTGGGTCGTCCATCCCAGTGCCTCAAAAAACGCCACGCCGTCGGCAGGCGCAAATTTCATCGGAGCATTTGCCAACTGCGTCCCCATCGTCTTTTGCATCATCTGAAGCAAGTTCGGACTCGCCAGATCAAACACCCACCAGCGGATACTGGACCGATCAGCAAGATCCAAGGCGAGAGCGCGGACCACGTCCCCGTTCATATAAAGCAGCAGACCCTCCGTGATCACCAAGGCCCTTCCAGCAGTGTCTGCGATTTCGTCGAAAAGGACGGCTCGTGCGGCAGAGTCCGACAGATCGAGACCACGGCGCGTGAGGCGGCACACCGGCTGAGCGTCGCCCATCAGGCGCTGTTTTTCCTCGACCATGGCTGGGAAATCCACTTCGATCCAATGGAGTTCGGGTGGGAGCGCCATGCGATACGGTCGTGAGTCGAAACCAGCGGCCAGATTGACGACACAATCACATCCCTCCATCAACGATGATAGAACCAGGTCGTCAATGAGCTTGGTGCGGACGATGATCGGCCAACCACTACGCGCCTGTCGTGGCATCAGCTTGGCGATGGCGATCCCGCGCTCACCCGCAAGCCGCTCTGCAAAGGGGTCGCGAAACAGCGCATCCGGGCGCGCCGATTCCCATGCCCGATACACCGCTACCCAGCGAGCGGTATCTGAAACGTTGGACACCAGCGGCTGACTCATGCAATCACCTTATGGCGGGTTTTCCAGCCGGTCAGAGCCGAGGTCGTGGCGATGCTACCTACGTGCGCAGCCATCGCACACCATGGGTGGCAGCATACTCCGGATCCATTATTTCGAGAACCGTACGCGCTTCGGTTCCACCGATCACTTTCGAGCGGACGTCAAGTTCCGAGCTGCCACGCCGATACGAGTAAGTAAACCACTTAGTTGTCAGCGGCAATTGTCGGTGCCGAGCACCGCGCTACGCGGCAGTGAAGGTACAAGTATGTCACTAAAGCATCGAATTTGGCTGCTGCCGGCCATTGCAATCCTTGCGAGCATTTTATCCCTCGCCGCGAACTACTGGTTTTCGGCGTCGGCCAGCGCCGTGCTCGCCGAAGCGGACGCCGTTCAGTACCCGGCGATCCGATCTTTGAACTCCATGCTTGCGTCCGTAAACGGTCTCGAGGAGCTTCTGAAGTACGCAGTGTCGGTTAATGACAAGAACGCGATGGCCGCCGTGCACAACGAGGTGACCGACTTCAATGCGGCTGCCGTCGAGCTCGCCGGATTACCCCGTCAGACAAATTTGGCCGCACAGTTAGCCGTCGAGTTTCGCGATTACCATCGTGCCGCCACTGATGCTGCTTCGCTGATGCTGAACATGAAGCGCGGCGACGTCAACCTGTCAATCGCGGTCATGCAGTCTTCCCAGGCGAAACTCAAAGCCACTTTGATTGAGGCGCGGAGGACCTACGTAGCATCGTTCAAGGGTAATTTGTCCGGCGCACGCCGTGGCTTGAATCGGCAGCTCTTGACCTCGTTAGCCTTTGCGATAGCCATAGTGAGCGTCATTAGCATAGTGTCCTATTTCCTTATCCCCGCGATCAAACGCGATGCCGTGCTCATAGGAGTGGCCGAATACACCGATAGCGCGGTGATGACGACGGATTCCGAAGGTTGCATTACGTGGCTAAACGCGGGATTCACGCGAATGACCGGACTTGACGGCAAAACAGCTCTTGGACGGACGCCGGAACAACTGTTGAATCGGGAAATCGTCGATCCTGAGGCATGTTCTCGCATCCGCGACGCTCGATCGGCGGGCAAGGGGTGGAGTGAGGACGTCCTCAGCATCGCTGCAGACGGCAGAGAATATTTCGCGCATATCGAGTCACAAGCGGTCCGCGAAGTCGATGGGTCCACCAAGGGCTACATAATAATCGAAACTGACGTGACGGAACGTCAGCGCGACGCGGATTCCCTCCGATCAGCGCGCGATGTCGCGGACGCGGCTAGTCGCGCCAAAAGTGAGTTTCTCGCCAACATGAGTCATGAAATCAGGACCCCCCTGAACGGCATGATCGGGATGACGGATTTACTGCTCGACACGTCCCTCAATACAGAGCAGCGGGAGTTTGCGGAAATCGCTCGCTCCAGCGGCGAGAATCTGCTGTCGCTCATCAACGACGTTTTGGATTTCTCCAAGATTGAGGCGGGGCACCTCGAATTCGAGAGTGTTGATTTCGATCCGGTAACGCTGATCGAGTCTACGGTCGATTCCGTTATTCATCGGGCAGTCGAGAAGCAGATCGAAGTCCTGGTCGACATCGACCCCGCGATCCCGCGGCTGGTGCGCGGCGACCCGGCCCGGGTGAAACAGATTGTATTGAACTTGCTCAGTAACGCCGTCAAATTTACAGAGCATGGAGAGGTGCAAATCATTGCGCGTGCGGTCATCGGATCCAACCGCCCCACTGTAAACGTTGAATTCCGCGACAGCGGTATTGGAATAACCCCTGCCCAGAGCGCGCGCCTCTTCACTCCTTTCACTCAGGCGGATGGCTCGATGACGCGCCGTTTTGGGGGCACCGGGTTGGGCCTCTCGATCACGAAGCGCTTAGTCGACGCAATGGGCGGCAACATCAGTCTTGAGAGCCAACCCGGACGGGGCTCCAGCTTCCAGGTACAAATCCCCTTGGAGACTGCCGTCCAGCCACAGGTAGTAGTTCGAGCGGCGCCCATCGCCGGGAAGCATGTACTCGTGGTTGAGGACCATCCCATCAATCGCCGTATCCTTGCGACGCAACTCCATTCGGCTGGTGCTCGCGTTACACTCACCAGCTGCGCCATGGAAGCCGTCCAGGTCTGGAATACTCTTCAGCAATCCGGCGATTTACCGCAACTGATTCTGTTGGAATATGACCTCCCGGATCACGATGGCCTGTGGCTCGCGAACCATATGCGCAGCATGACGGGACTTAAGATGCCGCCGATTGTCCTGATCACCTCGCTTGGCGGGTCGATGCACAGTCGGCCCATCGCGAGCGGCTGCGCTCTAGTGTTGACCAAGCCGATCAAGCGTGCAGCCCTCATCGATGCGATGGCCAACGCCCTAAGCGAAGCGACGGCTTTGGCTGAGTACTCTCCTGCACCCGGGCATCCAAAAGGGGCGCTTGCCGCTCTGCGGGTATTGGTCGCGGAAGACAACATCGTGAATCAAAAGCTCATCGTGCGCTTACTCGAAAAGCTCGGGGCGTCGGTAACGCTGGCGAATACAGGATTGGAGGCACTCGAACGGTTGCAGGATACCGTGGTGGACCTGGTTCTTATGGATTGCCAAATGCCGGACTTGGACGGCTACCAGGCGACAACGCGGATTCGCGGCGGGGGCGCGGGCGAAGCAGCCATGCACCTTCCGGTGATCGCGCTCACTGCAAACGCGCTCCCTGGCGACCGCGAACGTTGCCTAAGTGTTGGTATGACGGATTTCTTGACGAAGCCTATCGACTCGCAGACTTTACGCACCACACTCGAGAAATATCTTCCCAGCGGGACGACCGACGCCGCGAGATCGGCTGATCTGGCGATGACATCTTAAGTGCGCCAAGTCCGCGCTCCGTCAGATTGAGGTTGCGGATTCAATTGGCTGCTCCGGTCAAGTTAAAGAATATGCGGCCGCTACCCAGTTACGCCACGGGCGATAGCACTGATCGAATGATGCCGCGTGTTCAGGGAAACCCTGAACCAAAACGAGGACCTCAAGAAAATGTCGATCAAGCAACGGATCTGGCTCCTGCCGACCATCGCAATACTCGCGAGCGTCTTCTCGCTTTCGACCAACTACTGGTTTTCGGCGTCGGGCGGCCGGGTACTGGCCGCGGCAGACACCGTGCAATACCCCGCGATCAATATTCTGAATTCTATGCTCGCCGCAGCTGCAGAACTCGAGGAGACGTTGAAGTACGCCGTTTCGGTCAGCGACAAGAATGCGATCGCCGCCGTCGGCGGCAAGGCGGTCGCCTTCCGCTCCGCTTCGGCCGAGCTCGGCAAGCTGCCTGATCATCAGAAACTCGCGGATCAGCTACTCTCCGAGTTCGACACCTACAATCGTTCCTCGATCGCTGCCGCGTCGTTGATGCTCGGTATCACGCACGGCGACATTAATTCGACGATCACCGCCATGCAGACTTCACAGGCCACCCTGCGCAAGCATCTCACGGATGCACGCGACGAGCATATCTCAGCGTTCGAAGGCAATCTGGCGGGCGCGCGGCATGGCACGAACCGACAACTCGTGACCGCCGCTGCGTGCGCGGGCGTCATCATCGTCGGGCTCGTGCTCCTGTCGTATTTCCTCATACCGGCGATCACAGGGCCGATCAGCAGTGCTGTCGGCATGGCCAAGGCGATGGCGCGCGGAGACCTCGACGGCACGATCCCGATCGCCGGTAATGACGAACTCGGCGAGCTTCTGCGGGCCATGCAACACATGATCGCGTCTTTCCGCAGCTTCGCTGCCGCACAGCAAGCAATGATCGACGCCCACACCGCCGGAGACACGGACCACGTGATCCATGCGGTCGACTTTCCAGGCATCTATGGAGAAATGGCGCAGTCGACCAACGAGCTCGCCAGTACCCACATCGCGGTAACCCGCCAGGCGCTCGACGTGATTCAACACTATGCATCAGGCGACCTGTCGGTGAACATGGCGCGCCTTCCCGGCAAGCAGGGGAGCATCACGCTGGCCATGGACGGAGTCAAAGACAGTTTACAATCCGTGAGCCGGGAAATTCGCAAACTCTCGGAAGCGGCGGCCCGCGGCGAGTTCAAGACCCGCGGCGAAGTGGACCGCTTTCAGCACGACTTCCGCGCCATGATCGTCGACCTCAACCGCCTGATGGAAGTGAGCGATGCCGGCCTAAACGACATTGCACGCGTTCTATCGAGTCTCGCGCGTGGCGACCTGACACAAGGAATTACCGCTGCGTATCAAGGCACGTTCGCGACGGTTCAAGCCGACACCAACAGCACCGTCGCGAAGCTCAATGAAATCGTCGCCGGCATCAAGGATGCGAGCAATTCAATTACCGTCGCGTCTCACCAGATTGCGACCGGCAATCTCGACCTGTCGGCGCGCACCGAACGTCAGGCCGCAGCCTTGGAAGAAACATCGGGCTTGCTGCAATCGCTGACGGGTGCCGTCAAGAGCAATGCCGAGAATGCGGTACAGGCCAGTACGCTTGCCTCGACGACCCGCACCCTGGCCGAAAAGGGCGGTGCGGTGGTGCATCAAGCCGTCAACTCCATGAATGAGATCGGCGTCTCCAGCAAACGTGTGGTCGACATCATCACAGTTATCGATGAAATTGCATTCCAGACCAACCTGCTCGCGTTGAACGCTGCGGTGGAGGCCGCGCGCGCCGGCGAACACGGACGCGGCTTTGCGGTCGTGGCATCGGAGGTGCGCAGTCTTGCCGGCAGAAGCGCACACGCCGCGCGCGAGATCAAGCAATTGATCAACGACAGCGCCGCCAAAATCGAAGGCGGCATACAGCTGGTGCACGAATCGGGCGCTACGCTTCAGGAGATTGTCGGTAGCGTCAAGAAGGTCACCGACATCATTGCCAAGATCAGCGAGGCTAGCCGCGGGCAGGCGGAGGAAATCGAGCAGGTCAACCGCGGCGTGAGCGGACTGGACGGCTTGACACAGCAGAACGCAGCGCTCGTTGAGGAGGCTGCGGCGGCAGCGAGCAGCCTCGAAGAACAGGCCCGCCAGCTGGCCGAGGCGATCTCCATTTTTCATATGACAGGCCGCA